>CAZCCL010000013.1:0-19555 GCA_964497095.1 uncultured Gaiellales bacterium | reverse complement strand
GCTGGGTTTTTGAGTGGGGGGGGGGGGGGGGGGGGGGCCCGGGGCCGGGGGGCCCGGCCCCCCGCATCCCCCCGCAGAAGCAACGCGACGCTGTCCGGCGAGAGCCGTAGCCGGTCGGCCACCAGCGGGATCTCCTCTTCCCGTTCCTTGAGCGACCGAGTCTTGCTCATGATCCGCCGCACCTCCTCGAAGACCCGCACCCGCCCATCGGCCGTGGCCGTGTCGCCCCGGGTCAAAGCCTGCCGCAACTCGAACCCCAGGAGCGAGATCTTCCCAGCCGTCACCCGGGAGACGGCCTCGCGCCCGCCATCGACGGCCACGTCTGCCGGGTCTCGACCGCCGGGCAGGACCGCCACCGTAGGCCGCAGTCCGTGCCCGCGGGCCAGATCGCCCGAGCGCAAGACGGCCTCGGTGCCGGCCCGATCGGCGTCGAACATGAAGGTGACGTTGCCGGTGAAGCGCATCATGAGTCCGATCTGGGCATCGGTGAGGGCGGTCCCCATGGAAGCGACCACGTTCTCCATGCCCGCCTGTACGAGTCCGAGGACATCCGTATAGCCCTCCACCACCACTACTTCATCAGCCTCGGCGATGGCCCGCCGAGCTTGGTACAGACCGTAGAGCAGATGACCCTTCTGGTAGAGAGGACCCTCCGGCGAGTTCACGTACTTAGGGGTTTCTTCCCTGAGAGTCCTCCCTCCGAACCCAAGGACTCTCCCTCTATGGTCGACCAGCGGGAACATGAGTCGCCCTCGAAACCGGTCGTAGGTCTTGCCCGCTTGGCGGATCAGCAGACCGGCGTCCTCGAGTTCCCGGTCCGTGAAGCCTTCTTTCGAGGCCCGGCGGTGCAGACCTCTCCACTCGTCAGGAGCAAGACCCACGCGGAACGTGTGGCAGACTTTCTGCTCCAGCCCCCGCTTCTCCAGGTATTCTCTGGCGCCCCGGCCGCCTTCCGTCTCCCATAGGAATCGCTCATAGAACGTGGCAGCCTTGTCGAGCACAAGCAGCAGGCGAGCCTGCCGATCTTTGCGCTCCGGGTCGGCTACCGCCCCCTCTTCGTACTCTACCGGCACGCCGAAACGTTCGCCGAGTTGCTCGATCACTTCGGTGAAGGAAAGGCTCTCTATCCGTTCCAAGAAACGAACGACATCGCCGCCCTCCCCGCAGCCGAAGCAGTAGTAGAGACCTTTCTCGGCGCTCACCGTGAAGGAGGGGGTCTTCTCCTGATGGAACGGGCAGAGCCCCGTATATGTGGCCCCCCGCTTGCGGAGACTGGTGTAGCCGGACACCACGTCCACGATACTGGCAGCCGACAAGACCGCCTGGACGCTTTGGTCTTTGATCATGGGGCTCATCGCCGCCGGCCCCCGCTACGCGCACCGCTGATCATTGGTCCCCCCAGCATTTGGGCACGAAGAGATCCAGGTACGTCCTTCGGGCGTAGCGGTCGGTCATGCCGGCCACATGATCGGTGACCGCCCGTATGAGCTCCGACCGGTCGATATCGTCGTCACCGGTGGGAGTGGGCGGCGACGGCAGCGCCTGGGGATTGCTGAGGTAATACTCCATTAGCTGCGTGATGAGCTGCTCCACCTTCTGCTCCCCCGCCTCCTCCAGAGAGCGTGCGTAGACCGTACGGAAGAGAAAGGTCCTCAGTTCGTCCATCGCCCGGCCCACCTCCGGGGTCTGGACGATAGCCCCCGTTTCGGCACTGCTGTCGACCAGATCGTGCACCAGGGCGTCGATACGGTCGCTGCCCGTCCGACCCAAGAGTGCCACCGGCCCTTCGGGCAGATCTCCCGCACTGATCATCCCGGCCCGGAGAGCGTCATCGATGTCGTGGTTGATGTATGCGATACGATCGGCCAGGTGTACGACCCGACC
The DNA here is from genome assembly GCA_964497095.1 of uncultured Gaiellales bacterium. Classification (GTDB taxonomy): domain Bacteria; phylum Actinomycetota; class Thermoleophilia; order RBG-16-64-13; family RBG-16-64-13; genus CAVPLM01. The sequence continues at coordinate 17,671 of CAZCCL010000013.1, read as the reverse complement.
CTCGAGAGTGGCGGGCATCTGTTTCCCGTTGTGGTGGCGGATACCGTCCCGCACCTCCCAGGTCAGATTGAGGCCGAGTCCGTCGTTCTCCACCACTTCCACCACCCGGGCACTCTGCTCGTTGTGCCGGAACCCGCCCGCGCCCAGGCTCTTCAAGATCTGGTCGATCACGGCTTCGCCCGCGTGGCCGAACGGGGTGTGCCCCAGGTCGTGCCCCAGAGAGATCGCCTCGGCCAGATCTTCGTTGAGTCGCAACGCCCGGGTCACCGTGCGGGCTATGCCGGAGACCTCGAGAGTATGGGTCAGCCGGGTGCGGTAGTGGTCCCCTTCGGGGGAGATGAACACCTGGGTCTTGTGCTTCAGCCGCCGAAAGGACTTGCTATGGACGATGCGGTCACGGTCCCGCTGGAAGGGCGTCCGGAGGGTGCAGGGCTCTTCGGGCCTTTCCCGGCCGCGGGACGCCGACGAGCGCTGCGCCCACTCAGAGAGCCCCGCTTCGAACTCGTCGGCGGACAAGTGGACCTTACCGGCTCTCTCATGCTTCACAACGTCACCGGCCTCGCTAGATCGTCGGGCTCGAGGAGCCCCGGGGGGAGATCCGTCAGTCGCCCAACTTGCCGGCTGCCGACTCCTCCAGGACCGCCTGCGCGGCCGCCAGCCGGGCCAGGGGCACCCGGTAAGGACTGCAGCTCACGTAGTCTAACCCAGCCCGATGACAGAACTTGACGCTCGAGGGTTCCCCCCCATGTTCGCCACAGATACCCAGCTTGATGGAAGGCTTCACCGACCGGGCCTTCTGGGCGGCCATCACGATCAGCTGCCCCACCCCGATCTGATCGAGTTTCTCGAATGGATTGTCCCGAAGCAGATCGATGCGCAGATAGTGGGTGAGGAACTTGCCCTCGGCATCGTCCCGGGAGAAAGCGAGAGTGGTCTGGGTGAGATCGTTGGTGCCGAAGCTGAAGAAGTCGGCCTGGCGGGCTATCTCGTCTGCCGTCAGGGCTGCCCGAGGCACCTCGATCATGGTGCCGACCGTGTAGTCGACGGTCACCCCGCGTTCGGCCAGCACTTCCGCGGCCGTCTCTTCGGTAAGCTCCCGCATGAGCTTGAGCTCCTGCTCGAACCCTACCAGCGGGATCATGATCTCCACGTGCGGCATCTGTCCCGATTCCTGCAGGACGTCGCAGGCCGCTTCGATGATGGCCCGGACCTGCATCGCGTAGATCTCCGGCCACTGGATGCCCAGCCGGCAGCCGCGGGTGCCCAGCATCGGGTTGGCTTCCGCCAGAGCCTTCACTTTGGCGGCCAGTTCCTCTTGTCTCCGTACTTCTTCCGGCGAGCCGCCGCTCAGGCGCAGGCGCTCGAGCTCCACCATCACCTCGGTGTAGTCGGGCAGGAACTCGTGCAGGGGTGGATCGAGCAGCCGGATGGTGACCGGTAGCCCGGACATGGCCCGGAAGATGCCGTCGAAGTCCTCCCGTTGGAAGGGCAGGAGCTTGGCCAGATGGCCCTTGCGCTCTTCCTCGGTGGCGGCCATGATCATCGCCTGCACGTGCGGCAGCCGGTCCTCCTGCATGAACATGTGCTCGGTGCGGGTCAGCCCGATGCCCTCGGCCCCGAATTCCCGAGCCTTCTGCGCATCTTCGGGAGTGTCGGCGTTGGTGCGCACCCTTAGGCGTCGCACCTCGTCGGCCCAGGACAACACCGTGTTCACGTTCTCGTCTATGGCCGCGGGGGAAAGGGCGGCCTGGCCCAAGATCACCTTTCCGCTGGCTCCGTCCATGGAGATCCAGTCGCCGTCGTTGACCACCACGTCCCCCACCGTGAAACGGCGGGCCTCGGTGTCGATCTTGAGGTCCTGGGCGCCGGCGATGCAGGGCTTGCCCATCCCCCGGGCGACGACGGCCGCATGCGAGGTCATGCCTCCGTGGCTGGTGATCACTCCCTGCGCCTTGATGAGACCGTGGATGTCATCGGGGTTGGTCTCCCAGCGCACGAGGATGACCGGCTCGCCCCGGGAGCCCCGCTCTTCGGCCTCGTCGGCGTCAAATACGGCCCGGCCGACCGCAGCCCCGGGAGACGCTCCCAGGCCGGTGGCCAGGACGGTGTAGGCGGCCTTGGGATCGAGGCGGGGGTGCAGAAGCTGGTCGAGTTGAGCGGGATCGACCCGCTGGAGAGCCTCCTCTTTGCTGATGAGGCCTTCGCTGACCATGTCGACGGCGGTGCGCAGCGCGGCTTGGGCGGTACGCTTGCCGTTACGCGTCTGCAGCATGTAGAGCCTGCCGTCCTCGATGGTGAACTCCACGTCCTGCATGTCCCGGTAATGCGTCTCCAGCGTCTCCCGGATCGCGTACAGCTCGTCCAAGGCGTGAGGCATGACTGCGCGCATCTCTTCCAGCGGCCGCGGATGGCGCACGCCGGCCACCACGTCCTCGCCCTGGGCGTTCATCAAGAACTCCCCGTAAAACGAGTTCTCCCCGGTGGAGGGGTCGCGGGTGAAAGCCACGCCGGTTCCGGACGTCTCCCCTTTGTTGCCGAAGACCATGGTCTGGACGTTGACGGCAGTGCCCAGGTCATCAGGGATGCCCTGCGTGCGCCGGTAGACCTTGGCCCGGTGATTGTCCCAGCTCTTGAACACGGCCACCACGGCCATGTAGAGCTGCTTGAGCGGGTCGACCGGGAACTGCTCGCCGGCGTGGTCACCCAGGATCTGCTTGAAGCGGACGGTGAGGTCGCGAAGGTCGTCGGCCGAGAGGTCCGTGTCCAGAGCGGCGCCGACCTCAGCCTTCTTCGCGGTGAGGGCGTCTTCGAAGGCCTGCGGGTCCACCCCCATGACCACGTCGCCGAACATGGAGATGAACCGCCGGTAGGAGTCGTAGGCGAATCGGGGGTTGCCGGTGCCCTGGGCCAGACCCTCGACCGTCTCGTCGTTCAGGCCCAGGTTGAGGACGGTGTCCATCATCCCGGGCATGGAGAAGACCGCGCCGGAGCGGATCGAAAGCAACAGAGGGTTCCGCGGATCGCCCAGAGTCTTGCCGGTGAGCTTCTCGAGAACCCGCAGGTGCTCTTCGATCTCCTCGGTGAGCCCCGCGGGATACGCTCCGTTGGCCGAATAGTAGACACAGGCAGCCGTGGTCACGATGAAACCCGGGGGTACGGGAATGCCGAGTCCTGTCATCTCCGCCAGGTTCGCCCCCTTGCCTCCCAGAAGAGACTTCATAGAGGCATTCCCCTCCGAAAAATCATACACGTATTTGGTAGGGCTCATCAGCGAAAACTCCCTTCGAACACTACGACGCGACGCGTTTCTGCCAGTCCCCCCCCCAGAACCAGATATTCTAACGAAGCCGCCGACCGATGGGAAGCACACCCCGAGGCCCGGCACCCCGCCGAACCGCTTAGCTACGCGTAATCGGGTGTGTTATGTTATGGGGGTATCGGGGTAGGTCGAAAACAGGGAAAAGGACGAAAGGAGGTCACATGCCCGAGCTCTCACTGAAAGAAGCTCGGGAGCGACGCGACTACGAACGGACCGCCTCCATCATCTCGGGGGCCCTTACCGTAGTCGGCAGTTCCGATTTGGCCATGCGCGGGCTCACCGTCGCGGTGAAGCGTACGGCTAAATCGCCGCAGCAGCAGATGATTGCCGAGTGGCTCAAGACCTATACCGCTCCCGGCAATCCCGGCAACCAGTTCTTCAAGAACATCCGTCATCTTCATCCTAATGTACGTAAACGTTTCGTTGCCGGGATGATGGCCAACTTCTTCATGCGGGACCCGGACTACACGGAGTCGCTCCTGAAGGAACGAGGCATTTCTTCGCCCACGGCAATACTCATCAGCCCCTCCATGCGCTGCAACTTGCGCTGTGTGGGGTGCTACGCGGCCGAGTACGACTCGGAGGACGATCTCACCGAGGACGAGGTGGAGAGCATCATCTGCCAAAGTGAGGATATCGGCTCCCGGGTCTTCGTCATGTTGGGAGGGGAGCCGTTCGTATGGCAGCCGCTCCTGGACGTGATCGAGCGGCATCCGCAATCGGTGTTCATGGTATTCACCAACGGCACCATGATCAACGACCGGGTGGCCGACAGGATTGTCGAGCTGGGCAACATCTGCCCGACGATCAGCATCGAGGGAGGGCGGGAGTCCACCGACGCCCGCCGCGGCACCGGCACCTACGATCGCATCATGGCGGCCATGGACCGCCTGCGCGAGCGAGGCGCCATGATCGCCTTCTCAGCCACTGCCACCAGAGACAACATCGACGAGGTCATCTCCGACGAGTTCGCCGATCTCATGGTGGAAAAGGGCGCCTTCTATGGATGGTACTTCGCTTACATGCCGGTAGGACGCAACCCGGACCTCAACCTCATGCCCACTCCCGACCAGCGCGACCAGCTCCGTCGCGGGGTGATGCATATCCGCAACACCCGGCCGCTGCTGGTAGCCGACTTCTGGGGCGACGGCACTCTGACCGGCGGATGTCTCTCCGGTGGCCGCAAGTACATCCACATCAACAACAAGGGCGACGTTGAGCCGTGCATCTTCGCCCACTTCGCCACCGACAACATCAAAGACAAGCCGCTGCTCGATTGCCTGTGCTCCGACTTCTTCAGAGATCTACGCCGGATGCAGCCCTTCGGCAAGAACCTGCTGAGACCCTGCCCCATCATCGACCATCCCGCGGTGATCAAGAAGGTAGTCGAGCGCAACAACGCCTATCCCACCCACCTGGGAGCCGAATCGTTGCTCCACGAGCTGCAACCCGGCCTTCACGCCTATTCGGCCGGTGTACGGGAGAAGCTGACTCCGGTTTGGGAGAACGAAATGCCTTGGGCGCATGTTTGGCTGGAGGCCGATCCGGAATACCAGCGCCGCAAGCAGCGCGGGCATGATGCCACCCATCTGGCCGAAGAAGCCGGCGACGAGACTGTCGAAGAGGTGGCCGGCCGCAACTAGAGGCGCGGGGTACGAACCCCGTCGTAGAGACCGGACGACGCGATAGGCAGCGAGACAAGGGGGCACCGAAAGGTGCCCCCTTCTTTGTCACTCAGCCCTGGACCAACTCCAGCCAGGCTACGGTGCGCACCATGGCCGCCACTGCGGCCAGCTGGCGCAGGCGGTTGAGCCGGACCGCCTCGTCCTTCGCCATCACCAGCACGTCGTCGAAATAGCGGTCGATGGCCGGGCGGAGTGCGGCCAGGGTGGTGAAAGCATCATCGTACCGTCGCTCTTCGATGGTGGCGGCCACTGTGTTGGCCGCTTCCTGCCAGCCGACGAACAGTTCCGACTCGGCCTCGGCTTGGAACAGCTCGGGGGAGACTCCACCGAGAGGGAGGGCGCTTCCTTCAGCGGTCTCGTCGGGAGGTAACTGCCGGGCCAGGTTGGCCGGTCGAGTGAAGACGGTGACCAGGTCCTCCCACAGCGCCCCCGAGCGGAATCGGTGCAACGCCTCAGCACGGGCGCGTAGATCCAGGAAGTCCCGGGAGGTGGGCAGCACCGCATCGACCGTGTCCCGCGCCAGCCCCTCGTCGGTAAGGCTCTTGGCGAGCCTCTCCATGATGAAGGCAGTCGCCTCGGGCACCACCGACTCCCGGCCCGTCAAGCCCGGAAAACGCTCTAGTCCGTCGTAGGCGCGGTCAACCAGGCGCTCAGCGTCGTAGCGCAGTCCGTGATGGCCGGCGATGGCCACCATGCCGGCTGCCGCCCGGCGCAGTCCGTAAGGGTCTTTGGAGCCGGAAGGAGGCTCACCGCAGGCGAAAGCCGCGACGATATTGTCGACCTTCTCGGCGGTGGCCAGCAGTGCCCCTGGGGCGGTCACCGGCACCGCGCCGCCGGCAGCGTCGGGAAGGAACTGCTCCCGCAGGGCCTGGGCCACCTCGGGGTGATGACCCTCCATGAGCGCGTACTTCTCCCCCATGACCCCTTCCAGGTCGGCAAACTCCCGCACCATCACCGACACCTGGTCGGCCTTGGCCAGACGGGCGGCCTCCAGCGACTTCTCCAGGACGTCACTGGGAGCGCCGGTCACCTCGGCCAGGTAGGCGGTGAGAGCGACCAGACGGTCGGTCTTGTCCTTCATGCTTCCGACCTTCTCGTGGAAGACGATCCTCCCGAGTTGAGCCGCCATCTGCTCGAGGCCGGTGACCTTGTCTTTCTCGAAGGAGAATTCCGCGTCTTCTATCCTGCCCTGGAGCACCCGTTCATTCCCCATGGTGATCTGCTTCACAAAGGCGGGGTCGCCGTTGGTCACGTAGAGGAAGCGGTTGGAGAGCGTCCCGTTGCCCTGAACCAGGGGAAAGTAGCGCTGGTGCGACTGCATGGCCGTCACGAGGACCTCGGTGGGCAAAGCCAGATGGTGATGAGCGAAAAGACCCCGAGCCACGGTGGGATACTCCACCAAGAAAAGCACCTCTTCCATCTTGCCGCCCGGATCAACGACCTCGAGATCTTCGTCTCCCGCCACCCGCTCCAGCTCGGACCAGATCAGTTCTTCTCTCTCTCGCTGGTCGACCACGACGGCGCCAGAGCGAAGCGTCTCCACGTAGTCGGCCGGGCGGGCTATGTCCACCTCGCCCCCGAGCCAGCGATGGCTGCAGCTCGTCCTTCCCGAGACCAGTCCGGCGATCTCGAACGGGATCACCGTCTCGCCCCAGAGAGCGACCAACCACCGCACCGGCCTGGAGAACCGCAGGTCCCGGTAGCCCCAACGCATGTTCTTGGGGAAGTACATGTCGCGCACGATCCTGAGGCAGATCTCGGGAAGCAGCTCGGCGGTCGCTCGCGCTTCACTCCTCGTCACGTAGTAGACGAACTTGCGCCCCGCCTCCTCCCGCACCTCCAGATCGCCGGCGGAGACGCCCTTGGCCCGGGCGAAGCCCTCCGCGGCCTTGGTCGGTCTGCCCTCAGCGTCGAAGGCGGCCTCGCATGCCGGGCCACGCTGAACGACCTCTCGGGGGGTCTGGTCGCCGGGGACGTTCGGGATCAGCACCGCGATACGTCGGGGAGACACCATCACCTGGATGTCATCGCGGTCCACTTCCACCCCTTCGGCGCCGAAGAGCCCGGCCACCCGGTCGGGCAGAAGGTCGATCGCAGCCCGGCAGGCGGAAGCCGGCATCTCCTCCACACCGATCTCCAGCAGGAAGTCGCGCCCCTCGCGGTTATCCGCTGATATCCAGGGGGCACCTTGCTCCCCGAGCTCCGACTCCGCCGCAACGGCGGGAGCCTGGATCCCCTTCGCCACCTTGATGGCTTGGGCCGCGAGGGCGGTCGACTCCCCGCTCTCGAGTTCTCCCCCGATCCCAGCCGTCGACGCTTCGGTGGCACTCCGGCCGTCGAGTTGCGCGACGTACCCCTCGGCCACCTTGCGGGCGAGGTTGCGGACTCGGGCGATGTAGCCGGTGCGCTCGGTCACGCTTATCGCGCCGCGGGCATCCAAGAGGTTGAACGTATGCGACGCCTTGAGCACGAAGTCGTACGCCGGCCGCACAAGGCCCCGTTCCAGACACCGTTCGCACTCGCGCTCGTGCTCTGCAAAGGCCTGCTGCAGCATGGCGACGTCGGCCAGATCGAAGTTGTACACCGACCATTGGGCCTCGTTGGCCTTGTGCACGTCCCCATAGGTGACACCGGGGACCCAGACCAGATCGAAGACGTTGTCCACACCCTGCAGGTACATGGCCAGCCGCTCGGTGCCGTAGGTGAGCTCCACACTGGGGGGATCGAGGTCGATGCCTCCCACCTGCTGGAAGTACGTGAACTGGGTGCACTCCATCCCGTCGATCCACACCTCCCAGCCCAACCCCCAGGCGCCCAAAGTGGGCGATTCCCAGTCATCCTCCACGAAGCGGACGTCATGCTTGGCCAGATCGATGCCCAAGTGCGCCAGAGAGGCCAGGTAGACATCCTGCACGTCGTCGGGACAGGGCTTGAGGATCACCTGGTACTGATAGTAGTGGCCGAGGCGGTAGGGGTTCTCTCCATAGCGCCCATCCGTGGGACGGATGGAAGGCTCCACGTACGCCACCTTCCAAGGATCCGGTCCCAGCACCTTGAGAAAGGTCGCCGGATTGAAGGTGCCCGCACCGACTTCGGTGTGATGTGGCTGCCAGATGACACAGCCCTGCTTGGCCCAGAACTCTTCCAGACCCAGCAGAACGTCCTGAAACGTGGGGTTCTCTACGCTCACTGTCGACCTCGCCTTCGCGCTCGAGCAGGGATTGTAGCAGCCCGCGACCGGCCGAGCTCCGGGAAAATGCCTCAGTCCCCGCGTGAATCAGCCGGCAGGAACGACCTCGGGCGACTTCCCCTGACTGGTCCACCCGGTTCCGCACCCGGACCGCCGACCGGCAGCGTGGTCAGAAGGACGTGGTGGCGGTCGTCGTGGTCGGCTGGGTCGTGGTGGTGGTAGGCGGTTGGGTCGTGGTGGTAGTGGTCGGCTGGGTCGTGGTGGTACTCGGCTGAGTAGTGGTAGTGGTCGACGGCGGCTCTTTCGCGACGGTGAGTTCCACTATGCTGCCTTTCTCGACGACGCGCCCCGCGGGCGGATCCTGGCCGATGACCTCGCCCGGCGGATAGTCCGGCGTCTCCACCTCGACGGTGCTGTAACGCAGGCCGTACGTGGCCAGCCTGGCCCGGGCCTGAGCGACCGTGTAGCCCATCTGCGCCACCGGCGGCACCTTCACCGTCGTCACTTCGGGGGCGTTGCTGACGTATATGGTCACCTCCGACCCCGGCTCCACCTCGTCGCCTTCCTTGGGATCCTGGTCTACGACTGTCTTACCAGGCTCGGTGGAGTCGCGCTCCTTGACCACGGGTACCAGCTTCATCCCTTCGACGAGGGCGACGGCCGAGTCCTGGGTCATGCCGATGAGGCGCGGCACCTCCACCGTGTTGCTCGGCGCCACCACCACGATCGTAACCGTGGCACCCGCGTCAACCTGTTCACCCTCCCCGGGGCTCTGCCGTACGACCGTGCCCACCTTCTGGTCTTTGACCGTCTCTTCCTTGGGAACGACCTTCAGTCCGAGTGCCATCAGTTGTTGGGTGGCCGCTACTTGTGTCTTGCCGACCACGTTCGGCACCTCGACCTTACCTTCGCCCGACGACACCCAGACACTGACCCTCTCACCGAGGGCAAGTTCGGTCCCTTCTTCCGGGTCCTGCCGGGCGATGTCACCAGCCGCCACATCGGCCGACGGTTGCTCTCCCTCTACCTTGAAATCGAACCCCGCCGCATCGATCGCTTTCTTGGCGTTTTGCTGGCTCGTGCCGACCACTCCCGGCACGATCGCGGTCTCCGCGGCTGCGCTGTTCCAGTTGGAGAAGACGGCATACGCCCCGCCGCCGAGAGCCAACAGGAGGATGATGACGAGTATCCAAGGCCATACACTCCGGCGGCGCGGCCCTTCGCCGTAGAAGGGCTCGGGGAGTGACTGGGCGCGCTCCGCTCCTTTCGGACGCACCTGGGTGGGCTGCGCCGCCGCGGCGACGGCCGCCGGAGCCATGACCTGCGTGGCTTCCTCCAGGAACGCCGCGGGCGCGCTGACCGGTTCCCCATCCTGGACCTTCCTCAGATCGGCGAGCATGGCCTGCGCGGTCAGATAGCGCTCGATGGGGTGTTTCCCCAGGGAGCGCAGGATGACTCCCTCCAGGTTCTCAGGGATGTCGGGGGTTATGGTGCGGGGAGCCACCGGCCGCTCGTGCGCGTGCTGCATGGCGATGCCCACCGGGTTGTCGCCGTCGAAGGGCAGCTTGCCGGTGGCCATCTCGTACATCACCACGCCCAGCGAATACAGGTCCGAGGCCGCCTCCACCGGCTGTCCCTGCGCCTGCTCCGGAGAGAGGTAGTGAGCCGTCCCTATGATCGATCCGGCTTCGGTCATGGTGGAGGCGCTGCCGGCCCGGGCGATGCCGAAGTCCGTCACCTTCACCCGGCCCTCGCTGTCGACGATGATGTTCTGGGGCTTGATGTCCCGGTGGATGACGTCCCGGCGATGCGCGAAGCGCAGAGCTTCAAGGATCTGCACGGATACGGACACCACGAGGTCGGGGCTGAGCGGAGCGTACTTCAGGATGATCTCTTTGAGCGAGCGCCCGTCGAGATACTCCATGGCGATGTAGTAGGTGCCCTCGGCCTCACCACGGTCGTAGATCTGCACGATGTTCGGGTGATTGAGGCTGGCCGCGCTGCTGGCCTCGCGCCGGAATCGCTCGACGAACTGGGCATCATGAGCGTACCGGGCGGAGAGGACTTTGAGGGCGACCTGCCGACCAAGGATGCGGTCGTTGGCCAGATACACCTCGGCCATCCCGCCGCTACCCAGCGCACGGACGACTTCGTAACGGTTGTCGAAAACCCGTCCTATCAAGGCCTGTTCGCCTTCCGAGACGCCATCTTGTCCATCTGCCCGAAATCCATAGCGGCCAATACTACCCTATCCATAAGTGTCATATTCCAAGGGCTGCGGAAATGACCTTCCGGGCTATCGGCCCCGCGACGCTGCTACCGGTGCCGGCGTTCTCCACCAGCACCGCCACCACCACCTGCGGATCATCGGCCGGAGCGAACGCAGCGAACCAGGAGTGTGGGCCGGCGTCTGCCACCTCCGCTGTCCCTGTCTTGCCAGCTACCTGGACGCCTTCGATAGCGGCCGAGGTTCCCGTCCCGTTGCTGACCGCCTCGACCATGAGGTCGCGAAGCGTCGCCGCCGTCTCACTGCTCAGTGGTTCCATCCAGACCCGGGGCCGAGTCTCCTGCAGCATGTTCTTGTGATAGTCGAGCACTTCGTCGACGACGTAGGGCTGCATGATCTTGCCTTCATTGGCGACGGCCGCCGCGGCCAGCGCGATCTGCAGAGGGGTGGAGAGCACCTCCCCCTGGCCGAAAGAGACCTGGGCCACATGCGCCGTGTCCACGTCGCCCGGGTCGGGGAAGAAGCTCTTGCTGGCACCCAGCGGCCAGGGTGAGTCCTTGTTGAAGCCGAACTCGGAAGCGTAGTCCGCGAGGGTACCGGCCCCCATCTCCACGCCCACTTTCGCGAACGTGGTGTTGATGCTGCTCGCGAAGGCCCGGGTGAAGTCGTGGGTCCCATACACCTTGTCGCCGTAGTTACGCACTATGTAGCCCCCCGCCAGATACTCACCGGTGTCCTCGAACTCCGTGTCCGGGGTGACCGTGCCGGTCTGGAGGGCCGCGCCGGCGACCACTATCTTGAAGACCGAGCCGGGCGGATAGAGGCCCTGGGTCGCCCTGTTGAGCAGGGGCCTGCCCGGATCGGAGTTGATCTCCTTCCAGCGCTGGTCGATATCGTTGGGGTCGTAGCGGGGGTAGGAGACCATGGCCAGCACGGCTCCCGTGCGGGGGTCGAGAGCCACCACGGCCCCCCTTCTCTCCCCGAGGGCCTCGGCCGCCACCCTCTGAAGCGCCACGCTCACCGTGAGCTTGAGGTCGGCGCCTCGGTGGGGATTGCCCACTATCTGGTCCCAGTAGCTGGTGATGCCCAGGATCCCGGCCTGACCGGAGAGTTCCTCGTTGTAGACCCGCTCCACACCGGCCCGGCCGTAGCGCAGGCTGCTGTAGCCCAGCCAGGGAGAAGTGAGACTGCCGAACGGGTATTCGCGGAAGTAGTACTGGCCCTCCTTCCGGTTCACCGCCAATTCCTTACCGTCGGCGGAAACGATCACTCCCCGCTCCACCTTCATCTCCTCCTCCAGGGCGCGGGTGTTCGCCGGGTTCACCTTCAGCTTCGGCGCGGCCCACACCTGGACGTACGTCAATTGCGCCACCAGGGCCACGAAGAGCAGGGTGAAGACGAGGAACAGCCGGCGGAGAGGACGACTCATCTACACCCCCGTCCCGGCGGCCGGCCGCGGGCTGCCCATGCCCGGCGCCGGCCGCGTCCCCAGTCGGTGCTCGGCCGCTTCCTGGCGCGCCACGCTGTCACTCGTGCGCAGCAGCAGGGCCAAGAGGACGAAGTTGGACACGATGGAACTGCCGCCATAGCTCACGAACGGCAGGGTTATGCCGGTGAGGGGGATGAGCTTGATGACCCCGCCGATGATCAGGAAGGCCTGCAGCGCGAAGATGCTCGTGAGCCCTGTCGCCAACAAACGGGGGAAATCGTCCCGGGCCCGCACAGCGATGCGGAAGCCCCGGTAGGTGAAGATCAGGTACAGGAGTATGACCCCCACCGCCCCCACCAAGCCCAGTTCTTCCCCGATGGCGGAGAAGATGAAGTCGGTCTCCAAGGCGGGGATGATGGTGCCGCCCGACTGTAGGATGAGATATCCCTGGCCCAGGCCGCGGCCGAACAAGCCGCCCGCCGCCAGCGCGAACAGGGACTGGACGATCTGATAGCCCTTCCCCGTGGGGTCTTTCCAAGGATCGAGCCAAATGTCGATGCGGGCTTGGACATGGGGAAAGATGGCGTAGAGCAACGCCGCCCCGGCGATGAACAGCACCAGTCCGACGACCACGTAGAAGAAGCGCCCGGTCGCCACGTACAGAAGAGCTAGAAGGGCACCGAAGAAGAGCAGGCTGGTGCCCAGGTCCTTCATGAAGATCATCAACATCATGGAGAGGACCCAGATGGTCAGGAGCGGAGCCAGGTAGCGGAAGGGCGGCAGCGGCACTCCTAGTACGCGCCGCGTGCTCACGGTGAGGGCCTCCCTTATATCCACCAGGTAGGCGGCAAAGAAGACCATGAGCAAGATCTTGCCGAATTCCGGAGGCTGGAAGCGGATGGGTCCGAAGGCGACCCACAGCCGGGCCCCATTGATCTCGCGTCCGAACACGGCCGTGAGAAGGAGCAGGAGAAGTCCCGCGATCCCGATCACGAAACGATAGTCGCGCAGGACCTTCAGGTCACGCACCAAGACCAGCACCAGCAGAAACGCGGCCAAGCCGACCACCAGCCACATGGCCTGGTGAAGAGCCAGATCTTCGTTCAGACGGTACAAGAAGAGGATGCCGAGGGTCGACAGCAACGCGGTGATGGGCAGCAGATAGGGATCGGCGTAGGGTGCCAACACCCGGCGGCCGACATGGGCTATCGCGAACAGGGCAAGGAAGAGAGCCCCGTAGGTCAGCGAATACAGGGTCAGTGTGGAAGACTTCTGCGTGTAGACCAAGGCGAACCCCAGAGTGGTGAGGACCAGCGCCGGGATGAGGAAGACCAGCTCGCGGTTGCGTGTGCTCACTATTGCGTGCCCAAGGTGCGGAGGAAAAGCTGCCCCTCTTCCTTGCCGATCAGATCGTGCGCGTCCACCCGCGCCTGCAGGTGCGGGGCGAGCGAGTCGCGGGCCACCGTCCCCACCTCCACGACGGCGGACAAGTCGATGCCCAGGATGCTGACCGGCAGACCACGAAAGAGGGCCACAGTACCTTCGAAGGTGCCTATGTAATAGACGGTCGCGTTGTAGAAGGCGAAGGCGCCGATCAGGATGGCAAGGACGACCACGATCACCACGGTGAGGATGATCCAGCGCCGCCGGGTCCATCTCTTGCCCCGCGCGGAGGCTGCCCCTTCGTCGGCACTCCCTCCACCTGCGTCGGACTCTCCACCTGCGGTCGCCATAGGAACGGAGACTGCGCTCATCGTCTTGGTTATCCCCCCGGCCGCGGAAGCTCCGACTACGGGGCGGCGGATGGAGGGGTTACGGAGCGGAGGGATACGCCCGCCCAGGCGCCCCCGCATCCCCGCGCCCAAGCGCCCGCTGCGGCCGGACACCTCCGCAGAGACGATCCCGCGGTCGCTCGGCCCCAGCAGGATCTCGTCCTCATCGGGGGAAAGCCCGCCGTCCTGAGCCGTGGGATCGTCGCCTGGGGCCTCTCCACCGCTCGAAGCTTGCTCCTCCGCGTCGGCCCCGATACCGTCCTGAACCGGAGATCCGGCCTTCTTTGAGGACGAAAGCACGTCCACCACCACGACGGTCACGTTGTCCTCTCCGCCGCCGGCCAGAGCGCCTTGGACCAGTAGCCGAGCCACGGACTGAGGGTCGCCGTCCTGCCGAAGGATCCCGGCGATGTCGTCATCGGAGAGCATGCCCGTCAGCCCATCGCTGCATATGAGGATGCGGTCGCCCTCTTGCACAGAGACATCGACGATATCGGGCTGGAGCTCACCCCCGCTACCGAGCACTCGGGTGATGACGCTCCGGTGCGGATGGACGGCAGCCTGGGCCGGTGTCAGCTCTCCCCGGCGAACCATCTCTCCCACCCAGGAGTGGTCTTCCGTCAACTGGTCGAGACCACCGGAGCGAAGCAGGTAGGCCCGCGAATCCCCGACATGGGCCAGGATAAACGACCCTTCTCCGGCGAGAGCGGCCGTAAGGGTGGTGCCCATGCCTATGAGACCGTCTTCTTCGAGGCTGCGGCGGACTATGGCTTGGTCGATCTCTACTATGGCCTGGCGCAGGTCTTCCGCCGTCGCCCTCTCCGGATCCAGGTCGAGAAGACCTCTGCAGGCCATCTCGGACGCCACCTCGCCGGCCCGCGCTCCGCCCATGCCGTCGCATACCGCGTAGAGGCCGCGCCGGACCAGGTAAGAGTCCTCGTTGGTCTGACGGACGAGGCCCCGGTCACTCAGCACTCCTGCCCGCAGCCGCATCACCGGACCTCCACCTGAAACACGGTGTCGCCCACCTCGACCCGGTCACCGACGCCGAGTTGCCGGGGGCCGGAGATGTCGGCACCGTTCACCTGCGTCCCGTTGGTGGAGCGCAGGTCCTCGACCTGGAAGCCCTCCGCCTTCGCCTCGAAGAGCGCGTGTTTGGAAGAGACGAAAGTGTCTTCCAAGTAGATGTCCATATCGGACGAGCGCCCGGCCAGAGCATGCGCCCCTACCGGGAACGCGTAGGCTTCTCCCAGGGGCAGGTAAGGGCTCTTCTCCACGACGAGGGTCCACACCCCGTCCCCTGCGGAGACAGGAGCGCCGCCAAAGGCAGGAGCGCCTCTGAAGGCCGCCATCCCGCCGCTCGCGGAGGACGCGACGGACCCAGACGGCCACGGCTGCCTGCCTTCGGCCTGTCCGGACGTGCGCAGTTCCCGGCTCGCGGAGCGGATCACGCGGTAGACGAACAGGTAGAGGACTACCAGAAAGACGAACTTCCCCGCGAGCAACACTATCTGCAGCATGGCCCCGTCTCCCGATCCGTACCCCGGCTCACGGTCGCTACCTCGTCTCCACCGTGATCCTGCACTCCCCTATGGTCACCACGTCGTTCGGACCCAGCACGCTGCTCGACACCGGGTACCCGTTCACCATGGTCCCGTTGGTCGAATCGAGGTCCTTCACCATGAGACCGCCTTCTGCCCAGTAGATGGCTGCGTGACGACGGGAGACGTTGGGATCGTCGACCCGGAAGTCCACATCTTTGGCCCGACCTATGATCACCCGCCCGTGATTGAACTCCCGCGCCCGGTTACCCGCTCTCAGCACGATGGTCTGCCGGGCCAATCCCCGCTCCGCCGCTTCGTCGGGATGGATGACCGCGGTCGTTCCCGCGAGCCCGGCCGGCCCAAGGCCTGACGGGCTGCGGGCGGCCGAAGCCGCCACGACCGGCATGGCAGCCGTCGGACCGGGGACGCCATCCAGCTCGGACCGCTCGGCCAGGAGTCCGAAACGACCTAGCTCGAGATCCGGATCCACCACAAAGGACACCGCGATATCGTCGATCACTTCGTATCTCTTGGCACGCACGTACTTCACCAGGTGACGCTCGAGCCGCGCGCATATCTGATCCTGACGGCGTTCGAGCCGGTCATAGTCCTCCGGGCAGAGATAGACCGTATATACGTTGGAGACCGATACCCCCGAAGTTCGAGAGACCTTGCGGGATTCCATCTCTTGGACGAGCCTGCGAGCCAGCTCATCCGGCCGCACATACAGTTTGGATTTCTTGCTGGAGCGAGTGCCCCGAGGTTCGGCCGGCCGGCCGCCCTTGGGCTCCGCGCCGACCGCGTCCCCTGTGCGCGACTCGACCTTCCGCATCAATCCCATAGACATACCCTCCTACGGGGTCTCCACACCCTCGGACGAGAAGAGAAGAGCGGACAGAACCGCGATTATAGCGCACGGCCCGAAGGCCACCAGGAAGGGATTCAGCACCACCGGCACCCCCAGGGCCAGGATCGGCAGAAGCGTGAAGGCCGCGAAAAGAGCGCTGAGATAGACGCTCACCCCCCACATACGGCGCTCGCGAGAGCGCCCGCCGACAAGGGCGAAGAGCGGCAGCGAGAACACCGTGAACAGGAGTATCTGCAAGGTCAGCTCCGGCCGCGAATCCAGGAACCGCGCGATCTCCGTCAAAACGGTCCAGGGAGAGGATGCATGCTCGGCCGCCATAAGCGGTGTACCCGGGCTCGGGTTGAACGTATGCGGCAGCCTCTCCCACCCGGCCAGCCCCCCCGCCACCGCCAACACGAGCCCACTCATAAACCCGATCAGGGCGCCCCAGCGGCGAAGTAGAGCCCCCGCCAAAGGCATGACCGCCAGTCCCACCCATCCCATCACGGCGAACGGCATCACCCCCGGCAGCAGGGCCGCCCACTCCCGCCGCCTCCAGCGCAGCAGGCCCAACGTCAGGGCGGCCGGCACCGCGTACACCACCCCCCAGCCCACCCCGAACGCGAAGATCGGGGGCGCGAGTAAGGCCAGGGTGAGGATCGCCCCGCCGAAAGGCCACATGAGGGCCGCGAAGGCCGGCACGATGATAAGCGGGAGTATCGCCACTTCGGGGTAGAAGGGCGCCCGAGGCAGCAGATACAAGAGACAGCACAGGGAGAAGGCTCCGGCCGCGAGGTGCCGGCCGAGGTAGGCGACCCGATCCCGGTCTATGCGGGGCGGTACAAGCCGTTCGCGCACCCGGGTGGCCAGGCGCTCGGTCGGGACCTCTTCCGGCATGTGCTTGGCCGCTTGGGACAGGAGCCGTCCCAAGGCGTCCGCATCCGGACGCGCATAGCTGTCGCGGACCATGGCCCGTCCCAAAGCGTCGCTCAGTTCTATAGGGAGGTCCGGACGATTGACCGAGAGTTGAGGGATCTCCGGGCGGGATACATCGCGAAGCAGTTCTTGAAGCTTCTTGCCCTTCGATGGGTTCCTCCGGGTGAAGCCTTCGTACAGGGTGAGGGCCAGCGAGTAGACGTCGCTGCGCGAATCGACGTTCCGGCCTTCCAACTGCTCCGGGGACATGTAAGCCAGGGTCCCCACCAAGTCGCCGTCCACAGTGATGGAAGCCCGATCCTCCAGTTGCGCCACCCCGAAATCCATCAGGCGCGCGTCGACGGCCTCCCCCTCGGCCAGCATGATGTTCTCCGGCTTGATGTCGCGGTGGACCACGCCCCGCTTGTGGGCATGCGCCAGAGCCCGGCATAGTTGGACGCCGGCTTCGAGGATCTCGGGGTCGCTCAAAGTCTGGTCCCGATAGTGCTCCCGAAGAGTCTGACCCTCGATGTACTCGGTGAACAGCAGGGTCCTCTCGGGCTCGCGCACCATCTCATAGACGGTGAGGATGTGGTGGTGGTTGAGTTTGGCCGCGTCTACCGGTCCCGGGTCCTTGCCGGCGCCGAGCATGGCCGATTCCATGGTCTCGGTCATGTCCCCGCCGGTGAAATAGTCGAATTCACCGTAGTGCAGGACGGTGACCACGCTGCGGCCGTTGCTCT
>CAZCCL010000012.1:24176-39292 GCA_964497095.1 uncultured Gaiellales bacterium | reverse complement strand
ACTGGTGCACCGCCGACATCGGCTGGGTCACCGGTCACACTTACATCGTCTACGGCCCACTGGCCAACGGCGCCACCAGTATCCTGTTCGAGGGCGTCCCCAGCTACCCCACTCCGGATCGCTTCTGGACGGTGGTGGAGAAGTACAAGGCCGATATCTTCTACACCGCTCCCACGGCGCTACGGGCCATCGCCCGCGAGGGTGACGACTGGGTCAAGAAGCACGACCTCTCCTCTCTACGCGTCCTGGGCACGGTGGGCGAGCCCATCAACCCGGAAGTGTGGCTCTGGTATCACGACCTGATCGGCGGCGGTCGCTGCCCGATCGTCGACACCTGGTGGCAGACCGAGACCGGCGGCATCCTCATCACTCCGCTGCCCGGCGCCATGAAGATCAAGCCTGGTTCCGCGACACTCCCCTTCTTTGGGGTGGAGCCGTGCATCGTCGACGAGGACGGCCAGGAGATCACAGGCCCCGGCGTGGGCAACCTCTGCATGAAGCGTTCTTGGCCCGGCATGATGCGGGGAGTCTACGGGGATCCCGACCGCTTCGTCGATACCTATTTCGTCCAGTATCCCGGCCTTTACTTCACCGGCGACGGCTGCCGCCGCGATGAAGACGGCTACCATTGGATCACCGGCCGGGTGGACGACGTCATCAACGTCTCCGGCCATCGTATGGGCACCGCGGAGGTCGAATCGGCTCTGGTCAGCCACGAAGCAGTGGCGGAAGCCGCCGTCGTGGGCATGCCCCACGCCATCAAAGGCCAGGGCATCTACGCATACGTGACCCTGAACGCCGGCGTCGAGGCTACCGACGACCTCAAGAAAGACTTGGTCAAGCACGTGCGTGCCGAGATCGGCCCCATCGCCACTCCGGACGTCATCCAGTGGGCCCCCGGCCTGCCCAAGACCCGCAGTGGCAAGATCATGCGCCGTATCCTCAAGAAGATCGCCGCGAACGAGATCGACGACCTGGGCGACACCTCGACCCTGGCGGATCCGAGCGTGGTCGAGGACCTGGTAGCGCACCGGGCCAACCAGTAAGAACTCATGTTCGATACGCGCTTACAGAGTGGGGGGCCCGCACGCCCGCCCCTCTTGTTGCCGGACCGTTTGCGGCCGGGCCCACCGGGCTAGCACCGGACTATGAGAAACGCGTAGATCCAAGCCCGCGGGCCGGAAGGCGCATACCTACATACCTACCGCCGCGGGGGCCGGCCAAGCCGACGAGCTTAGTCTAGCTCCCCCACTTGGCGTCGAACTCCCCGGCGAGGCCGGGTGCCGGTGGGCCTTCTCGCCTGAAGGCCTCTTCCTCCCGGCAGAGCTCGAGTTCCTCGAGCACATCCTCCACAGCATCGAGATCGAGGGCGTAGCCGTACGGGAACCTCCCGGCCACCACGTAGTCGGTCTCGACGTTGATGATCCGGTAGCGTCCGAAATCCATGCGCATCGGGTCGCGTGTTCGCGACTTCCGGAGGGCCAGTCCCATTCGGGCAGCGACCCGGCGGAGACGGGCCTCGCGCCTCTTGTCTGCAACGTTCTCCATGGCCTACCGAGAGAGTATCTCGTCCACACCCTCCGCGAAGAGCCGAGTGTGGAGATCCACGTCGGCGGAGGTATGGCTGGAAGACAGCAGGGCCATGTTGTGGAACGGGGTCATGAGGACACCCCTGTTCAGCATGAAGAGATGAAACCACGCTTCGAGCTCCGAGTCTATCGCCGCGGCTGCCTCCTTGCCGTTTCGAGGTGGGTCACAGAACCAGTATTCCGCGCGGCATCCGAGCCTTTGTACCGTCCAGGGCAGGCCCTGTTCGGTGATGACCCCGGCCACGCCGGTCGTCCACCGCTCGGCCAGAGGGATGGCCACGGCGAAGTCCTCCTCGCGCAGGGCGTTCCGTAGGGCTGCCCTCATGGCGGCGGCCGCAAGCGCGTTGCCGGCCAGCGTACCCCCGATGCCGCTCACGTCGACACCCTCGCTGCGGAAGCATTCCTCCAGACGGCTTCCCAGTTCGGCGCTCAACCCATACGCCGCCGTGGGAACGCCCCCGCCGATCGGCTTGCCGATGGTGAGCATATCCGGCTCCAACCTCCAAGCAGCCGTCGCCCCGCCCGGTCCTGCGCAGATAGTATGGGTCTCGTCGATGATGAGGAGCGTGCCCGTATCCCTCGTTATCGTGCGCAACCCCTCGAGGAACCCAGAGTCCGGAAGGACTATGCCGATGTTGGTGAGCGCAGGCTCGGCCAGCACGCAGGCGACATCGCCGGGAGCAAGCGCGGCTTCGAGGGCGCCTAGATCATTGAATTGCACGACCTTCGTGGTCAGGGCAGGATCGACCTGAGCACCAATGTTGGAACCTCTCCGCTTCGTGTTGCCTGCCTCGTCCACAGTCGCCAGGGTCTCGTCCACGCTGCCGTGGTAGCACCAGTCGAAGACCAGGATCTTCGGGCGGCCGGTGAGGTACCTTGCCATACGAAGCGCGAAACGGTTGGCATCGGTGGCCGTCAGGGCGAACTGCCATAGGGGAAGTCCGAAGCGGCGCTCGAGCTCTGCCCCCACCCATATGGAATCCTGTGAAGGCAGCATGGTGGTGATGCCTCTGGCCGCCTGCCGCCCCACCGCCTCGGTGACGAAGGGCCGGGCGTGGCCCGTCATGGCCCCGGTATCGCCCAGAGCGAAGTCGACATACTCGAGTCCATCGACGTCGGTCACACGGGCGCCTTCCGCGTGGGAGAAGAAGATGGGGAACGAACCGGGCCACCGGGTCATCCACGCCATCGGCACCCCGGTCAGCAGATTCTTGTGGGCCGCGGCGCTGAGGGCCGCTGAGCGCGGGTGGGCGAGGACGAACCGTTCTCGCTCCTCACCGAGCGCCCGCGCCAACCGTGACTTATCGACGAGGCCCATGCTACTTCACCACCAGGCTCACCAGCCGCCCGGGCACCACCACTTCCTTGACCAACTCCTTGCCCTCCAGGTACTTGGCCACGCCGGGAAGAGCCTTGGCAGCTTCGAGTACCTCCGACGAAGCCGCGTCCTGGGCCACTACCACCCGGTCCCGCACCTTGCCGTTCACCTGCACGGCCAACTCCACCGTCTCCGCGACCAGAAAGCGGGGGTCGGGTTCCGGCCAAGGGACATCCCAGATAGCCTCCCGACCCATCATCTCCCACAGTTCGGCACCCATGTGCGGCGCGAACGGCTCCAGCAGGCGCACCGTGGTCTCGAGGGCGTGTGCGAGTACCGCGCGCCCCGCAGCCGTCTCCGCGAGACCGGCGACCCGGGCAGCCGCGACGTCGTTGTTGAGCTCCATGATGGCCGCCAGCGCGGTGTTGAAGTGGAACCGCTGCCCGATGTCGACCGTGGCCTTCTGCACCACTTGGTTGGTCTTCACGAGCAGGGCCCGCTCGGCCGGCGTCAGAGCCGCTTCGTCAAGATCCTGGGTGGCCGACCCATCGCCGCCCAGCAATCCCTCGTCGATCGCGTCCGTCGCTTGGCGCCACACCCGCCCCAGGAAGCGGTAGATCCCCTCGATCCCTTTGTCGTTCCACTCGACGTCGCTCTCCCCCGGGCCCATGAACAGGATGTAGCTGCGCAGCGAGTCGGCCCCGTACCGAGCCACGTGCTCGTCGGGATTGACCACGTTGCCCTTGCTCTTGGACATCTTGGCGCCTTTGTAGTAGATCATCCCCTGGGTGAACAAGTTCTTGAACGGTTCCTCGAAACCCACGAGGCCCAGGTCGTAGAGCACTTTGGTGAAGAAGCGGGAGTACATCAAGTGGAGGATGGCGTGCTCCACGCCCCCGATGTACTGGTCCACCGGCAGCCAGTAGTCAACCGCCACCCGGTCGAAGGCCACGTCGTCCCGCCGGGGCGAGGCGTAGCGCAGGTAGTACCAGGACGAGTCGACGAACGTGTCCATCGTGTCGCTCTCGCGGCGGGCCGCTCCACCGCAGGTGGGACAGGTAGTGCTCACCCAATCCTCCGCCGCCGCGAGAGGCGACCTGCCCTTGGGAGCGTAGTCGGTGATCTCGGGCAGGAGCACCGGTAGATCCTCGTCCGGCACCGGCACCTCGCCGCACTTGTCGCAGTAGACGATGGGGATGGGGGCGCCCCAGTAGCGCTGCCGCGACACCAGCCAGTCGCGCAGCTTGTAGTTGACGGCGAAGTCGGCCTTGCCCTGTTCTTTCAGCCACTCTGTGATCCGGACGATCCCGTCGGCCTTGGCCAGACCGTCGAAGGCGCCGCTGTTCACGAGCAGGCCGTCGCCCGGATAGGCCTGGGTCAACCGGCCCTGCCCGTCCTTGAACTCCTCCGGGCTCTCGATGACCTCCACCACCTCCAGCCCGTACTTCTTGGCGAAGGCGAAGTCGCGCTCGTCATGCCCGGGCACGGCCATGATCGCCCCGGTGCCGTACTCCATGAGCACGTAGTCGGCCACGTAGACGGGTATCGGGCCGCCGGTGACCGGGTTGACGGCGTAGCGCCCGGTGAAGACCCCGGTCTTCTCCTTCTCGATGCTGGCCCGCTCGATGGCCGATGTGGCCATGGCCTTGGCCACATAGCGTCTCACCTCCTCCTCCTGGGGCAGACCGCGCACCAACTCGTCCACCAGTGGATGTTCCGGCGCCAGGATGAAGAAGGTGGCGCCGAAGAGGGTGTCCGGCCTGGTGGTGAAGACCGTCACCTCGGTGGTGCCGGCCGCGTGGCCGGATGCGTGGCCGGCCGCCTCGCCCTCTGCCCGGGTACCTCCCCCCCGCGCGCCCTCTGCCGGCGCACCCTCCGCCGGCGCGATGGCGAAGACCACGTCGGCGCCGACGGATTTGCCGATCCAGTTGCGCTGCATGGTGAGGACCCGCTCCGGCCATGATTCCAGCTTGTCGAAGTCCTGCAGGAGCCGCTCGGCGTACTCGGTGATGCGAAAGAACCACTGGCTCAGCTTCTTCGCTTCCACCAGGCTGTCGCACCGCTCGCACGTACCCTCGACCACCTGCTCGTTGGCCAGCACCGTCTGGCACGAGGGGCACCAGTTGACCGGCGCTTCCTTCTTGTAGGCGAGGCCCTTCTTGTAAAACTGGAGGAAGAGCCACTGCGTCCATTTGTAGTAGTCGGGGCGGCAGGTGACGACCTCCCGGGTCCAGTCTATGGATACGCCCAGCCGCCTGAGCTGCTGATTGATGGTGGCGATCGCCGCTTCGGTGAAGCTGCCGGGGGCCTCTCCCGTTTTGATGGCCATGTTCTCGGAGTTGAGACCAAAGGCGTCATACCCCATGGGATGGAGCACCCGCTGTCCCTGGTGACGGCGGAAACGGGCGATGACGTCGCCCATGGCGTAGTTCTTGACGTGCCCCATGTGCGCGCTCCCCGACGGATAGGGGAACATCTCCAGGACGTAGGTGGCGTCCCGCCCCTTGCCCCGGGGATGCGACCCCTTGTGCCCCGACTCCTCCAAGCCGGACCCATCGACTGGATTGAGAGCGACGAAGGTCTCCTGCTCCTGCCAGACCTTCTGCCATTTCGTCTCGATCTGTTCGGGATCGTACTTCCGCGCCATCCGCCGTCCTTCCGCCGTCTCGATCGCGTGTGGGCCTAGCCGACGGAGCCATACCCCACTCCGATCACCCATTATTCCAGCATTATTCCAGCCGCGAAGCGCGCCGCCAAATCAGAAGACGAGACGCGACCTCTTATGTGACATGATCCGAAGGTGAAACACGCATCGAACGGTCCATCCCCACGAGGGGAGTGGCGGGAACCGGGCAGTCCCCCGCATTGCGCGCTCTGATGCGACCGTCAATAGGTGACGAAGCTAGGCAGCCACGTGGCCAATACCGGAAACAGAAGCAGCAGGGCCGCCAAGATGATCATGCCTATCAAGAACGGCGTGGCACCTTTGAATATCCTCCCCAGCGGAATGTCCGGGGCCACTCCCTTGATTATGTAAACGTTTATCCCCACGGGTGGGGTGATCACGCCCATCTCCACCACCAAGACGATCATGACGCCGAACCAGATCGGATTGAATCCCAGCGCCATCACTGTTGGGAAAAGTATGGGAACCGTCAACGTGACCATTGCCAGGGAGTCCATGAACATCCCGGCTACCAGGTACATGATGAGGATCAGCATCATGACGGCATTCGCAGGAATCGGCAGACCACTGAAGAAATCGGAGACAGCGGTGGGTATACCGGTAACCGCCATGAAATGACCGAACACTGTCGCCCCGGCTACAATGACAAAGATCATGGCGGTGATCTGCAGCGTGTCCTTGGTCGCGGCCCAGAACTTCCTCAGAGACAACTGTCTTCTCAACAACCCGATGACGATGGCGCCGGCCGTTCCGGCTGCTCCGGCCTGGGTGGGGCTGAACAATCCCGCGAAGAGACCGCCCATGACCAGCGCGAATAGAACCACCATTTCGAGAATGCCGGTCATGCCCAGGAGTTTCTGCTTCATGGTTGTCGAGCCCCCGGCCGGGCCCGCGGTCGAACTGATCCGGCACCAGGCATACACCGCCCCAAGAAAGAAGGTGGCCAAGATCAATCCAGGCACGACCCCGGCAATGAAGAGCTTGCCGATCGACTCCTGCGCCAATATCCCGTAAATGATGAAGATCGTACTGGGAGGGATCATGATCCCCAGACTCCCGGCGGCAGCGGCACATCCGGCGGCCAGACCCGGGTCGTATCCGTAGCGCCTCATCTCCGGTATCGAGACCTTCCCCATGGAGGCGGCAGTGGCGCTGGTCGAACCACATATGGCTGAGAACCCAGCGGTTGCGACCACGGTAGCCATCGCCAATCCCCCGCGCATCTTGCCGAATGCGGTATAGGCCGCATCGTACAGTCTGCCGCTCATCCCGGAAACAAAAGCTACAGAACCCATGAACACGAACATGGGGATGACCGTTAGGCTGTAACCGGAGAAGACTTCCCAAAAATCACGCGCCAGCAAGCCCAACCCTGCGGTCGGACCCTTTACGACACAGAATCCAACCACGCCGACCAAGGCCATGCTATAGCCCACAGGCATGCCCAGCAGGAACACGATCACCAGGACACAAATGCCAATAATCCCGATTGTTATGGGGTCCATGTCTTAGCTGCCTTTGCGATCGCTTTGACGAACTGAGCAATCAGGACCAAGGCGGTGACCACCCAGCAAACGGCCAGTCCATAGACGAAAGGATAGAAGGGGATCTTCTGAGTCATCGAGACTTCGCCGGTGCGTCTCAACTTCCCAGCGTATTTGAAACTGTAATAGGCCAGCAACACCATCAAACAAACGCTGAGAAAGACCGTAATGGCATTGATGATCGCTCTAGCGCGAGGCGGCCATTTCTCAAGCACAAAATCCACTGCGACATGCCCATGTAGAACCTGCACCTGGGGTATCGCAAAACCTATCGCCACCACTGCAAGGAAAGACACGATCTCGATGCCTCCCGGCACCGGACGGGAGAGCATCTTGATCCCGATGATATCGGCGACCACCAGCAACAGCATCGCGATCAGCCCTGCGCCGGCCACCCAGAACAGTAACTTGCTCAGCACCAGGATGTACCGGTCCATCGTGCTTAGGATGCCTTTGTCAGATTCGCTCTCCCGGATCGGGAGAGGCTCCATCTCGGGAGGCAGCTTCTCCATACGACCTCCTTGGGGAACGACCGCCATTTAGGCATAGAGGCGGGGCACGCGCCCCGCCTCTATGCCGGTTTTGACCGCTGCCTATGGACCACTGGTTACCGTGGATAGACTCCTACTGCGCGGACGGGGCTTTGATATTCTCCTTGACCCAAGCGGAGCATTCTTCCTCGGATACCTGGTTGTCGGACCAGTACGCTATCCGCTCGGCAATGAACCCTTCATAGTCGTCCATGAAGCCGGCGTCCTTCAGAGCGGTATTCTTCTCGTCTATCATCGGCCTGACCGCCGTCTTCCAGGCAGCGGCTTCCTCTTCGGAGAGATCGATCTCCTCGCGGCCCGGCTGCTCGTTGAAGAAGATCATAGCGTCGTAGTCGTAGGCCGAGCCTACCTTGGCCCAGTATTCGACGTACTCCGCGCTGACGTCGGTGAAGACCTGCTGGATGTCCGGCGGAAGTTCGTTCCACTTATCGTTGTTCATGACGAGATACATACCGGTGCATGAGCCGATGGAGAAGCAGTTGGTCACATATTTGACGACCTCAGCCTGTTTCCAGCCGAGCAAGACCTCGCGAGGGGCGATGCTCCCGTCGATGACGCCTTTGGACATCAGCTCATAGGCTTCGTTCTGAGCCGCTGCGTAGCCCTCGGCCCCCAGGAGGCCGGCGATGGTGGCCCCTACGCCGGTGGACCTTATGACCAACCCTTTTGCGTCCGCCAGTGTCTTCACGGGCTTGCTGGTCGTGAAGAGCACTTGAGGACCGGTCCCGTAGAAGGCGAAGACATGCACATCGTCGAACTCGGCCGGTTTGTACTGATTGTAGTAGTCGTTCACTACCATGGTCGAAACGTATCCCGTCGGATACCCGTGAGGATAGTCCACGAATTCCATAATGGGGAATATCCCCGGCGTGTACGCCATCACCGAAAATCCCAGATCCGAGATGCCGGTCACCACGCCGTCGTAGACCTTGTTGGCCGCGGTAAGGGATGCGCCGGGCAGGTACTCGAACTGCACGGCGCCGTTGGTACGTTTCGTGATCTCGGCCTGCCACATCTCACCTACGATCGCGATGTTGTTCGTGGCAGGGAAGAACGTGTTGAAGGTGAATTTCCAGGTTCCCTCCGCATAGCCGGAAGTCGTCGTGGACTCAGGGGCCGCGGTGGTCGCGGTCGTCTCCGGGGCCGCGGTGGTCGCGGTCGTCTCCGGGGCCGCGGTTGTGGTGGCCGCTTCTTCCCCGCCGCAGGCGGCCATCCCCATGACCAAAGCGAACACCAGCACCAACCCAAGGATCAACGCTTTTTTCATTGCACGCCCTCCTTCTGTCTCGGCCGGTAAGCCCCCAACAGGCCTGCCGAATTCCAGCACACCTCCAACTGTATCAAACGGATGACTAGGTGTATATCGCAGAAGGTGCGGTCAAGGTGAGCCGCGATGAACCCGGATGTCTCCGCCGATTCCACCTTCTTGTCTTCATCAGTGACTTCGGCCCCCTTCGCCCGGAGCACGTAGTCATGTCTCGATAGACGGTAGTCGACTCTTGGAGCCCGGCATCTGCACTCCGACTCCCCTGCCGCGTGCGCGCCGCCGGACGCACTGATATGCTGGTTAACCACGTGTTGTTCTGAACAGGGGGTCTCCCACGCGTGAAGAAGCCGTCGATGGTCTTGATAGTGGTCGGTGCTCTGCTCCTGGTCGTGGCCCTGGCCTTCGCAGCGTGCGGGGGCGGCGGGAATGGTGATGATGCACTCATCGGAGTGTGGACCGATGAGCAGGGACTGATGGAGTACGAATTCACGTCTGATGGTGCTCTGGTGGTCAGATTCATGGGCGAGGAAGATCAGACGACCTACTCGGCCGAAGATGGCCGGCTCATGTTCCCCGACCCCGACACCGGAGATCAGTCCGAGATCCAATACAGGGTGGAAGGCGACAAGCTCATCATGACCTTCGATGGCGAAGAGGGCATCCTGATCAGGAGGAAGTAGTTTGCGGCTCACCGAGTAAAGGTGAGCGGCGCCCGTCCGCGAGGCCTCTCGGGCCAGCGACGAGCCGCATAGCAGCCACCCCGCCGGCCACCCCGCAAAGGCCTGTCGCCTCGTTACGGTCCGCGTTCGGGACTGGACCTTGATGTCCCTCGGTCCCGGTCCTAGTATGAGAAGCGGTCCGAACAGGCGATCAGCGCGAGAAGCCGATGTCCTTGCTAGATGTGGTCATACGCATCATCCTTGCTGCCGTGCTCGGTGGAGCAATCGGGCTCGAGCGCGAGGTCCGAGAGCATGCGGCCGGTTTCAGGACTCATATCCTGGTCGCGGTGGGAGCATGTGCTTTCACCGTAGCCTCTGCCTACGGTCTCGAAGGGACTGATTTCGACCCCAACCGCATAGCAGCTCAGGTGGTGACCGGGATAGGTTTCCTGGGCGCCGGGGCAATCATCCGTTACGGCGTTTCCGTGAGGGGTCTCACCACGGCGGCCAGTCTATGGACGGTGGCGGCGGTCGGTCTCCTGGCAGGCAAAGGGCTCTACTCTGCCGCTCTCATCACCACTGCCATCGTGATCGCGAGCCTGTACCTGCTTCTGCTCATCGAACAGCGCCTTCTTTACCCCCGCTTGGAACGATCCGCGGGGGCAAAGGTCCAATTCCACACCCCTGGGTACACGCCTCTTGCAGTGCTCGTGGGGGCTCTTCGCGAGGCTCACGTGGTCATCAAGGAGATGGCCGTCATGCCGGGTGATGACGACCGAGACACCATTCGTCTTCTGCTGAGGCTGCCGCGCGGGCTCGACAAGGCAAAGCTGACCGCCCTCATCGCCGCACTGGAGGAAGTGCGGTCGGTCAGCCTGGAGTAGCAGGGTCAGATGCCGGGTTGACAGGGCATTGACGGGCACGTCGACTGCCGAGCGGAGTCCCTGTCGGCGGTTCTCAGCGATTTCGACCCAAAGTCCGATAGCCCGCTTACCCGCACCGGCTGCACCATAGCCAGGACTATCCTTTGATGCAGCCGGGTGGTGCTAAAATGGTGCTATTACAGAACCAATCCCGAACAGGGGACGCGATGTCGGTGAGCCTGTCCATAAAGGACGTGCCCGATGAGATTCTGGTGCGCCTGCGTGCTCGGGCTCACCGGAATCACCGGTCGCTTCAGAAAGAGCTCCTGGCCATAGTGGAGGCAGCCGCCTTTGGGGAGGCCGAGTCGACGGTGGACGAACTGCTG
Organism: uncultured Gaiellales bacterium; assembly: GCA_964497095.1. Lineage (GTDB taxonomy): Bacteria > Actinomycetota > Thermoleophilia > RBG-16-64-13 > RBG-16-64-13 > CAVPLM01. Next base: position 28,429 of record CAZCCL010000012.1, on the reverse strand, counting down.
GAGCAAGTCCGCGAGTCAGGCCTGGAGACGCCAAACGAAGGTACGGGTTGGATCCGAGGATTGCGCGATGGGCGTTGAAGAGGCGCTGGTCTGCGACGCCTCGGTACTCTCTGCAATCGCCTTCGGCGAGCCTGGTTCGAGTGAGGCGGTCTCGCTCACGCGCGCGCGAAGGCTTTTCGCACCATCGGTACTCCGCTACGAGATGGCTCATGTGGCAGTCCGTAAGTGCGCGACAAGACGCGGTCACGCACCGCTCATCGAACGGGGCTTCGCGGCCAGCCTTCGCATACCGATAAGGCTGGTGGAGCCCTCATGGCTCGCCGTCGTCAGATTGGCGCAAGAAACAAAGCTGACGGCCTACGATGCTTCGTACCTGCAACTCGCCCTGGACCTGGACATACCCATCGCCACCTTCGACAGGGGTCTCGCGCGGACGGCGGTTGCCCTCGGGGTCGAAGCCGCCTCGAGACTCTGACCGAAGCTCGAGCTATCTGCCGGGCCGGACCCCTGGTCAACCCAAGCCGCCGGTCCCGCGCTTCACGCCCCCTCGCATGAGAGCCAAGTCACGGGCCAGGTCCCGGATCTCGTCGCGCAGCTTGGCGGCGTACTCGAAGCGGAGATCCTCGGCCGCGGCGAACATCTCTTCCTCCAGGGTGGCCATGAGCCGCTCGATCTCCTCGGCCGACATCGCTTCTTCTCCCCGGGCGGTGCGGCGCCGCTCTTTGTAGGGGACGGTGCCACTGATGCCGAGGAGCTCGGCGATGTCGGACACCCCCTTCACGATGCTGCGCGGTTCGATCCCGTGCTCGGCGTTGAAGGCCAACTGAGCCGCGCGGCGGCGTCCGGTCTCGGAGACGGCCTTGTCCATGGCTGCCGTCCTCTTGTCCGCGTACATGATGACCGTGCCCTCGACGTTCCGCGCCGCCCGCCCTATGGTCTGGATGAGGGCGGTCTCGCCCCGTAGGAAGCCCTCCTTGTCGGCATCCAGGATGGCCACAAGCGTGACTTCGGGCAGGTCGAGCCCCTCGCGGAGGAGATTGATACCCACCAGCACGTCCACCTCGCCCAGCCGAAGCTCCCGCACCGTTCGTACTCGCTCGAGCGTGTCCACCTCGGAGTGCAGGTAGCGCACGCGACGGCCCATCTCCAGAAGGTAGTCCGTCAGGTCTTCGGCCATCTTCTTGGTGAGAGTGGTGACCAGGGTACGCTGACCCCTCTCCACCCGCAGGCGTATCTCGTTCATGAGGTCGTCGATCTGGTGACGGGTGGGCCGCACTTCCACATGGGGATCGACCAGTCCGGTCGGGCGCACCAACTGTTCGACCACTTGGCTCGAGACCGACACCTCCCACTCCCCCGGAGTGGCGGAAACGAAGATCACCTGGGGGGCTCGCTCCATGAACTCGTCGAATCGCAAGGGGCGGTTGTCGAGAGCGGAAGGAAGGCGGAAGCCATGCTCCACCAACATGGTCTTGCGACTGCGGTCCCCTTCATACATGCCGTGTAGCTGAGGCACCGTCATGTGCGACTCGTCGATGAACACGAGGAAGTCCTTGGGGAAGAAGTCGAGCAGGGTGTAGGGTGGTTCGCCGGGCTGCCGCCCCGAGAGGATGCGCGAGTAGTTCTCGATCCCGCTGCAGTAGCCCAACTCGCGCAGCATCTCCATGTCGTACTGGGTGCGCTGGCGTAGACGGAAGGCCTCCAACTGCTTGCCCTGGGCCTCCAACTCGGCCACCCGCACTTCCAACTCGGCCGCGATCTCCCCCAGGGAGCGCTCCAAAGCGTCCTCCGAAGTGACGAAGTGGGTGGCCGGATACACGGCGACCGTGGGCAGCCGGGCCACGATCTCCTGGGTGAGCGGGTCGACCCTCACGATCTCTTCCACCTGGTCGCCCCACAGGCTGACCCTTACGGCGTAGTCGTCGTAGGCCGGCCACACCTCGAAACTGTCGCCCCTTACCCTGAACTTGCCCCGCACAAAGCCTACGTCGTTCCGCTCGTAGTGGATCTTCACCAGCTTGGCGAAGACCTCGTCCCGGCTGACTTCGTCCCCTTCTTTGAGCAATACCACCTGGGCCAGATACTCCTGGGGCGAACCCAGGCCGTAGATGCACGAGACCGAGGCGACGATCACTACATCGTCCCTCATGAGCAGGCTGGAGGTGGCGGCGTGCCGCAGGCGATCGATCTCCTGATTGATGGAAGAATCCTTCTCTATGTAGGTGTCGCTGGCCGGCAGGTAGGCCTCCGGCTGGTAATAGTCGTAGTAGGAGACGAAGTATTCCACCGCGTTCTCCGGGAAGAACTCGCGGAACTCGTTGCAGAGCTGCGCGGCCAGAGTCTTGTTGGGAGCCATCACCAAGGCGGGCCTCCCCACTTGAGCGATGATGTTCGCCATAGTGAAGGTCTTGCCCGAGCCGGTGACACCGAGGAGGGTCTGGTGACGATCGCCCCGCAGCAATCCGGCCACCAGACCCGTTACGGCCTGGGGCTGGTCTCCTTTGAGCTCGTAGTCGGCACGGATGCCAAAGACGCTCATCTTGACCTTTCCCGCACTCTGTTCATTAGCCCCTGCTTGGGCGGCTTCGCTCGCGCGGCCCGGGTCACGCGGCCCGGCTCAGTCGGCCCGGCTCAAGCGGCCCGGCTCAAGTGGTACCCGTTCCGTCGGCAAAAGCATCGGGGTGGACGCGGGTGTAGATGTCCAGGTAGTACTCCACGCGCTCGACGAACTCGCGCGTCTCGTCGATGGGGATGTGTTCGAGTTCCAAGGGCTCACTGCCGCCCGCCTCCTTCAACCATCTGCTCACCGTACCCTGCCCGGCATTGTAGGCGGCCAAGGCCATACGGGTATCCCCTCCGAAATACCCCACCAGAAAGGCCAGGTAGAACGCCCCCAGTTCAAGGCTGTCCTCTGGATCGGTCAGATCGGGGTCGTCACTACCCTGCCAGCTATCGAGCCCGCTAATCCAGCCCGCCGTGGCGGGCATGAGTTGCATGAGGCCTACGGCCCCCGCCGAGGAGACCGCCTCGGGATCCCAACCGCTTTCCGCCCGCGCGACAGCGGCTATCAGATAGGGGTCGAGATCGTTCTCCTCCGCCACCCGCGCGACAGTCTCCCGGTAATGGATGGGGTAGATCTTGGCAGAGACCCCGGGCACGACTGCGCGGGTGGCGGCAAGCCATACGACAACAGCCACAATGGCGAGGATCAGCACCACCAGGACCGCAAGCCGCCACAAGCGGCGCCGGCGACTCGCTCGAGCGCGACTCCGCGGAGCCTCGTTCATCCGGGTTCCTCGAGCAGCCTCAGTGCCCGGGCAAGAGCTCCCCGCACGAACCCCCGAAGATGCTCCACATCGCCATCGTTGTAGAAGCTGAGGTCGCTGCCTGCCACCCTCTCTTCGCTGGAGGCCTGCAGACCTTCCAACTCCGCGAACATGTCGATGTCGAAGTCGTGGATCGACCGGCGGCGGCGCGCATCCCGGTCGGACTCTATCGTAACGACGACATCGAACAAGCGGTCAAAGCCGGATTCGAACAGCAAGGGCACCTCACAGACAACCACGGCCCCAGTAGGTGCATCCTTGATGAGTCGCTCGATCTCGTCCGCGACCAGAGGGTGGATAAGCTCCTCCAGCCAGCGGAGTTCCTCGCCCCGGCCTCGGACCGACGCCGCCAGCCGGCCCCGGTCCACAGTGCCCTTTGCGTCGAGCACCCCCGGCCCGAACCGAGCCCCGATCTCTGCCGACACCGACGGCCGCGCATACAGTTCGTGGACCAGTTCGTCGGCCGAAACGGTTACGGCTCCCAACTCCCGGAACATGGCAAGAGCAGTGCTCTTGCCCGCGCCTATGCCGCCGGTGAGACCGACAGCGACGACGTCGCCACGCCCTTGGCCTCGCGGCCTCGCCGCGTCTCGGACGGGCCGGCCCCGGAGCGGAGATCGGTCCTGGGACTGCCTCTCGGTCATGCTCTCCTCCAGAAAAACGAGAAGCGCCCTGAGGCGCTCCCGTGTCAAGCCTCGTGTTACGACCCTCAGCCTTCTTTGCCGGCCTCGTCGACGGTCTCGGATTCCTCGACGCCGGCAGACTCGGGCTCCTCCTCAGCTTTCTCGTCGCTCTCGGCTTCAGCTTCGGTCTCAACCGCCTCGGCGGCCTCGGAAACCGGCTCGACGACAACGTCGGGTGCGGGCTCGGTCTCGGGTGCGGGCTCGGTCTCGGGTGCGGGCTCGGTCTCGGGTGCGGGCTCGGTCT
>CAZCCL010000012.1:0-24076 GCA_964497095.1 uncultured Gaiellales bacterium | reverse complement strand
CGGGTGCGGGCCCGGTCTCGGCTTCGGGCGCAGCTTCTGACTCAGGCTGGGCTACTTCCGGTTCCGCAGCCGCGGCTTCGGGCGCAGCAGCCTCAGCTTCCGAGGGAGGAGCAGACGCTTCCATCTCGGGGAGAGCTTCGACCGCTTCGCTCCCCTGGGCTTCCCCTTCCTCGCCCTCGGCTACGGTCACAGCTTCTTCGCCCTCTTGTTCCTCTTCCCCTTCTTCGGCCAAGACATCCTCATGGATGCGGTACTCCGGCTCCAACCGCTTCAGGCTGAGCGAGAGCCGGCGCCGCTCGGGATCGATCTCGATGATCTTGACGTTGACGTCCTGTCCGGGACGCACTATCTCCGACGGATCCTCCACATGGTGCTGGGCCAACTCGGAGATGTGGATGAGACCCTCTACGCCCTCCTCGATCTCTACGAAGGCCCCGAAGGAAACCAGCTTGGTGACCTGGCCGTGCACGATCTCGTTGACCTGGCGATTCTCGAACACCTGCTGCCAGGGATCTTTCTGCGTCTGCTTCAAGCCCAGAGAGATGCGCTGCCGTTCGCGATCGATGTCCAACACCCGCACGGTCACCTTCTGGCCGATGGTGAGTACCTCGGACGGGTGATTGACGTGACTCCACGAGAGTTCGGAGATGTGGATCAGACCGTCGATGCCTTCCAGGTCTACGAAAGCACCGAAATCCACGATGTTGGAGATGGTGCCGGTGACCAGATCGCCGACGTTCATGCGGTCGAGGATCTGCTCCCGGACACCGCGACGCTCTTCCTCCAACACGGCCCGGCGGCTGAGCACCACGTTGTTGCGAAAACGGTTCAACTCGATGACCCTGCACTCGAGGCTCTGCCCGAGGAACTCGTCCAGGTCGGCCACCCGGCGGATATCGACCAACGAAGCCGGCAGGAAGCCGCGCACGCCAAGGTCGAGGATGAGGCCGCCCTTGACCACTTCGATGACGTTACCGGACACCGGGGTGCCTTCTTCGGCAGCCTTCTCGATGCGCTGCCAGGCCCGTTCGAAGCGCGCCCGCTTCCGCGAAAGGATCAATCGGCCGTCCGCGTCCTCTTTGGTGAGGACGAGGGCATCGACGACATCGCCCACCGCCACTTCTTCAGACGGATCCACCGACTTCCTGATAGACAGCTCGTTCGCGGGGACCACTCCCTCGCTCTTGTAGCCGATGTCGACGAGGACTTCGTCCTTGTCGACACGCACCACAGTCCCGGTGACGATATCCCCCTCGTCGAAGCTCATCATCGTCGCCTCGTAGTTGGGGACCATCTTGCCGTCGACCTCGATCATGAGATCTTGGCCACCCTGTAGCGTCTGTATGCTCTCGTCGGTGTGTTCGTCTGACATGTAGGTTTCGTTTCCCTTCCCAGAAGGAATGCATGAGCAAGCCACGCCCTCACGTGGCTTATGTGCCGGTAGTATACCTAGGCGCCCACGAAAAGCAACGGCCCTGCGACTACTTGGCCGAGAGCCAGTCGAGCCCCTCTCCCGCATCGACGCCGAGTGGAGGGTCCATGGGAAAAGCCGCGACCATCTCTTCTACCACCGCGGACTTGACGTCGGGAGCCGGCGCTTCCGGCACCTCGAAGACCAGTTCGTCATGGACCTGCAGGACAAGGCGGGCTCCTGGGAACTCCCTCCCCAGTCTTTCCTGGCAGCGAATCATGGCCACCTTGATGATGTCGGCCGCGCTCCCCTGGATGACCGAGTTGACGGCCAGCCTCTCTCCCAGAGAACGCTCTTGATAGCTGCCTGAGGCGAGTTCGGGAATGGGACGGCGGCGGCCGAAGACGGTGGCAACATATCCCTCACGCCGAGCCGACTCGATGGTGCTCTCGATGAAGGTCTTGACCCGAGGCATGCGCTCGAAGTACCGTTCGATGTAGGCGGCCGCCTCCTCCCTCTCGATGCCCAGGTTCTGGCTCAGTCCGAAGGCCGAGATCCCGTACATGATCCCGAAATTGACGGCTTTGGCGTAGCGCCGGTGGGTCGAGTCGACCTGGTCCTCCGCCACGCCGAAGACCTCCGCCGCCGTGCGGGTGTGGATGTCTTCGCCCCGCCGGAAGGATTCGAGAAGAGCGGGCTCGCCGGACAGGTGGGCCATTACGCGGAGCTCGATCTGGGAGTAGTCGGCCACCACCAGTGCGTTGCCCGGCTCGGCTGTGAAACACTGGCGGATCTGAGCGCCCAGCGCGGTACGGACCGGGATGTTCTGTAGATTGGGATCGCTCGACGAGAGCCGCCCGGTGGCCGTCACCGTCTGGTGGAAGGTGGTGTGGAGCCGACCGGTAGCCGGATCCACGGCCTGGGGAAGGGCCAGTAGATAGGTGGACATGAGCTTGGACAGCTCCCGGTGGTTCAGAAGGTGACCGACGATGGGGTGGCTGTCGCGCAGGGCTTCCAGCGTCTTCGCATCGGTGGAATAGCCTGTCTTGGTCTTGCGCTGTCGGGCAAGCCCCAGGCGCTCGAAGAGGATGAGGCCCAACTGCTGGGGCGAGCCGAGGTTGAACTCTTCCCCGGCCAACTCGAAGATGGAGACCTCCAGTTCCTCCAACTGGTCCTGGATCTTGCCGGTGATCTCCCCGAGTCGGTAGCAGTCCAGGTGTATTCCGGCCGCCTCCATAGCGATGAGCACCCCGGTGAGCGGCAGTTCGATGCTCTGAAAGAGATCCCACATACCCTGATCCCGGAGCCACTGCTCTTGCCGAGCGGCGACCGGGAGAGTCAGTGCCGCCGCGGCCGTAGGCGAAAGGCCTGGATCGTCCCCGAGGCCGGTCACGGAGGCACACGATGGAGCGCGGACCGCTGCGTCGCGTGCGCAGTCCTCCAGACGGTATTCCCTACGGCCCGGGGAGAGGAGATACGCTGCGATGTAGGAGTCGTGGGCGACCCGGTCGACGAGTCCGCGCAGAGTGACCTGAGCCTTGAGATCGTGACAGACCGCCGGGCCCTGGCCCAGCAAGGAGCGGAGCGCAGACCGGTGGGCTGCAACATCCTGGACCTCCGCGACCACATACGAGTCGTAGGCGTCGAGCGCAGCTCCAGACCGGGGCTGCGCCAGCCACAGGCTCACGGTTCGCTCGTCCGTAGCCAGCCCCACCGGTCGCCCCCAGTCCAGCAGGTCCTCCCAGTCGAAGACGCCCTCCGGGATCGGTGTGGGCGGGGGCAGCATGGCTCCGGACGGTCCCGCCTCCGAATCCGGCGAGGCGGCGATGAACGCCTCCAGCCGCTCCAGCAGCGAAGTGAACTCGAGACGCGTGAGCAGCTCATCCAGCTCTTCATGCCTGACCTGGTGCGGCTGCAAGTCGGCCGCGTGGATGTCGATCGGGGCATCGCGATCGAGCAGGGCGAGCCTCTTGGAAAGGAGTGCAGTCTCATGGTGCTCCCGCAGCAACTCCTTGCGCTTGGCTCCGGACACCTCGTCCGTGTGCGCCAATACCTCTTCGAGAGAGCCGAACTGGACCAGCAACTGGGCGGCCGTCTTCTCCCCGATCCCCGGCACTCCGGGGATGTTGTCGGAGGTGTCTCCCTTGAGGCCGATCAAGTCGGGGATCAGGCGGGGAGGCACGCCGAACCGTTCCTCCACTGCCTGAGGATCGTAGATCTTGACCTCCGTGACCCCCCTGGTGTTGGCCATGATGCTCACGTGGGGACCGGCCAACTGCAGCGCGTCCCGGTCGCCCGTGACGATTACCGCGTCCTGATGTTCCGCCTCGGCCTGGCGGGCCAAGGTGGCAAGGATGTCGTCCGCCTCGAACCCAGGGACCACCAGGTTGACGAACCCGAAGGCAGAACAAAGCTCGGAGAAGTACGACCACTGCTCGGCAAGCAGATCGGGCATGGGCTTTCGGTGAGCCTTGTATTCCTCGAACTCCTCGGCGCGAAAGGTCTTCTCGCGTGAATCCCAAGCCACGATCACGGCCGCGGGCCGATACTCGTCCAAGATCTTCAGCATCATCAGACAAAAGCCGTACAGCGCGTTCGTGGGAAAGCCGCCCGAGGTGGTGATGTCCTGCGGAAGGGCGAAGAAGGCCCTATAGGCGATGTTGCTGCCGTCCAAGAGGAAGATCGGTCCCCGCCGATCGTCCGAACAGACAGCTGCCATGTGCTTCGCTCCTCTCGCGGCGGGACAGGGCGTCAGTCGAGCAGTATCTCGCTCCCGGTCAGAGAAACGTCATACCCACCCAGAGCCAGGATGGCATCCTTGAAGTGTGACGAGGTCACCACTTCCCTGAGGGCCACCAGGGCGGCCGTGTCCCAGATCTCCCAAGGGATCACCAGATCGTACCGCTCCTCACCCAGGGGTACGAAGCTCAAGCCGTACGCGGCAGCCGCGGCACTGATGCCCACGCCCGCGGTGGCCCGCCCTTCGGCCACCGCGCGGGCCACGCCCAGGTGGGTCGATTCCTCTTGGTCGTATCCGAAGACGTCTTTGGGAGACACATCCTCGTGCCGCAGTTGGATGTCCAGCCACACTCTCGTGCCCGACCCGGGCTGGCGATTGACGAAGCGCACTTCCGGTCGGGCCAGATCGGCGATCGACCGCAGCTCCTGAGGGTTCCCTGCAGGCACGATGAGCCCCTGCACCCTTTGCACCAGGTTGAGCAGCATCACCTTGCGATTGGGAAGGACCCGCTGAACAAAGGGCACGTTGTACGCCCCCGTAAGCTCATCCCACAAGTGCGTTCCGGCGACATCGGCCTCTCCCCGAGCCAAGGCCATAAGCCCTCCCAGACTGCCGATGAAATCAAGCGAGAACGTCACCGGAGGCGTTCTTTCGAGGAGTGATCGTCCCAGCAGTTCGACCGAGAGGTCGTGGCTGCCGACGAAACGCACCACTCCATCCTGCCGATCCGCGGAAACCACAGCTTCGGGCGGCGGCGCCGGACGCCGAAGATCCTGCCAGCGGGATATGGCCGCGGCCAGCGCGGCCTCGGCGTGAGCCGGACTGTGACCCAGACTGAGGCTCTCCAGCAGATAGGTCTCGGCCCGATTGACCAGGTTGGCCCACTCCCATTCCGGCGGGGCCGGTCCGGCCGCATCGGCCCTGGTCGATACCACCCGGGTACCACCGCCTCTGTGGCCCACCACCAGGCCCTCGCGGGACAAAAGGGCATAACCCCGGCTGACCGTGTTGGGCGTGCATCCCCAGCGTTCGGCCGTGACCCTGACGGAAGGCAGACGATCTCCGGGCTGCAGTTCCCCGGACACGATGAGCCTACGGATGGCCTCCGCGATCTCGAGATAGACGAAGCTCTCGCCGGTCGGCATACAGGCGCCGCCTGGGAGGCGGCGTATCCCTATTCAGTGGTCGCGGTCGTGTCCGACTTCGCCGGCTCGGACGCGCCTTGCTGGGCCTCGGCCTTCATCGCCCCGGCGTCCTTTCGCTCGGCCGTCTCATGCGTTTCGGCGACGGTCGACGCGCCTTCTTCCTGGCCGTCTTTCATGCCCTTCTTGAAGCCGCGGATGGACTTGCCGAGCGAGGAGCCAAGCTCAGGCAGCTTCCTCGGGCCGAAGATAAGCAGGATCAACACCAGGACGATCGCGATCTCCCACGGTCCTATCCAGCTGGGCATCAGTCAATCCCTCCTCGCCGTCCCCACGTCGAGCGGGGCCGACCTCGGTTAGTCGGCATCTGTCTCGCGGAGGACGAACCACACGGCCCGCATAGGGACCGAGCCTCGATTCTCAAACCGATGGGGAGTCCTCGACGAGAATCCTATGCTATCGCCGGGGCCCATGACAGCCTCTCCAAAACCCAGCGACACCCACAGCTCTCCCTCGAGTATTAAACCATACTCTCGACCCTCGTGGCGCATGAGAGACAGGGCCGACGAAGCTCCGGGAGCATAGGTTATCTCCAGGAAATCAGCACTTTTCTCGGGTCGGGCAGTCAGCAGCTCCCAGGTGATGTTCCCTCCGTGCCCCTCGATGTCCACCCGCTTGCGCCGGGTCTTCCGCACCACAGGCATGACGAAAGGCCCGTCCGCGGAGGTCTGGTCCGGAAGCTCGGCGCTCGCCCTCCCCATCCCGGGGAGCGCCACCTCGTGATCAAGGCCGGGCCGATCCTCGAGAAGCGAGTCGACGGAGACATCCAAGGCCCGGGCGATCGCATAGAGCGAGCCGATAGAAGGATTGGTCTTCCCTCTCTCTATCTGGCTGACGAGGCTGGGTGTGACCTGGACGGCCGCCGCCAGTCCGCGGAGACTCATCTGTCGACGCCTGCGCAGAGCCCGGATCCGTTCCCCTAGACCCCCTACCGCCTCGGGGGTCTTGCGGACGTATCGGGCCGAGCCGGGATGACCTGGATCCTCCGCATTCATCTCCCCGAACATAGAGCAGCACTGTAGGACATGTCAAGCCACCGTGAACACGACCCGCTAGGTGTTAAGCGTCAGTCCACGACTGAGCGCCTTCTTCACCTGGACTCTTCGCTCCCGGAGCGTCCACCCGGGGCTGCGAAGACCCCGCGGAGCCGCCGTCCGCCTCATGCAACAGATACCCAAGCCGTCGGGACAGCTCGTCTCCGACTTCCATGATCCTGCGGATCAACGTGGGCAGCCGTTCGGCCGAGAACCGCTGCACGATCCCGGAGATGCTCACGGCGGCGACCACGGCCCCGGTCGCGTCGCGGACCGGCGCCCCCAGAGCGCAGGCATGAAGGGTGACGTCCTCCCAGCTCACAGAATAGCCCCGTTCCTGGATCTCGCGTCGATCACGCTCCAGCTCTTCCCGGCTGACCAAGGAGTACTGGGTCATGCGGCGGGTGTGATTCGCGACCACCTCATCCCAACGCCATTCCGCAAGATGGGCGAGGAGGACGCGCTGGCCGGCGCCACAGTTGAAGGCGGAACGCTTGCCGGGTTCCATGAACAGCACTCGCACATGATGGCTGCCGTCGAAACGGTGCAGGCAAAGGGCCTCGTTACCGTCGGCTACCAGCAGAAAAGAGGTCTCGTCGGTGTCCTCGGTGACGTTCCAGAGAAGGGGGTCGGCCTGCTTCGCCAGCTCCATGCTCTTCGACACGACGCTGCCCAGCCGGAAGGTCTTCAGCCCAAGACGATAGCGCGAGGTCTCCTTGCTGAACTCCACCATCTCGGTAGCTTCGAGGGTGCCCAGCAGGCGGTGGGCCGTGCTCTTGCTGAGGCCGGCGCCGGCGCTTATCTCAGTCAAGCTGAGTTCGGGTCGGTCCAGCGTGAACTGTTCCAAGATGGACACGGCGCGGGCGACTGAGCGGACGTTGAGGTCAGGACTCATGCATGCCCCTTTCCTGAAGCCCGCCGGAGTATACAGAGTCGGTTCGAGAGCAACCAGCCGACAGGCGGCCGAAACGCCTCGTCCGGCCCGCACAGGCGCTCTCGAGCGGGCGAAACGCGGGGAGGCCGCCTCACGGCGGCCTCCCCGGTAGTCGAACGGTCTTTCGGAAGAGCTCCTAGCCGGCGGCCTCTCCACCCTCGGTGGCGACGGGGGTCGTCTCTTCCGGCGCATCCTGATATCCAAGCTTGCGCTGCAGCGGGAAGAACAGGAAATTGGTCTTCTGGTAGATGAAGCCGTAGATGCCCCTCGGGCTCCACACGGTGACGACGATGGCCAGGAGACCCAGGATGATGAAGTACCACTCCCCATACTTGCTGGTGGTCTCTCGAAGGACGAAGTAGATGAGGGTACCGATGACCGGTCCCTCGATCGTGCCCACCCCTCCGATGACCGTGATGAAGAGTATGTATGCGGTCCAGTTGATGCTGAAGGCGGCGGCAGGCTGGACCCTCAACAGGTGGATGGCCACGATGGCTCCCACCAGAGCGCATCCGGCCCCGGCGATCACGTAGGTGTAGAGCTTGGTCCGCCACAAGTTCACCCCGGAGCTCTCCGCGGCCAGGTCGTTGTCACGCATGGATTTCAAGGCCAGGCCGGTGCGCGACCGGAGCAACAAATAGGTCACGGCAATGGCGATCACCGCAGAGGCCAGCCCCCACCAGTACGTTCCCGGCACCCGCACCTCGGTGCCCAGCTGAGTCGCCGCCTGAACGGTGATCCCGGACCCGCCCCCGGTCCGCTTTATGTTGGCCACGATCAATCGCAGGACCTCCGCTATGACCCAGGTGCCGATGGCGAGGTAGCCGCCTTTGAGCCTGAAGACCAGGGCCGCGGCCGGGAAAGCGATGATCGCTCCACCGACAGCGGCGAAGATCACAGAGATGAAGGGGTGAATGTGCAATACGTCCGCGAAGAACCACAAGCCATATGACCCGATGCCGATGAAGCCCTGCTGTCCCACCGAGATGAGGCCGGCGTAGCCGAGCATGAGGTTCCAGAGCTGAGCCAGAGCAAGCAGGGTGAAGAAGTCGACCAAACGGCGGGTCCACGGTATCCCCCCGAAGAACGGGAAGACGACCAGCACGATGAGGACCACTACCCCAAAAGCAAGGATATAGAAGTTCGTCCGAGTGGCGACGTGGACGGAGAACTGCCTGCGTTCGGGCTCGTACTGAGGTTCGTATGTAGTCTCGTTGGTGCTCATGCCGTCACCGTCTTCGCGAGTAGGCCTTGCGGTCTGAAGGCTAGAATGATCACAAAGACCACGTGCCCGACCAGGATGGACCAGGCCGAACCGAAGGCCTGCGCGCCCAGGGTCTGGGACAGCCCCAGGATTACCCCGCCGAGCAGGGTCCCCCACCCCGATCCCATCCCGCCGATGATGACCGCCTCAAATGCGTAGATGAGGCGCTGTGTACCCAGCAAAGGATCGAAAGTGGTACGGATGCCCATCATGACCCCGCCGATGGCGACGATCCCCAGGGCCACACCCATGGCCATGGCCCAGATGTGTTTGGTGTTGATGCCCATGAGCCGGGCGGCTTCCTGATCGTCCGACACGGCGCGGAAGGCGCGCCCCATCTTGGTCCGGCTCAAGAACATCTGCAGGCCGGTGATGACGACCAGCGACATGAGGAAGATGATCAGGGGTAGCCAACCTATGGCCAGCCGGTCGTTGATCTTGATGCTGAGGTTCTCGACCGTGCCGGCGTCGAGTCCCTGGGAGTTGGCCGTGAAAGCCAGCAGCAAGGCGTTCTGGATCACGATCGAAAGGCCGAAGGTGACGATCACCCCGACTACATCCCCCGCCTGCACGATGAGGTTGAGGAGACCTCGCTGGAGCAGGTAGCCGACCACGAACATGATCACCATCGTGATCGGGATCGAGTAGAACGGGTTGAAGCGGAACGCGTTGACGAGCAGGAGGGCGAAGTACGCGGGAAGGACCGTCAGGTCACCGTGAGCCAGGTTGACCAAGCGCATCGTCCCGAAGACGAGAGCCAGACCCGTCGCAAAAAGAGCGTAGAGGCCCCCCAGGAGGATGCCTTGGACAGCAGCGTTTATCCAGTCCATATCTACACTCCGAAGTAGGCGGCGGTTATCTGCTCGGTGGTCAGATCCTTGGGTTCACCCTGCAGAACGATCCGACCCTCCAGGAAGCAGGCCACATGGGTGGCTACAGTGAGTACGTGCTGAACGTCCTGCTCGACCACCAGGATGGTGCACCCAGACTCGAGGAGCTTCGGGAATGAGTCATAGATCCTCTTGATGACGACCGGAGCCAGACCCAGCGAGACCTCGTCCATCAGTATGAGCCTAGGATTGCTCATGAGCGAGCGCCCGATGGCGAGCGCCTGCTGCTCCCCGCCGGAGAGACCAGAGGCCTGGCGCTTCTTGAGAGGCTGCAAGAGGGGGAACATCTCGTAGATGGCGTCCGCGTTCCAGGGTCCCTTACGGCCGCGATAAGCGCCTATCTGCAGGTTCTCCTGCACGGTCAAGCTGGGGAAGACCCGACGGCCTTCCGGGACCATGGAGATACCCAGTTGCACCCGCTTGTCGGGGGGCATGCTATCGATCGGCCGGCCATCGAAGAGGATGCGTCCTTCGCGCGGGACCAACACCCCGGAGACGGCTTTGAGCAGAGTAGACTTACCCGCCCCATTGGCGCCGATACAGGCGAATATCTCCCCTTCCTCGACGTTGAGCTTGATGTCGTAGAGAGCCTGGAAGTTGTCTTCGTAATAGACGCTGGCGTTCTCGACCTCGAGCAGACTCATGCCGGCGTCCCTCCCATGTAGCAGGCCTGGACTTCCTCGCTGTTCATGACCTCGTGCGGATCACCCGTGCACAGCTTCCGTCCGAACTGGATCACGGTGATGCGGTCCACCACCGCCAGGAGGGCGTGGACGATGTGCTCGATCCAGACGATGGTGATGCCCCTACCTCGGAGCTTCTTGATCTCTTCGATGAGTTCCAAGACCTCCTGCTCGGTGAGGCCACCGGCTATCTCGTCCAGCAGGAGCACGGCGGGATCAGTGGCCAGAGCCCGGGCCAGTTCCAGGCGTTTGCGATCGAGAAGAGTCAGCGACCCGGCGAGAACGTTCACCTTCTTGTGTAGACCTGTCCACTCCAGGATGTCCACGCAGTGGGCATATGAGTCCCGCTCTGCCTTCTTGCGCCCATGAGTGGCTCCCACCAAGACGTTCTCGAACACGGTCATGCCCGTGAACGGCTTGGGGATCTGGAAGGTGCGGCCCAGACCGATGCGGCAGCGTTCGTGCCGGGAGAGACCGCTGATATCCCTACCCTGAAAAAACACCTTGCCGGCATCGGCATGCACCGCTCCGGTGATGAGGTTGAACCAGGTGGTCTTGCCTGCCCCGTTGGGACCGACGATACCCAGAGCTTCTCCCTGGTCCACGCTGATGCTCAGGTCGTCGATAACCAAGACCCCGCCGAAAGACTTGCGAAGGTCTTGGGTTTCAAGCGCTAACGTCAAGTGGAATCACCTCCATCAAGCATCCCCCATTCCCCCTTAATCCTCTGGATTCGGCCTAGCGCAAGTCCCACCGATGAAGACGCCGGCGCGCAATGTAACAGGATGTCATATCGCGTGGCCGCAGGTCAAGAACGACGCACGATACGAACATCAATCCTCTACGGGAGGGGCCGCGACGCACGGGTTCTCGCGCGCCGCGGCCCCTTCTCCATCCCCAAGAAAAGCGCTCAGTCTGAGAGTTCTAGACCAGTGATTCCACTTTGTCTTGGACAGAGATCATCGGACCGGCAGCATTGCTGCATATGGTCAACTCGTAAGGATAGGTCGTGCCCTTGCGCCACTGTCCACCGACCAGAGGAGTCTTGTAGACGTTCTCCACGATGTGGCAGGGCCCCACCTGGAAGGGTGGGGTCGCACCTATCACGGGCGCGGTGAAATCGATGGGACCGCCAATGGTATCCAGTTTGGAGGTCCTGACTGCTTCAATGATGGCTTCCTTGTCGTCCACACTAGTCGTGCGCTGAAGGGTGTCTACCGCCATCTCGAAGACGATGAAGTGCAGCAGCGGCTGGGTCCATTGACCCCCGGTCCGGGTGGTGAACTCGTCGGCGAACTGCTGGCAGGTCTCGCCCAGCAGAGAGGAGGTGAAGGGGTGAGCCGGCGTCCACCAGACTTCGGTGGTGAGACCGGCGCCGATGTCACCCAGCGCTTCTATCGATTCGGGGAAGAGCAGTGCCTTGGCGTAGGTGCCCAACTTGGGCTTCCAGCCTTGCTGCGACGCCTGCTTCCAGAAGTTTGTGAAGTCCGGCGGGAGAAAGACGCCCATGCCGATCTCACAACCCGCGTTCTTGAACTGGGTTAGCTGCGCTGTGTAGTCCTCGGTGAAGTTCTGGTAGAGACCGGGGTCGATCGGCGTGAGTCCCGCCGGCTCCCAGACCGGCGCCCAGCCGGGCTGCCAAGCGTTTCCGTCGGCATCGTTCGGGAACATGGCGGCCACAACCGCGTTGTTGGGCACCTGGCTCCACATGTCGAGGAAGTTCGCCTGTACGTCCTCCAGGCCCCAGAAGGTGTGGTAGGTCCACTTGAAGACGGCGGTGATGTCACCACCACTCCGGGTGGCGATGTACGACTGCCAGGGGCAGTCGTTCGTAATGCAAGGGGTTTCCAAAGCCTCGGCCTGATCCGCCACGGGGGCGACAGTGTCGGGAGTCGAGGCGGCCACGATGATGTCGCACTTGTCGTTGTTGATGAGGTCACCGGTGACCTGAGCCGCCCGGTTGGAGTCGGACTGGCTGTCCATGGTGATGATGGTGACCGGATGCATCATTCCGTCGCCGCACACAACACCCTCGCCGATGGCCTCTTCGGCCCGCTCCACGCAGTACTTGTCGGGTACACCAAAAGATGCCAGCGCCCCTGTCAGCGGCGTGACGAAGCCGATCTTGACCTCCCGGCCCATCTCCGCGCCCGCGGCAGTAGTGGTGGTCTCCCCTGCCGCGGTAGTGGTGGTTTCCCCTGCCGCGGTAGTGGTGGTCTCACCCGCCGTGGTGGTGGTCTCTTCTTCTCCGCCACACGCCGCGAGCACTCCACCCAGACCGGCGCCCATACCGACCGCCGCCCCGGCGATACCGGCGATCTTCAGGAACTCGCGCCGGCTGACACTATTCTCGGCCAAACGGCTTTCTTCTTTGTCAGACATATTCCCCTCCTTCCGAAACACAACAGACCCGAAACGATTCTTGCTCCTGCCAGAAACTGAATCTCCTGTTATCCCTCACCCCCTTCGGGACAGCAAAGCCAGTGAGCACTCACTAACCCAGTGACAAACTACGGAACCGATGCGACTGCTGAGAATCAGGCTATGAGCTTTGGCACCCGTCCCTCTCCGCACAAAGATACACGACCCACAGCAAAAAGTCTGCCTTGCACGCCACTAGCAGGGGAAATCCAAGCCGTAGTCGGCGCTCAGCGCGTCCTTGGTCCTCTGGTAGAGCCGGCTGTACCGACGCGTTGGTTGGATCGACTCCAGATCGTAGCAGCGGTCGAAAGTCAGACCTTTGGGCGCGACAGGAAGATCGGTCTCGAAAGCGGCGAAGAGCCGTTCGAGCATCTGGTTGGCGTCATCGACCGATAGATCGCACGCCGCTTGAGCCGCCTCCCCCACCATGCGGCCCTGTAGGCCCGCATAGGCGTTCGTGTCCACCCCATTACAGGTGGATCCCCCCCATATCAGTTCACCCCCGCCGGCCGTGTAGGCGATGGAGTAGGCCGCCGTCTCGAGCAGGGCCATCTCGGTGCACGGCCCGGCCGAAGCGTACCCGAGCAGGAACACCGGGTTTCCCACGTGGCGTTCCAGCGCTCGAGTGGTCGCGCAGTTGGCCCATAGATTGCGCTTGCGCGTGCACAGGCCCTCGATGTCGGTGCTCCAGACCGAGGCGGTGGACCCCTCTGTGAACGTCCAGGCGCCCAGTACCCCGGCCGTCTGGGAGATGGAGCACTCCAGAGCATTTCGGCAGAAGGCCCCGATCACCGAGACGATGTCGGTCCAGGGATGGACGCCGTGAGTCTGGCAGTAGAGAGCCAGATCGATCTTGCCCCAACTGAGCTTAAGCTCGGGCATGAGTTGGATGGGGATCTGAGTGCGGGTCGGCGCAAGTCCGGCAGCCGAGTGATTGCAAAAGATCGCCTCCGGCGAAATCCCGCCCGGTGGGAAGGGACCTAGGTACAGGCCGGGCTTTCCTGCAGCCTCGGCCGCCCGGGCGATGAGCTCCCCTTCCGCAGCGGTCACGATGACCTCGTTCGGGCGGCCGGCCATGTTCTCTATGCCCTGCCAGCCAAGGAGCACCCCGCCGAGCAGACCCTGGCAGGTAGGTTCCTGAGCGTACGAGAGGTGGCAGGGCAGGTAATACTCCTCAGTGAACGGTCCTCCTACGGGGCCGGTGACTATGACCGGGGGAAAGTTGGAGCCCGGCTTTCTCTCTCGTACAGTCACGCGCTCGGCTCCAGTGCCCAGCTCGATCTCGGAGAGGCGGCTCGACGCGACCTCCAGGATCTCCTTACGAGTGACCTGCACGACCCGCTGGCTGTCCTTGTTGTACATACCGACCTCGGCCAGCAACTCCACCGCGGCCGCGAACACCAGGTCGGCGGTCTCATCGTCGGGGACCACCCGGTCGGGGTCGGGCGCCCCCCGCGAACCGGTCGCGTCTGCGTACAGCTGGCGGAGCCTCTTTGCGAAGGCCAGGTCGAAATCGCGCTCCTTCATCACCGGGCCGGTGAGAGATCTCTCGAGTATGTCCCGGACCCCGATCATCTCGGCCCACCCGACCTACAGAGGTCTTCGACAAGCTCTACCGCAGCCTGGGCGTCGGCCGCCCAGCCATCGGCGCCGATCGAATCGGCCCAGGCCTGAGAAGTGGGTGCTCCACCGATGATGACCCGGAACAGCCCCCTCTTCCCCGTGTCTCTCAGATAGGTGATCACCTCTTGCTGGGCGGGCATCGTGGTCACCATCAAAGACGAGAGCGCTATCACCGCCGCGCCGGTCTCCTCCGCCTTGTCGATGATGGCCGTCGGGGCTACGTCCACCCCCAGGTCGACGACCGAGAAACCGGCCAACTCCAGCAACAGAGCCACGAGGTTCTTGCCGAGTTCGTGGATGTCACCCTGGACGGTTGCTATCAGGACCGTGGCCTTGGCCGTGGCTCTGCCGGGATCCAAGTAGGGCCTCACCACTTTGATGCACTCCTGAGCCAGCTCACCGGCCACCAGCAGTTCGGGTACTCCGTACTCGTAGGCCGCCAGCTTGTCACCACAGCTACGGATACCGGCCACGATGCCCCGGTCGATGATCTCCAGCGGATCCTCACCTCGATCGAGAGCCTCCCGGACAAGACCCACAGTACCTTCGTCCAACCTATCAAGCGCCTCGGCGATCTCTTCGAAGGTGCTCATCCAACTACACCCGCCCCAGATGCTCGTCCAAGAACAGGTACAACACTTTGGGCTTGGTGCCTTGCTCCTCAAGCCGGGCTTTCGCTCCGCGGGCAACCAGCCGGGCGACCTCGCTCTCGGGATCGTCGAGGTCCCCGAAGAAGCGAGCGTCGGCCGGACAGGCTTCTACGCAGGCCGGCCGACCTCCCTGCTCCAGCCGGTGAAGGCAGAACGTGCATTTCTCGATCACGCCCTTCCCGTGCTCCAAAGAGCCGAGCTTCTGGAAGTAGCCGAGCTTCTCGATGGGCGTGAAGTCGTGAGGCTCGTGATAGGGATGCGGACCGGTCTCGTTGAGGACCCGGGCCTCATACGGGCAGGCGAGAGCGCAGTAGCCGCAGCCGATGCAACGGTCGTTGTCGATGGTCACCACCCCGTCTGCGCGCTTGCTGGTGGCTCCGGTCGGGCAGGCCTTGAGACAGGCTGGTTCTTCGCAATGCATACACAGAGTAGGCAAAGACCGCAACTTGGTGTGCGGGTAGGTGCCGGTCTCGTAGATGTGCACCTTGCTCCAGTGCACTCCTGGTGGCGTGAAGTTCTCCCGCTTACAGGCGACGTCGCAGCACATGCAGCCCGAGCATTTCTCCAGATCGATCACCATGCCGTATCTCATCGGGCGCCTCCTTTGCCCGTCCCGAGCCGTGTGATCTTCACCCGGGGACTGATATCGGTGGCGCAGGAGATGGGGTCGAACTCGCCCTCACGGTCGGACAGGAGATCGTTGAAGTCGGGCCCTTCCCAAGTGATGGGGTTGCGTAGTCGCCCCTTGAAACCGTGGTGGCCGGGGAAACCAAGAGCCTCGGGGTGGATGAGTTCGGTCAGTTTGAGGACTCCCTCGGTGCTTCCTCCCCAAAAAGCCTCTACCTTCACCTTATCTCCATCCTTAAGCCCCTTCGCGCCCGCCGTCCGGGTGTTGATGAGGATGGCGTGGTCGTAGGGATCGAAGCGCGTCACCGGTTCGCGCACCCACGGGTTGGCGATCTGGTCGCCCGAGCACATGCGGGTCTGAGGGGTGGTCCAGACCATGGCCCGCAGATCGTACTCCGCGGCGAAGGCCTCATCGCAACGCCCTACCCACTGCGGGATGGGCTCCCAGTGCTGCCAAAACTCGTTGGGATCCCATCCGGGAGGCACCTCGAGACCGACCCCGGCCAGGTTCTTCTTGAGCTCCTGCCCGTTGGCGTAGAACTGGTTGAAGTACAAAGGATGGCGGGTCGTACCCCAGGGGAAGTAGTAGAAGTTGTAACTCTGAGCCTTGGAGAGTAACTCAGGGATGTGGGCGTGCTCATCGAAGTAGTCGAGCCCGTACTCCTCCCCGTAGTGACAGCGAGTAAGGTGATCGATGATCTCCGGGGTCTGGTACTTCTTGTGGAGATCGAGCTTGTGATCATCGCATAGAGCGAGGGTCTGATTGATGTAGTCGTTCAGGCCGCCCTCTCCGAACAGGAACCCGGCCCGTTCTGCGATGTCGATGTACATGTCATCGGCCTGCCGGGTGTCCCACACCGGATCGATGGCCGGCTTCGATACCTGCACGGTGCGGGTCTGAAGGATGGGCATGTCTGCCACGTGCACCACGTGGTCGCCATACTCCAGCATGGCGTGCCGCTCGAATATGGTGCTCTCGGGAAGCAGGATATCGGCGAACTGGGTGGTCTCGTCGTAGGTGAGGGCGATGACCACCGTGAAGGGGATCTTCTTGAAGGCTTCGATGGCGTTGATGGGCGTGCAGTTGGAGTGGATGGGGTTGCTGCCGAAGACCATCAACATGTCGAGATTGTGGTCGACTCCGTATTTCTCCGGGTCGAGGACAGTCTTCCAAGCCAGATAGGGGCTGGTGTGACGGTGGGGATAGTACTCACGCAGATCGATGGAGGGAGGCACCTGCCAGGGGACCGGCTGGGCCTCCTGCTTGGGAGCGACTACGCCGTCCGGACCCGGGCTGAGCACAGGGCCCTGCTCTGAACCCAGGAAGCCACCGGGGACATCGGTGGCCCCCACCAGCCCGGCGACCAACTTGACGGCGAAGTGCTGGTAGGCTCCGTGGGTGGTGGAATAGGCTCCCCGTTCGGACTTGATGACCGCCGGGCGGAGAGGGAACTCGAATCCGTCCAGTTCGATGGTGGCATGGACATCCGCCGCGGCCACGAAGTCCCGTGCCACCCGACGGATGGTCTCGGGCGGGACCGTGGTGTGCTGCTCCTGCCATTCGGGGGTGTATTCGGCCATACGCTCTCTTATGAGGGCGAAAGCCGGCGTCCCCACCCGGCCGTCGATCCCGTAGGTTCCGGCGAGGGCGTAGTCCTTGACGCTTGGATCATCGAAGGTCTTCGGTCCGTCGTCCACCGGGTCCCACACGAGCGGCTTCCCGGTGGCCGAGTCGTTCAGGTAGAGCTTGTCCTCCCCTATCAGGTAGACCAGGTTGCTGCGCTCTTTGATGAAGCGCACGTCCAGGTCGGTGACCGGGATCTCGTGGAGCATCACGTGGAGCAAGGCCAGGGTGAAAGCCAGATCGCCCCCTGGACGGATGGGTATCCACTCGTCGGCCATGGCCCCTTCCGGGCTCATGCGGGGGTCGACCACCACCAGCTTCATTCCCCGTTCCATCGCCCGGGCGACGGCGCGCATGGCGAAGGGACTGCCGTTGTTGGGGCCCAGGCTGCCGCCGATGGTGAGGAAGTAGTTGGCGTATTCGATATCCTGCTTGTCAAGAAAGGTGCCATTGACGAACGAACAGCCGATGTGGACCGGGCAAAGATGGCCCCGGCCCTGGATGTCGTAGGGGCTGCCGAAAGCCCGGCAGAAGGCTTCATCGAAGACGATGTTGGCGTAGCCGGCAAATCCGAAGCAATGGGCGAAGCGGCGCGGATCGACGGCGCGGATGGCCTTCATCTTCTCGGCCACGGCGTGAAGTGCCTCGTCCCAACTTATCTCCACCCAGCCCGGGTCTTCATCGAGGCCCTTGTTGGGATTGGTGCGCTTCATCGGCGCCTTGACGCGGTAGGGGTTGTACGTGGTCATCATGCCGGCCTGGCCCCGGCCGCACAGCTTGCCGCCGCTGGCGGCGTTCTCGGGATCACCGGCGATGCTGAGGATGAGACCGTCCTTGACGTAGACCTGGGCCGTGCACCACACTTTGTTGCCGCACAGCTTGCACATCACCCGCTTCCATTCTCCGCCCTCAAGAGCCTCGGGAACGATGGTCCCGAGAGTGCTGTCGACCTCGGTCTCAGACTCGCGGAGTTTCCAGAAAGACTCGGCGATGTTCATGATCGGTCGCGTCTCAGCCATCGTCATCCCTCCCTGATCACGACTTCCGGCGGCAACGACCAGCGGACCTCGCTCTTCCAGTCCAAGGCTCCAGCGGTCACGAAGAAGAGGCGACGCATCACGAACAGCCCCACCAGCGAGGCGAGGAAGGCCACGATGATCGCCCATGAAGAGGCGAAGCTCACGACCGCTGCGATCCCGGCGACGATCGCGAGTGTGAGACCTAGTCTGTTACTCCACCGGTAGCGGCCGTTCAGAAGCGCGTGGGTCTCGGCCGTGGGCAGACCGCTTGCCTCTATGTAGCGAGAATACGCCCAGGCCGCGACGGCAAGACTGCACACCCCGATCAAGACAAGGATCAGGGTGGCGATCTCCCCGGTGCTCCGGCCGAGCAGGCTCTCGCGCCAGCCGAGGGCGATCACCAGTGCCAGAGAGTCACCCAGGCTGAGAAGGCCACCGAAAAGCACTAGAGGCACCGACCAATGACGCCACGAGGGCTGTGAACCAAGTACATAGGTGAGGCCCGTAGCAAGCACCGCGCCCGCTCCGACCACCACGACCAGGACGGCGAACCACAGGACGAAAATGCCGGCAAGCGCCAGAGCCCACTCCACCGCGAGTACCATGACGAACAGCCCGACCAGGAGCGCCTGGCGGCTGAGGGCCGAGTGCCCGATCCCGCTCAGCATGCGATAAGAACGGAGCGGCTTCTTGATGACCAGGACCGGGGCCGCCACCCCGGCCACCGCGAAGACTAGGGCCACCGTGGCGCAGGCGACGACGAACACTCCGGTCTCACCACCCGAGTCGAGCAGCAAAGCTCCGAGACAACACCCGACCGCTGCCGGGAAGAGGACAAGAAAGATCTGCGCAGGACGGTTGGGCTTTCTGTCCTTGACTACTCCTCGTGGTATTGCCGGGTTCGGGGGTCAAGCGCCCTCATTCGCAGTCCGGCGCTCCTGTTGTCGTTTGCGGGCACCCAGAAGGGGTCTGGGCCGGACCGGCCATCACTCGTCCACGACAGCTATCGCGTCTATCTCCACCAAGCAGCGCGGGTCGGTGGCCAGTCGCTCCACCTGCACGGTGGTAGACGTGGGCTTGTATTCGCCCATGTACTCGTTCCAGACCTTGTTGAGATCGTCCTGCAGATCGAGATCGGTCAGGAAACGCTTGCAATGCACTACGTTCTGCAGGGTGCCTCCGGCGGCCTCCACCGATTTCTTGAGGTTCTCCATGGTCATGCGGGCTTGGGTGGCCATGTCCGGCGGGATGTCGTCGAACTCGGCAGGGATGTGGGGATGGCTGTGATAAACAGGAGCCGCGGTCACTCCCGCAAAGAACAGCAGGCTCCCGCCCGTCACCTTGATCGCGGGCGCGTACGGCATCATCACATCCGGACGGTCCGGCCACTCGACGTGCTCGATCTTGACACTCATCGGTTTGCTCCTTTCTGCTGGACTGCCCTACTTCACTTCTAGGGTGACGTTCTCGCTCGGCGTCACCGGCGGTTTTCAACCCGGGAGGCCGTCAACTCAACCACTCCACTATCGCCCGCGCCACATCGGCCGCCTCCATAGCGTAGATCTCACCCGTCTCCGCGGTCGCCACGGACGGGTCACCGATGTAGCCCAACGGTGAGAGCTCCCGCCACTTGCCGTCCCGGACGGCCCGCCCGAACTCCGCCTCCGTGGGCAGCACAGGAGCGAGGTCCTCCACTCCGGCTTCAGCCGCAAGCGTATCCGGGAACCACCGCATGATCATGCTCGTCTCGAACTCCTCCGCGTGGACGTGCAGGCTCGACTTGGTGAGCCGCTCGCGGGCCGCTTTGGTCTCCTCGGACTCGGGAGCCTGCAGGAGGGCATCCGCCGGGAGCGGTAAGGGCTTGTGAAAGGCGGAGGTGTAGGCTTCCTCGATGAACTGCCGCACGAACCCGCCCATCGTGTAGACCGCGTCGACTCCCTGAGACCGCACCGAACGGATCGCCTCCATGATCGCGTCGTTGTGCGTGGGATCACCGTGATGGTTGAGCACGAACTGGCGCTTGAAGCCCCAGTCGGCGTAGTTCAGGAGGAGTTGCGAGAGGATAGCAACCATCGTCCGGCGATCGACGGTCAGGGATCCCGGGAACATCCCCGTGGTGGGGTTCATGCCGAAGTAGTACGGGGGCGCAACCAGCGCTTCGAACCCCGCATCCGCGAGTTCGGCCTTGACACGCACGCAAAGCAGATAGGCTCCGTACGTGTCGGTCGCCAGGGGCAGATGTGGCCCGTGTTGTTCGATCACCGCGATGGGGACAAGCAGGAGCGCGTTTCTGCGTGCAGCCTCGTCGACTTCAGGCCAGGTCATGTCGGCGATGGTTCCCTCGAAAATGGAATACCCTCCCATGCTCACCCTCTCCCTAGTCGGCGTTCGTCACACCCGGTCCTGGTAGTTCCGGGATGCCGGCGGGCTGTGGAAGAGCGCTGCCGACCCCACCCGGGGTCGCTTTGAATTCTATCCCCCACCCCAGACACGTGACGGGTGCGGCCCGCGGTCATCCGCCGGCCGCACCCCGCCCCAAACAACCCGTCGGTCATCAATACTCGAGCTGCAGTAGCTCGTGCTCCACTGCGATTTGGGGGTAGTTGGTGTTGTCCACCACGACGAACTCGTACGTGTACTTCTCGCTCACTCCCTTGACCCACTGGCCCGTCACCAGAGGGGAGCGGTACACGTTTTTGACCGGATGCATGGTACCTTCAGCGACCGGCGAGGTGAAATCGACCGGACCGGCGATGGTGTCCAGTTTGGTGGTCCCGATCGCTTCGATGAT
Organism: uncultured Gaiellales bacterium; assembly: GCA_964497095.1. GTDB lineage: Bacteria > Actinomycetota > Thermoleophilia > RBG-16-64-13 > RBG-16-64-13 > CAVPLM01. Next base: position 3,163 of record CAZCCL010000012.1, on the reverse strand, counting down.
GGCCTCTTTGTCCTCGATGTCCGGGCAACGGCCGAGGGCATCTGCGACCACCTCGAAGACGGCGTAGTGCAGCAGATATTGGGCCCATTGGATGCCGGCACGCTTCTCGAACTCGTCGGCGAACTGCTGACAGGTCTCGCCGGTGAGCGACGACTTGAACGGCATCCGCGGGGTCCACTGACACTCCACCGTGAAGTTGTTGCCGGCGTCACCCAGCGCCTCCACCCCCGACGGGAGGTCCAAGGCCTTGGCTATGCTGCCCATCTTGGGCTGGAAGCCCTGCTGCGTGGCCTGTTTCCAGAAATTGGTGAAATCGGGCGGGATGGGTACCCCGGTGATGATCTCGCACCCCTCGTTCTTGAACTGTGATATCTGAGCGGTGAAATCCTCGCTGCCGTTCTGGTACCGACCCGGGTCGACAATCGTGTAGCCCAGCGGGATGATGGCGGCCGGGAAACCCGTGTTGGGATCGGAGAATGCGTTCCCGTCCGAGTCGTTCGGCCACATCGCCCCGACGATCTTGTTGGTCTCCGTCCTCTCCCAGGCGGCCAAGTAGACGGCGATGATGTCCTCGAGACCCCAGAAGTGGTGGTAGGTCCATTTGAACGGCGTGTCCACGCTCGCGCCACGGCCGAAGAAGTAGGCCTGCCAGGGCGCATCGTTGCTGTAGCAGGGCATGCTCATGGCCTCGCACTGATCCGCCACCGGGCTGACCGTCTCCGGAGTGGAGGCGACCATCATGACGTCGATCTTCTCGTTGAGGATGAGATCGCCGGCCACCTGGGCCGCGCGGTTGGTATCGGACTGGCTGTCCTGGAGGTAGAACTTGATCGGGTGCGTCTTGCCATCGCCGCAGTCCAAGCCGTCGACGACGTATTCCTGCCAGCGCTCCAGACAGTAACGGTCGGCCACCCCAAAGCTGGCGAGAGGGCCTGTGAGGGGCGCCACGAAGCCTATCTTGATCTCTCGGCCGGCCGCCGGCTCGCCCGCCGTGGTCGTAGTGGCGGCCGCGCTGGTGGTGGTAGAGGCCGCGGTGCTTGTCGTCGTGGCCTCGCCGACGGTAGTGGTGGTCTCTTCCTCGCCACACGCGGCCGCCAGTCCCCCCAGCCCGGCCCCGAGGCCCACGGCGGCCCCCGTTGCTCCGGCTATCTTGAGGAACTCGCGGCGGCTGACTTTTTGGACGCTCACGTCTTTCTCAGGGTCATCCATGGTTCCCTCCTCCTAGGACTGGTGCCGTTCGTCGTCGCGTCTATCGCCTGCGCGCTTCCTGGAAGCAAACCCGCCTGTACACCTCCCTTCCCCTACGTAGTGAACACTTACATTCTAATCATTTCGGCACGCCGATACAGCCCTTCTCGAAGAAACCGGGGGCCCGCCTCTCACGAAACGGGCCCCAGGCTCGTCACCGTATCGGTGCCGGCGCTACCGGTTTGGGCAGCGCAACCGTCAAGCCTTCCAGATGGCGATATCGCCCACATTCATGTCCTTCTGAGTGACATCGACGGGGCCGACCTTCTGCGTCAGATAGCCGGGCTTCTCGATCAGCAGCGTGTAGGTGCCGTTCTTGAGGCCGTTCAGCCAGAAGTCGCCATAACTATCGCTCGCCGCTTGATACTGATCACCGGTCTCGGTGTTGGTCGCCGTGACGGTCGCACCCTCGGCGCACTCATCGGCTTCCTGATCGAACAGGGCGCCGGCGATGAACTTCTTGGGCAGGCCGATGTAGTAGACCCGCGGCTTCACATGAGCCAGTTCCGGCTTGAGCGGCTCCGCCTTGGCGATCAGGTCCTTGATCTTGGGATCGTCTTCTTCACCGAAGGTCAGCGCACCGGTGGGGCAGGCATCGACGCAACGGGGCTCCGACCATCCATCATCCAGAAGGTGTGCGCAGAACGTGCACTTCTGGGCGATGTTGAGCATGTCGTTGAAGTAGATCACGTTCTCGTACGGGCAGGCCGCGATGCACATCTGATTGCCGCGACATTTGTCCGGGTCGATCACCACGATCCCGTCGTCCCTCTTGTAGATGGCGTGCACGTTGCACGCCGGGATGCAGGGAGCCTCGTCGCAGTGCTGGCAAACGCTGATCTCGTAGGTGATCTTGACCTTGGGCACCTGGCCCCGGACGTTGTCGTGGATCTTCATCCAGAACTGGCCGGTGTCCGGCTGGGGCTTGGCGATGGGTGACCAGTCATTGGCCACGTGCTCGTCCTTGCAGGCTATCTGGCAGTTGTAGCAACCGTTGCAGATGTCATAGTTGATGACAAGGACCTTGCCCATCATTCACCTCCCATGATGCAGGCCTCTAAGCCGGGACCCGCGCAGGGGTGGAAGGGCTTTTCGAAGGCTTCCGGATACTTCCGCTTGAGCTCCTCCAGGTCGGTCTTCTCGATGTCGACCAGAAAGCCGCTGACCGCATGGCCCACCGCGTTCTTGGAGGTGGTGTTCTTGGGGACGATGGTGTTGATGGCGCCCCCCCGATCGATCACACCGGGCTCGATCGGGTCCCATTTGGCGCCATGGTCGATGTAGACGACATCGGGCATGATGCGCTCGGTGACGTACGCTCCGGCCAGCACGATTCCGCGCTCGTTGAAGATCGACACCACGTCGCCGTGCTTGATACCGCGAGATTCAGCCGTGGACGGATGCAGCCAGACCGGATGGTACTGGTAGCCGTCGGGACCGGTGACCTTGCAGGTGCCGATCTCGCGTAGCCAGGTGATGTCGTCATGCTGAGAGTGCACGCCCCAACGCGGGTGGTTGGAGCACACCAGCAGCGGATACTTCTTCGAACGTTCGGTGCCGATCGTCTCCTCGTGACTGATGCCTTTGGGGACCCACTTGGGTACCGGCGGCCGCTCCAGATCGTCGGGGAAGTGCTCGAGCAGACCGGTGGCCTCGAACTCCAGCTTGCCGGTCGGAGTGCTGAGCGGGTACTTTTCGGGGTCCTTATAGAAGTTGTAGAAGCCGGCGGGAACCTCTTCCCACCCGTCGGCGGTAGGAGATACGTAGTAGCCCTTCTCGTTCAGCTCTTCCCAGCTGATCTGGTCGGCACACCGGGAGGTCTCCCAACCGTACTTGATCAGATCGGGGATGGTCTTGCCTTTCGTGTACTCCTCGTAGAGACCCAGCCGCTCGGCGATCATGCATACGATCTCGT
>CAZCCL010000011.1:27206-40414 GCA_964497095.1 uncultured Gaiellales bacterium | reverse complement strand
GGATATGGACGCTTTGCGGGCCTTTTGGGCATGAAGGATCGACGGGAAGCTCGGGCCCCCAAACCCACTGACTAGGGATCAGCGGGTCACAGATGCACGAGGGGAACATGCTCGCGTCACCTGGGTCTCCCACTTGCGGAATGGCTCCCGAAAGGTACATAATGTACATAGTGTGCTGTTTGGGAGGAAGGAGCCCGCGATGACCTCAGTCACCGCGAAGGAACTCAAGGATCATCCCGCCGAAGTCTTGGGGCGCGTGCAGTATGGGAACGAGCGGGTGGCGGTCACTCGGTACGGCAAGGAAGTGGCCGCGGTGGTTCCTATCGAGGATGCTCGCTTGCTGGAACGACTCGAGGACTTGATTGATGCCGAGGACGCCCTCAAAGCTATCGAGGAAGCCGAGCGGGAAGGAACCATCGGCTTGGATGAGTTGCGCGAGAAGCTCCAGCGTCAGAGGTAGGACGTCTTGGCCTATGAAATCCGGATCGCCCCCGCCGCCGAACGGGCGATCAGCAAGCTCTCATCCCCTGTTCAAAAATCGGTCCTAGCCGCGATTGCCGCTCTGGGAGAAGAGCCACGCCCGGTCGGCTGCCGCAAGATCCGGGGATTGCCCGCGGCCTATGAGGTCTATCGCGTGGAGGTCGGAGGGACCCATCGAATCATCTACCAGATCAAGGATGAATCGACGTTAATCCTGGTGGTGAAGGTGGCTGACCGCAAGGATGTCTACAAGCGCATCAGCGACCTGAGGCGCCTTCTCGAGTAGCCTGCCGCCCTACGTCTGAAGGTGGGGTGGCGAACCTCTCTCTTCCGAAAACAGTTGAACCTCACGAGATTTGGTGCCGGCTCGGGCCGGAGGATACCCCCCTGCTCCTGTCCACAGTTCATCGGTCGATTCGGTCCGGCGGAAGAACGCCGCCTCGTCGAAGTACTCGAAGCTCGCAAACAGTTCGTAGGCGCACGCGAGGCGGGCGTCGTCTGGGATCCTCGCTCCCTCCTCCGCCTTCTTGAGCCAAGGATCTGCGAAAACGTGGCTATGATCGTTCATCTGCTTTCCTCACTCTCGGCAGCAGTGGTCCAATCGGCGCGCGCCTGTTCATCCGGGCTGACGATCTCCCCGACCTCAAAGCGGTCGGCGAGCGCGCGGAAGGCCAGAAGACGGTGATCGGCAGTCGAGGTCCGGTCCTCCTCGGCCACGGCACCCAGATAGATGACAAGCGGGACTCCGCTCGGGGGCGACGCTCTCGTGGCGATGAGTCCCAGCCTTTCTAACTCTTCCCGCAGGTGCTTGGGCTTCCAGTCGTGATGTAGGGCATCCATCCTCCTCGCCATGTCCCCGAACCGCTCAACGAAGCGTTCGATTTGGGCTTCGTCCGGCTCGCCTTGAAGACCGAACCCCTGCATCAAAGAGTGGCGGCCGATGGGGATGAGGGCGAAACCGAACTCGTGGTTCAGTAGCCGTACCCGCTCCTTGCACGCATCGCAGAACCAGACCGACCACCGGCTGCCGCTCCTTAGCACATAGCGGCCGCAGCAGTCGCAGAGCCTTGCCCGCTCGTTGTAGTCGTAGCCCGGCCATCGCTGCTCTTTGCCTCTGTGGCAGCGGCACTTCTGCTGTTCGAAGTCCCCATGCCCGGGTGACGGCGCGTCGAAAAGGTCCCAGCAGTTGGTGCAGATGGAGAGCGTCTGGAACTCCGGCCGAAAGCCATACAAGTCCAAGTTGCCCGGCGTCTCCTCAGGTTCTCGTTTGCTTGCCATGCTTCTCTCCTCCTTGTCTAGCCGGTTTCTCTGACCGGCTCCGGGCAAGGAAGGGCGCCCATGGCCGGCCGCTTTAGCCGCATTTGTGAATCGCCCGCAAGTTGGCTCTTAAATCGGCGATGCAAACAAAAACCCACTTCGGCTTGCCTGAGCCAAAGCGGGTTTGCCAACGCTTTAGCTGTGTATCAGCCGGAAGACCGGCCCGCGCCCGCAAGCTGCACGTCAAATCGGCGCGCTAGAAGACTAACGCAGACTTCACCGTGCTACAAGCCCCCGGAAGGCCACCAAACGATGCAACCGCACGCGCGGTCGGAATACGCCCGCTAGACCGCGGCGCCCCGGTGTACATCGACCCAGACCTAAGCCTTTCTGGCGGGTGGACGCGCTCCTTCTGGCCAAGCGGCTCGCTGGACTTGGCGTCGCGCAGGGCTCGTGTTCCCCATGATTCTCTGCCTCGCATCGCCGCCCATGCCTTCGGACACCCAGTCCGGAGTCGAGAGAGAATGCGGAGGCTTTACAGTTCGTCTTTACGCCGGTGAGGGCGGGTCGCCGGACGTCGCTGACCGGACATCGGAACCCGGCGCCCAAGACTCCTAGACAATCTAAGCTTTGAACTGAGTGTAGATGGTCGGGGGGGCAGACTCGAAATACTTGAGTAGCGCCGGACACAGCCAGCCCTCCATGTCGAAGTCGGCGCAGTAGTACCAGTTGCCGCCGTTCTCTTCGCGGCGCCATTCCAGCATTGTCCGGTATCCAGGAAACGGCTGGGCCGAGAGCACCAGGTTGAAGCCGAGTTCCGCCTCTGGGATGTCGCCTGCCAAGCGCTCGATGATGTCATCCGCACCGGCCACGAACGCCTCGCGCACAAGGCCGACCGGCCGGATCATCGAAGACCCATCCGCCGTAGTACTTGTATGGGTGAATGACGAACACAGAATTCATATCTGACCCCCCGAGTCTTGCGTCCGGCCGCGTCCAGGCGGAGTGCCGTCTGAGTATCAGGAAGGTCGGCAGTGAACCCTCCACGACCAGGGAGAGGTGGTAACTCTGGGCTAGGAGAGCGGCTCGCCTGATTCCAGCATCCGTGCGACCTGCGCTGCTAGCTTGGGGACGGCGTCCGTTGCCGTGTTCCAAACGATATCCCAGTCCACGGAGAAGTAGGCATGGATGAGGAGATTCCTCATGCCCCGGGCCTGGTGCCACGGGATGTCGGGATCAAGGCCCGGGTCTCGGCCGATACTCAGGCGGCCGCCTCCCCGATGACGCTCAACTTCTGCAGCACAGCGCTTCGCACCAGGTCGTCATTGACAAAGGCCTCGCGATCCGACCTGCCCAGTCTGGCTAGAAACGAACGGATGGCCTCCGCCGCTTCCACGATGTCCGCCAGGTACAGTTCGTCACGCCGCTGCATAGATGACCCGCGAGCTCTGAAGGACAGTTTCGCGGATGCGCGGTTTGATCCCCGACTTGGGCACAAGATCGACCGGGCGACCGATGAGCCGGGAGAGCTCATCTCCCATGTCGACCGGATCAAACAGAGAAACCTCCGCACCGGGGAGAAAAGCAACCAGCACGTCGACATCACTCTCAGGGGTGAAGTCATCCCGAAGGGCAGACCCGAAGATGGCCAACTCCGATACCTGGTACCGCCGGGCAAAATCGGCCAACTTGGTCTCGTTCAACAGGATCTGCTGGGCCATGCTCGTCACCTCTGCCCGCTATTGTACCTATATGGGGACGCGTGAGTAATGTAGCTCAATCCAAAGCCTAGTGTGGCCTGCGCGCTGAATTGAGACAATCGTCCTTGCCTTCACAGAAATGGGGCCGCAAGGTAAGCAGAATGAGGACGAAATGTAAGCAGACACCGGGGCGAGGCCACCCGGGGAAACGGGTCGCTGGCAACTGATAGCGCCGTTTCGCAGGCCTTTCTCACCATGAGGAAGGAGCCGGTGAAGGGACTTGAACCCCTAACCTGCTGATTACAAATCAGCTGCTCTACCATTGAGCTACACCGGCCCGATACCCCGAACGCCCCATGTCTCCGTACACGACGGGGGCCCGTCGTCGCCTTGCGCCTTGGTTCTTCGGTTTCTGCCCCTTTTCCGGGCGTCCGCTCCTGGCCAGACTCTCGACGGCCGGACAGCCGCGCCACCGAGAAGCCAACAGATTTTAGCGCGCCAGCTCGCATCGGTGCGTCCGCGCTCGGCTCCATCACCGCAACGGCCTCGCGCAGCCACGCGCCCCGTGACGGACGGATCGGGGCTTGACATCGGGCTCCCGGGGCCTACGATTCAAACTAGAAAGCCGCTCGCATCAAACCCCGATGAGTCCGCCCCTTCCCCGTCGTTCACCGTCAACGCCAAGAGTAGACCTATCGTCAATCCCTTGGCCATCCATCGAAATGACGCGTCACAGGGAGGCCGATCATGCTATTCGTGACACTAGGCGCTGCCAGAGCGGGCAATACCAAAGAGCGCATCGCCCGCAGGATGCAGTGGTCCTATCCTCCGAACGCCAGAGTCGTCGCCGAGTACTGGCTCCAGTGCCAGGATCCGACCGTCATAGTGATCTCCGAGGCAGACGATATCGCCCCCATAATGGCTGCCACCAGCGCCTGGGACGACGTCTTCTCGTTCACGGTCGTGCCGGCAGTGACGGCGGAGCAGGGATTAGAACTCGCCAAGAAGATGGCCTGAGAGCCCCAGCCGGGCGCGAACGGCCGGCCGAGGGACCGTTAGCCCGACGGCGCTTCCATAAGGGACTGGTACGAGCGGCCTAACAGCACCACCGGCAAAGATCGGCGCCCGCGGGTCGGGGCGCCGCTTCTACGCTCCTACAGCACCACCCGCCGGCTCTCCAGATGCATCATCACCTTGCGCTTGATGCGCTGGAGGGCGTTGTCCACGGTCTTCGTGTCGTGGCCGATCTGAGCGGCGATGGCTTCGTAGGAGTTCCCCTCCAAGTAGTACTTGAGCACCTGCGACTCCAGGGGACTGAGCAGGCGCACCAGGCAGTCGGTCAGACTGACCACTTCTTCTGAGCTGATCACCTGTTGCACCGGGTCACTCGCCCGCCCCGAGGGGATCACATCGGCAAGGGTGCGGCTGTCGAAATCGGTGCTGGATGGCGAGTGGCTGAAGCTCACATAGGTGTTGAGCGGAAGATGCTTCTGCCTGGAAGCCGTCTTGATCGCGGTGATGATCTGCCGGGTCACGCATAACTCAGCGAAGCTGCGGAAGCTCGTGCTCCGGTCGTGTTCGTAGTCGCGGATGGCCTTGAAGAGCCCGATGTAGCCCTCTTGGATAAGATCGTCACCGTCTCCGCCGGCCAAGAAATACGAGTTCGCCTTGAGACGCACGAAGTAGTGATATCTGGTAAGGATGCGCCTGGTGGCTTCGGAATCACCGTTCTTCGCCCACGCCACCAACTGCTCGTCGGTCCAGTCGGCTGTGCTGGGACCGGCAGCCTTGCCCGCAAACGCCGCGCCTTCCATCCCTGTCCCTCCCGCCTAGAGGTTGGAAACCTGGATCTCGGACCCCTATTCCGGCCGACCCGGTTTCTCCGGCTGCGACGCCAACTCGTCTCGCAGCGCCTTCAGCCTCTCGACCGTATCGGAGTCGATCCTTTCCTCGATCCTGTGACCCATTCTAATGCAATTCTCGGGATTTGCAATCCTTTTTGTGTGCTCTTGCAAATCCGCCACGAATTGTCGGGAGGAACGCCGGATCACGTTGGGCAGGAAGATGGTCTTCTGGAGCTGGTAGTCGGACGATACCACAACAATGGTTTCCCCTGCACCTAAAGCATAAACCTCCCTCTCGATGATGGCATCGGCCGAGCGTGAGAACGACCCGAAATACACGTCCACATTCCTGGTTGCACTCTCATTCTTTTGCAATACTTGCGAGTGCGAATCGAACACTACGAGAGCCCTGTCGGAGGTCCCTCCCATGTAACTGGCGATACGGTCGAGTAAACGGCGGCGCTCGTCCTCCAGATCGACATCCACCCCGGGGCCCTGCGACCCCCGGGTGCCTTCGGCTCGGCTCCCTCCGGCACCCTGGCGTCTCTGGCCGGTCCGCGCCCGGGTGGTACGATCGTCTCCCTCGTGATGACCCAGCAGTTGATGGAGGACGTTGTACCCGTCGATGAGATAGACCGTCACGATCGGCTCCCCCTCATGAGTCCTGCCCCGGCCCGGCTTGTCCCGGCCCAGCCTGCCCCGACGCAGCACGCACCGCCCGCTGCCGTACGGCCTCGTAAAGCAGAATGCCCGTAGACACGCTGACATTGAGCGAGTCCACCCGGCCGGCCAATGGGAGCCTGACCATCACGTCGCACAGGGAGGCCACCCGTCGACCGAGCCCTTCCCCCTCGGAGCCGACGACGAAACACGTAGGGTCCCGATAATCCTGAGCGCTGTACACGGTGCCTGCTCCGGCGGCGGCTCCGTATACCCAGAAGCCTGCCTCTTTCGCCTGCCCCAGCGCGTCGGCCAGATTACGAACCCGGGCGACAGCGGTATGCTCGGTCGCTCCGGCGGAGGCCTTCACCACTGCCGCGGTCACCTCGGCCGCCCGATGACGGGGGGTGAGCACTCCTGCGCCGGTGGCCTCCGCGGTCCGGATGATGGCTCCCAGGTTGTGGGGGTCCTGGATCTGGTCGAGGGCTACGACAAGGTCGTGGCTGCCGAGGACCACCTCCAGCTCGAGATACTGATAAGGGTCGACTTCGGCGGCGATACCCTGATGATCGACAGTCCCCAGGCGGAGGCTCAGATCCTCCCCGGACAGGCGCTGCACCGGGGGAATAGCGCACGGGATCCCCGCGCACCAGTCCTCCAAGCCGCGCTCAAGCGTTCGGCTCCCTTGATCGGCCACCACCAACACCGTGTGGACCGTCCTCTGCCCCCGCAAGGCCTCACGCACCGGATTCCGGCCGTAGATGAGCTCGATCCCACAAGAGGACCCCTCCCGACCCTCGTACGCACGGCCTCCGTACTCACGGCGCCTCGGCGCGGGCGCCTTTGCGCCGGCCGGGCGAGGGCCAGATCCCTGCGCCCGTCTACCTGATGGAGACGATCTTGTGACCACCGGGGACGTCTCGGATCTCGAAGCCCCGTTCGGCTATGGCGGCGCGCAGAGCGTCCGCCCGGGCGAAGTCCCGAGCAGCCCGACACCGCCGGCGCTCCTCGGCCATCGCCACGATATCCGTCGGGACGGCCTCCTCGTGCCCGGCTACGGCGTCCAGCCCCAGGACATGCACCATCTCGACCATCTCAGCCCGGACCTGCCCGGCCGCTTCCGGTGAGAGCTCGCCGGCGGCGAGAGCGGCGTTGACCTCCCGAGCCAGCCCGAACACTTTGGCAAGAGCGGCGGCCGTGTTCAGGTCATCGGCCAAAGCATCCGCGAAGGCCCGGCGCCGCACTGCCACATGCTCCAGGAAAGCAGCATCGGCAATGATCGCCTCGGCGGCCGCGGTGTGAGGAGCCGCCCCGACTGTCGCGCCGGCGTCCGGCTCGGCTCCACCGTGGCCTTCCGGAGCACAGCCCGACGCAGCCGAACCGTCGGCCAACTCCCGGAAGACATTGCGCAGCCGGTCGACCTGTTGCTCGCTCTCTTCCAGGAGCTCCGAACTGAACTCGAGCGGACTACGGTAGTGGCTACCCAGGAAGGCGACGACGAGCGCTTCAGGCCGGTGCTCGTCGAGTATGTGTCTCAGGGTCAGGATGTTCCCCACGCTCTTGGACATCTTCTCCGCACGCAGGTTGAGCATCCCATTGTGCATCCAGAAGCGGACAAAGGGCTGATGCGAGACTTCCCCGCCCCGGTCCTCCTCGCGCGTCGCCCCCTCCGCCTGTGCGATCTCGTTCTCGTGGTGAGGGAAGATCAGGTCACGGCCGCCTCCGTGGATGTCGAAGCCCATCCCCAGATACTTCAGGCTCATGGCCGAGCATTCGATGTGCCATCCGGGTCGCCCCTGTCCCCAAGGGCTGTCCCAAGCCGGCTCGCCAGGTTTGGCCCCCTTCCACAGAGCGAAATCCAGAGGGTCGGCTTTGTCCTCTCCCGGGTCGATCCGGGCTCCGTGGCGCATTTCCGCGACCTGCTGCTTCGAGAGCTTCCCATACTCCGCCCAGCTGTCGACGTCGAAGTAGACGTCGGGACCCGATTGGTAGGCATGCCCCTTCTCTATCAACCGTGATATGAGATCGATGATCTCCTGGATATGCTCTGTTGCCAGCGGCTCGATGTCCGGGCGTCCCAAGCCCAGGCGATCGGTGTCTTCTCGATAGGCCTGAGCGAACTCCTCGGCCACCTCCCGCGCGGTCCGGCCTTGAGCGGCGGCCTTCTGGATGATGCGATCGTCGATGTCGGTGATGTTCTCCACCAGAGTGACCCTGTAACCGAGCGATTCGAAGTAGCGTTTGGCCACCATCGACACCACATACGGCCGGGCGTTACCCACATGCACATAGTTGTAGACGGTCGGTCCACAGAAGTACATGGTCACGCGATCCCCATCGCGAGGAACGAACTCTTTCTTGTTCTGGCTCAGGGAGTCGTAGAGGCGCATCCTCACTCCCCTCCCTTGCCCGCCGGACCGGGTGTGTTCGCAGCCACGAATGCGGCGGCCGTCTCCAGTCTCGACACGATCCTGCTCTTGCCGAGCCCGCCCACCAGGAAATACAGCTCCGGCCCTTCATCCCTGCCGCTCAACGCCACCCGCAGGGGCCGGTAGATGGACTTACCTTTGATCCCCCGCTCCCCTGCGGTCTCGACCAGGCCGCGCAGCACCTCCCGAGCCTCCGGCGGAAGCACGTATTCACTCGGCAACCCGGCGAAAGCCTGCCTGCCCAACTCGAGCACCACGTCCGTCCCTGGAGCCAGCAACGTCTCGGCCAAGGGGCAAACCGACGGGTCGACATCCTCCACGAACACGGCTGCGTAGCGAGGAGCGTCTCCCAACACCACCAGGTTGGCCTGCACGGCCTCGGCCACCACCTCTCGCTGCCCCGGGGCCAACTCGATGCCCGCCTTAGCCAAGAACGGCTCGATCGCCTCGTAAAGCTTGGATGTATTCAATTCTCGTATATACAGCCCGTTCAGCCAATTGAGCTTCGGTATGTCGAAGATGGCCGGGCTTTTCGAGACTCGCTCCAGTTCGAATTCCTGGATCAGGTCTTCCAGACCGAACTTCTCCCGTCCGTCGGCCGGATGCCAGCTCAGCAAGGCCAGGTAGTTGACGATGGCCTCCGACAGATAGCCCAGCCCCTTGAAATCGCCGATGGACGTGGCCCCGTGCCGCTTGGACAGCTTGCTCCCATTCGCTGCCAGGATCAGGGAATGGTGTCCAAAGCGCGGCGTCGGCTCGCCAAGGGCAGCGAAGAGCATGATTTGGCGGGCGGTATTGGTGATGTGGTCCTCCCCCCGGATGACATGGGTGATCTGCATATCGGCGTCATCGATGACCACAGCATAGTTGTAGGCGAAGCCACCGTCGGTGCGCTTGATGATGAAGTCCCCGATCACGTCCGAAGAGAAGGTGATAGGCCCGTGGATGAGGTCGTCGAAGCTCACGTCCCCCTGGGGCACCCTGAACCGGATGGCGGCTTCATCACCGGCCGTGAGTCGTTCCTGCACTTCGGCGGAGGACAGCCGGCAGCAGGTGCGGTCGTACTTGGGCATCTCCCCTCGGGCCAATTGCTGCTCCTTGCGCTCTTCCAAGAGTTCCTGCGGGCAGAAGCAGGGATAGGCGTGACCATCGGCCAACAATCGCTGTACCCCGGCTTCGTACAGAGGAGCGCGCTCGCTCTGTCGGTAGGGCCCATGGGGGCCGCCCATGTCGGGGCCTTCATCCGCCCGAAGGCCGAGCCAGGCCAGGTCGTTGATGATGCTGGCATCGTGCTCCGTGGTGGAGCGCTTGAGGTCGGTATCCTCGATGCGGAGGACCATGGTGCCCCCGTGATGGCGGGCGTACAGGTAGTTGTAGAGCGCAGTGCGCGCGCTGCCCACGTGGAGCGACCCCGTGGGACTGGGAGCAAAGCGCACACGAACGTCCGTCATGACTAGGTTCTCTCTTCCATTGTGATCGTCGGGTTCAATCGCCGGCCCGATGGAGCCCCTTGGTCTCCGGCGGAGTCTACTTCGCCCCGACCCGCTTGACCAGGGCCACTGCGTGCACGGCAACACCTTCCCGCCGTCCCGTGAAACCCATTCCCTCGGTCGTCGTCCCCCTCAGCCCCACCTGCTCCACCCCGACGTCCAGGGCGGCTGCCAGACGGGCGCGCATCGCGTGGCGGTGCGGCGCTATCCGGGGCTCTTCGCATACGACGACGGCATCCACGTTGACCGGCTCCCAGCCATTATGCCGCACGATACCCACGACTGCCTTCAGCAACTCGAGGCTGTCGGCTCCAGCGAAGGCCGGGTCCGAATCGGGGAAGTGATGGCCGATATCCTCGAGACCCGCGGCCCCCAGCAGCGCGTCCATGATGGCGTGAGCCAGCACGTCGGCGTCGCTGTGGCCTCCAAGCCCATCGTGCTCGCGCAGCCTCACCCCCCCGAGGACAAGCGCGCGTTCGGCCACGAAGCCATGGGCGTCGTAACCTATACCTACTCTGAGTCCGGGATCGTCACTCACGCTCAAGGTCCAGCTTCCGGCGGGACAGCGAGCACTGGTCCGGCGACGGCCTCGCGCCCGATCTCCGTCACGATCGCCGCTCTGCCAGGATCTGTTCGGCAAGGCGCAGATCCACCCGGTCGGTGATCTTGAAGTTCTCCGGCGAGCCCTGCACTACGACTACCCGTCCCCCGCGCGCCTCGACCAGCGCCGCATCATCGGTGGCGTCTGCGAGTTCCTCGTCGGGCACGCTGTAGGCCTCCATCAGGACCTGCCGGCGAAAGATCTGCGGAGTCTGGGCCCGCCACAGGCTGCCTCGGTCGGGAGTATTTCGGATGAGGCCGTCGTCGTCGACGATCTTCACCGTGTCGATGCTCGGAACGGCTGAGACCGCTCCGTCCAGGGTCGCGTCGGCCGCGAGTGCAGAGACGGCCCGGGCTATCGCGTCGCAGGTGACCAGGGGTCGAGCGCCATCATGGACCCCCACCAAATCCCACGAGCCGGCCTCCGCCAGCGCTCGAAGCCCGTTCTTGACGGACAGGGCACGCTCGTCACCACCCGGTGTCACCACCACTACCTTACCGATACCCTCCAGCGCGATCTCGTTGGTGCAGTAGTCCACGTCCTGGTAGTTGACGACCACGCCGAGTGCGTCGACCTCGGCACAGGAGCTCAGGGCGCTAAGGGTACGCTGCAACACGGGGATGCCCAGCAGAGGCACATACTGTTTGGGGAGTCCCGAATCCAGGCGGGTGCCGTAGCCGGCTGCAGCCACCACCAAGGCCAGACTGAGTCCCGAACTCCCCATCTTGCTCCCTCCTAGGAAGTCAGCCGCACGAAAACCATCTTGCCGGCCGGGTTCTGCAAGACCGAGGTGACCTCCACCTCCACGTCCTCACCCAAGCGTCTGCGACCACCCTCGATCACTACCATAGTCCCATCTTCCAGATACGCTACTCCCTGGTCTTCTTCCTTGCCTTCGCGGATGACCCGAACGATCAGGCTCTCTCCGGGCAGCACCATGGCCTTCACCGTGTTGGCCAGTTCGTTGACGTTCAGGACCTCGACGCCCTGGATACGGCAAAGTTTGGTGAGATTGTAATCGGTGGTGAGGATGCAGGCCTTCATCTCCTTGGCCAGTTTGATCAGCTTGGCGTCCACTTCGGCCACGTTGGGGAAATCCCGCTCGATGACCATCACCCGGTTGTGGGCTTCCTGGAGGTCGCGCACGGTGTCCAGACCACGGCGACCGCGGGCCCTTTTGCCCGATTCTGCCGAGTCGGCGATAGACTGCAGCTCCTCCAATACGAAGCCGGGTACCACCAGATCCCCCTCCAGGAACCCAGTGGCCGCCACATCGCCGATGCGTCCGTCGATGATGACCGAGGTGTCGAGCAGCTTCGGGCGTATGAACTGCTCCGCCCCCGGTTGCTGGAGCAGTCCTTTGAAGCCCAGGACCCGGGCCAGGTCGGTGTGGCGCTTGTATGCAAGGTACGCGAACAGATAGCCGCTGAAAGCGAAGAGCAGCGGCAGCAGATACAGCCCCACCACGGGTAGATCCTTTATGGCAAGGCTGCCGAGCGCGGCAACGGCCAGTCCGATGATCAGCCCGATGGTGGTGAAGATGAGACCGCTCGCGGTGAGCAGCGAACTCGCTTTGTCGAGACGCCGGCCTAGACGCGTGGCGGCCCTACCGAGGGGACCACCCAACACCACACCCAGGAGGATCCCCGCCAGAACACACAGAGCCACCGTGAGCGCGTACCAGAAGGTATCGAGATTGGCGTGGGGCAGGAATTCGACGGCCAATCCGTAGCCGGTCACCCCGCCCACGAGGGCCAGCAGCAATCTCAGGGCGAACACCATCGCTCTATCGCCTCGGGTAGCGCGATCTCGCGCAGATCTTGATGAGGACGCCGTCGGATATCTGCCCGGCCCTGTGCCGGGGGTAGACGATGGTCTCGCCCACGCCGGACATCAGCCGTAGCGTTCCAGAAGGTTGAGTTCCCGCAGCCGTGCAAGACCCTCGCGGATGTCGTTGGCCCGGGCCATCCCTACCCCTTCGACCGCGGTCAGTTCTTCCACCGTCGCGTCGAGCATAGCCCGCACGTTGCCGAATTGCGCGGCCAGAGACTCGATGACAGTGCCGTTCAAACGAGGGATCTTGCGCAGCATCCTGTAGCCCCGGGGGCTCATGTGCTTTTCCAAGGCGTTGACATTGGCTTCACACCCCAGGGTCTCGGCCACCCGAGCCAGCGAGAGTAACTCCTCCGAGCGTAGAGCTCCCAAGGCCTCGCGGGCTGCTTCCAAGCGCTCAGGAGTCGGATCCGGCAGGTAGTCCGCCAGAATCGCCGCCAGGTCCTCCCGAACGTCCACCATCAGCTCCTCCAACTGAAGCTGCACCAGACGGCCCTCGGTACCCAACTCGATGATATACCGCTCTATCTCTTGGACGATCATCAGCACCATCTCCGAGCGCTGAAGCACCGACAGGACGTCGTGGAGGGTCACCGCATCCTCGAACTCGAGAGCCGACAGGGACGTGGAGACCTGGTTGAGCCGGGCCTTGAACTTCTCCAGAGTCTGCAGCGCCTGGTCGGCCTTGTCCAGGATGACGCGGATAGGGTCCATTATGTAGCGGATGTCGGCCAGGTAGATGGTCACCACGTCGCGGGCGGCCGAGATGGAGATGGCCAGGGCGTCGATCTGTTTGGCCACCCGCTCAGCGGTACGATGACGGGTGCCGGTCTCCTGGGAATCGATGCTGGAGTCGGGCATCAGCTGGACGTTGGCGTGGATGATGTGCTTGCCGGGCCGGTCCAGGAGGATGG
>CAZCCL010000011.1:8186-27196 GCA_964497095.1 uncultured Gaiellales bacterium | reverse complement strand
GGATGGCTCCGTCCATCTTGGCAAGCTCGTACAGGATCATCGGCTTGAGCCCGACGTCGATGTCTATCCCGCCGGAGATCATGGGCCTGATCTCCTCCTCGTCGGCAAAGACGAGCAGGGCGCCCGTCCGGGCCTTGACGATGTTGTCGATCGCCTCACGGATCAACGTTCCTGGGGCGACCATCTTCAGGGCTCGAACAAGTCTTACCTCTGGGTCCGGGAGCCGCTTAGCCACCGGTGCTCCTTACTTCGGTGTTCTTGACCACCTGCGTCACCGCTTGACCGATATCTGTAACCGCCACCAGCTCTACTCCCGCCGGCGCTCCTCCGGGCATCGTAAGCTCTTCCGCATTGCGGCCGGGGATGAGGATACGCTGCAACCCCCGCCGGCTAAGCTCTTGGACACGTTTCTCCGCCTGGAGAACATAGCGCACCTTGCCGGTGAGACTCACCTCCCCGAACGCGGCCACGCCTTGGCTGGAGTCGCCGTCCCGCCAGGCGGAAGCCACCGCCAGGGCCACCGCGAGATCCGCGGCAGGATCCTCGAGCGCCAGTCCTCCTGCAACGTTAACAAATATGTCGCATTTGAGCAGCGGCAGTCGAGCTCGGCGGCTGAGGACCGCCACGATCATAGCCAGGCGGTTGCGGTCCACTCCCCTCGCCACACGCTGGGGCATTGCCAGGTTGCTCGGCGTGACCAACGCCTGCACCTCGGCCAAGAGACAACGGCTGCCCTCCATAACCGGCACCACCGCCGACCCGGAGCGCAGGTCACCTGCTTCTAGGAAGATCGAGGAAGGGTCGGGCACTTCCACCAACCCTTGCTCGGCCATCTGAAACACGCCCACCTCGTTCGTCGACCCGAAGCGGTTCTTTACCGCCCGCAGGATGCGAAACGGCTGGGTCCTCTCCCCCTCGAACGAGAGCACCGCATCGACCATGTGCTCGAGCACCCGCGGGCCGGCCAGCTCCCCTTCTTTGGTCACGTGGCCGACGAGCACCAGGGCCGTCCCTCCGGCCTTGGCCACTCGGAGAAGCTGAGCGGTGGCATCACGGATCTGCGCGACCGAGCCAGGAGCGGACCCCACCTCGGAGGACCAGAGCGTCTGCACCGAGTCGACCACGCACACCTGGGGTCTCAGTTGCTCCAAGGATGCGATCACCGCCTCGGTCTGGGTCTCGGCGAGTAGGCGCAGATCGACCGTGCCCCTCTCCGCGCCTTCCAGCCGGGTACTGCGCAGCTTAACCTGAGCCGGTGACTCCTCCCCCGAAACCAGCAGCGTGCCGACGCCCCGCCCCTCCATCCCCAACAGAGCCTGTAGGAGGAGGGTGCTCTTTCCTACACCCGGTTCGCCTCCCACCAGCACGACCGAACCGGCTACCAATCCGCCGCCCAGCACGCGATTGAACTCACTCAGGCCGGTATCGATGCGGGTCTGGGCTCCGAGGTCGACGTCGGAAAGACGAAGGGGCGCGGGCGCCGCCGGAGGCGGGCCCGCGCCCCGCGTTCCGGAGCCTCGCGGCACGCTAGGAGGAACGACCTCCTCGACTATCGTGTTCCAGCTACCGCAACCCGGGCACCGCCCCAACCATCCGGGGGAGGCATAGCCGCACTCCCGGCAGACGAAGGAGGTCTTGCCGCGCGGCATGGGCCGCTCCGTTCTACTTGGTCTCGTCGGCCACGAGGACGTCCGGCGCTCCAAGAATGACCTCGGAGATGGTCAGATGGTCCTCCTCGTGGTCCAAGAGCACGGTGCTGCCCCGCGGGAATCGGCCGGAAAGCACTTCTTCGGCCAGCAGATCTTCGACGTGTCGCTGGATGGCCCGCCTGAGCGGCCGCGCGCCCATGGTGGGATCGTAGCCGACGTTGACGAGGAACTCTTTCGCATCCAGAGTGAGAGCCAGACCGATATCGCGGTCCTTGAGCTGTTCCTCTACCCGGGCCATCATCAGTTCGACGATGTCGGTAATCTCCGGCCGAGTCAGCTTACGGAAGACGATGACCTCGTCCACGCGGTTGAGAAACTCCGGACGGAACAGTTTCTTCAGCTCCCCGGTGACCCGGTTCTTCATCTCCTCGTATTCCAGGCCGCCCTCCTCCACAGGCTCACCAAAGCCCAGAGTCTGGCCCTTGGAGATGGTAGAGGCTCCGATGTTCGAGGTCATGATGATGATGGCGTTGCGGAAGTCCACCGTACGCCCCTGGGCGTCCGTGAGCCTGCCATCCTCGAGTATCTGCAGCAGGATGTTGAACACGTCGGGATGAGCTTTCTCGATCTCGTCGAGCAACACCACCGAGTACGGGCGCCGGCGCACCGACTCCGTCAGCTGGCCGCCTTCGTCATAGCCCACGTAACCGGGCGGCGAGCCTACCAGCCGGCTCACTGCATGCTTCTCCATGAACTCCGACATGTCCACCTGGATGAGCGCACTCTCATCGCCAAAGAGGAACTCGGCCAGGGTGCGGGCCAATTCCGTCTTGCCCACGCCCGAGGGGCCGAGGAAGATGAAAGAGCCGGCGGGACGGTGTGGGTCCTTCAGGCCCGCGCGCGAGCGCCGGATGGCCCGGGAGACGGCTTTCACCGGCTCGTCCTGACCGACGACCCGCATGTGCAGGGCCTCCTCCATCCGGAGCAAGCGGTGCGTCTCGGCCTCGGTGAGCTTCGTCACGGGGATGCCGGTCCACATGGCGGTGACTTCCGCGATCTCGTCCTCTCCGATGGAGATCTCCGCAGCCTCGTCGGACTCCCGCCACTGGTCCTCCAGTTCCTTGCGCTGGTTCAACAGCTTCCGCTCCCTATCGCGCAGCGAGGCTGCTTTCTCGAAGTCCTGGATCTCGATGGCCGCTTCCTTGTCCTTGCGCACGTCGAGGATGGCGTCCTCGACCTCCCGCATATCGGGGGAGGCACACATGTTCTGGATGCGCTTCCGAGAGGCGGCCTCGTCGACCAGGTCGATGGCCTTGTCGGGCAGGAACCGATCGCTGATGTACCGGTCCGCCAAGTAGGCTGCAGCCTCCAGAGCCTCGTCGGTGATCCGCACCCGATGATGCGCCTCATAGCGCTCACGAAGACCGGAGAGGATCTGCCTCGTCTCGAGGACGGTCGGCTCCTTGACGACGATCTGCTGGAAACGGCGCTCGAGGGCGGCATCCTTGGCCAAGTGCTTGCGATACTCATCCAGCGTGGTGGCCCCGATGGTCTGCAATTCTCCCCGCGCTAGGGCCGGCTTGAGGATGGAGGCCGCGTCTATGGCCCCTTCGGCCGCACCCGCCCCCACGAGATTGTGGATCTCGTCGACGAACAGGATGATGTCGCCGCGTTCGCCGATCTCCTTCATGACCTTCTTCAGGCGTTCTTCGAACTCACCCCGGTACTTCGAACCGGCCACCAAGGCCCCCAGATCGAGGGTGTAGATCTGCTTGTCCTTGAGCAGGCTGGGCACGTCGTTCCTGGCGATGCGTTGCGCCAACCCCTCCACAACCGCCGTCTTCCCGACCCCGGGCTCGCCCACCAGCACAGGGTTGTTCTTGGTGCGACGCGAGAGGATCTGCATGACCCGCTCGATCTCCGTCTCCCGCCCGATGACCGGGTCGAGCTTGTCTTCCTCGGCGTACTTGGTCAGGTTGCGTCCGAACTGGTCGAGGACTTTGGAGCTCTTGCGCTCCTTGGCCTCGCCGCCGGCGCCTGCTGCGGCCCCCCGGCTCTGCCGGCGGGTCGGGCCGGCCAGCACGCGCATGACTTCCTGGCGCACCCGGTCGGCGTCTACCTCCAGATCGTTAAGGATCCGCGCGGCCACTCCTTCGCTCTCCCGGACCAATCCCAACAGGATGTGTTCGGTCCCGATGTAGTTGTGCCCGAGCGACAGGGCCTCCCGCAGCGCCCATTCGAGCACCTTCTTGGCCCGAGGCGTGAAGGGGATCTGTCCCTGGGATTCGTTGTCGCCCTCACCTACGATGCGGGCCACCTCTCCCCGCACCTCTTCCAGGCTGACCTCCAATCCGCCCAGAACCCGGGCCGCCACTCCATCCGCTTCGCGCAGCAGACCGAGGAGCAGGTGCTCCGTCCCTATATAGTTGTGGCGAAGGACTCGAGCCTCCTCCTGGGCCAAAACGACCACCTGTCGGGCTCGCTCTGTGAACCTTTCAAACATCACTTTCCTCTCTAACTAACGCACGCGCGCACCGGCGAATCTCTCGCGCAACAGTCGCGCCCGAATCTGATCTATCTCGGGGCTTTCCAAGCAGCCCATCTTTGCGTCCAAATGATCCATCACGATATGAGCAGGCTGTAGCCTCGTCATCAGGTCGAAGATCGACTCTGCCGGCAGCCCGGGGACTTCGACCAGCCCCTGCTCCAACCCCACTTGAGCAGCCGATAGCACGTTGACCGCCTCCGGGAACGACATCGACCAAGCGTGCTGGGCCACGCCCAGCGAACGCCCGATATGATCCCGGGCCTGGATGGGGTTATCCCGCAGAAGCATCTTCCTGACCGACCGTTCTTTTTCCACGATCCCTCGAGAGATTGCTTCAATTTGCTGGAGTATCTCTGCCTCAGGTTTACCCTGCCTCCCCAGGTTGGAAACCTGGACGACACCTCCCGCCCCACCCCACAGGGTGGTCATAGCCAGGCCCTGGGCCACGAGCTCGAGCGCGGTCCCCGCCAGCTTGCCCGTCAGCATGAGGGCGGGAACGTGCAGGGTGGCGTACACCCGCATCGCGCTGCCGGCGTGACTGGGCCGACTGGTCAGATATCCCCAGTGGGCGTCGAAGGCATACGTCAGGTCCATCTCCAGCCGGTCGTCAAGCTTCGCCAAGAGCGACCAGAGGTCACCCAGGTACTCCCCCGCCCTGAAGCCGAGCAGTCGTATGTGATCGGCGCCGTTGATCTCGAGAGAGGCCTGTCCCTGCCCATACACGGCAAAACCTCTGCTTTCGCCAGAGCCGTCCGCGAACGTCGGCGTCATCAGACCCTGTTCCACCAAGTGGATAGTCTCGACGCTGGACAAGTCCTCCAGGTCGTATACGCGCCACGGGCGCTCCCAGTGCGGACCCGTCAGGGCATCGAAGATCTCCTGACGTAGCTCCTCAAGCGCCTCGACCGTCTCTGCGTGAGAAAAACGCCTACTCGCTTCGTTCCGCGAGAGCCCCAGAGCGGAGGCCGCCAGTGCGGGGGCGCTCACGAGGGTTCTCCTTCCAGTTCCTGGCCCAGCTCGGCGAGCCGGTCACGCACGCCTGCGGCTTCTTCGAAGCGCTCGCAGGCCACAAGTTCGCTCAACATGCGCTGGAGACGCATGATCTCATGACGCACGGTGTCGTTCTCGGACCCTCGCCGGGGCATCTTGCCCAGGTGCTCCACCGGCTGGCTCTCGCTTTCCAGCGCAGTCTGCAGGTCGTCGGAAAAGACCTGGTAGCAGTTCGGACAACCGACCATACCCGACTCCTGGAAGTCGGTGAACGTGGTACCACAGACACCACAGAACTTGTCCTCAGCTTGGGACGGGGGAGTCTCGGTGGTCCCAGTCTCGGCGACGCCCTGTGCGAGACGGCGAAACACCGAGGGCACGGCCAGCACGAGAGCAAGGCCGTCGGTCTGCTCGGCTATGCTCTGCGCGCAGTCGGGACACAGATGAGTGTGGGTGACTGCTCCGTCCACCACCCTGAGTAAGTGCATGGTCGCCTTTTCTTCACCGCACAGCTCACAATCGACCGAGCCGTCGAGGTCAAGATTCCAGTCGGGTGATTCTTCTGCAAACACCCGGTACACCTCCCGCGGCCGACCTCCTCGGCCCGCCGCCGACCGGCACGAGCGTAGGATGAAAAAGCGCTCACTGTGCCGGGAATGGTCGAAAAACCTACTGCCCGAAGTGTAGCATAATGGGCTTTCGGCCTCGGGCTCGGACCTCCTTCCCACAGTCTCCTCCATGCTCTATGACTGGCGGAAGCGCGACTCTGTTCCGAAGCCTTTCTGGGGAAGCGGTCCCGCCCTCGAGGGCGCCCCTGCATAAGGGTGCAGCTGGTCGGGAGGCGAGGTCTTCGGGCGGTCGAACCGTCGAGTGCCCGGTCAATCGGGCGCTGAGGTAGTCGGGCGCTTAGGCAGTGGGACGTTCAGGTGGTCGGATGCTCGGGCCGCAACTGCGGGAACAGGATGACGTCTCGGATCGATTCCATCCCCAGCAACATCATGGCCAGGCGGTCGATGCCGATGCCCAGCCCTCCGGCGGGCGGCATGCCGTACTCCAGCGCTCGCAGGAAATCCTCGTCGACCACGTGCGCTTCCTCGTCTCCGGCCTCCTTGTTGCGCGCCTGCTCCTCGAACCGGCGCCGCTGGTCCATAGGGTCGTTGAGCTCCGAGAAGGCATTGCCCATCTCTTTGCCGCCGATGATCGGCTGGAAGCGTTCCACCAATTGCGGATCGTCTGGAAGGCACTTGGCCAAAGGGCTGAGTTCCAGAGGGTAGTCGATGGCGAACGTAGGCTGGATGAGCGCCGGCCACACCACATGCTTAAGCGCTTTGTCGACCAGGGTGGCGAACGTCTCCCGGTTGTCCACCTCGATCTTGCGCTCGTGCAGGATCCTTTCGGCGGTCTGAGGGTCGGAGCGCATCTCGGCCAGCGAGAGTCCCAGGTACTCCTGGAGAAGAGAGTCCACGGTGCGCCTGGGCCACGGGGGCTTGAGCTCGATGCTGTTCTCCCCCACCACGACCTCGGTGGCGCCGATCACTTCTAGCGCTAGAGCCGGGATCATGTCCTCCACGAGTTCCATGATCGCGTTGTAGTCCACATACGCCCAGTACAGCTCCATCATGGTGAACTCCGGGTTGTGAACCAAAGAGATCCCCTCGTTCCGGAAGTTCCTCCCAATCTCGAAGATGCGGTCGAAACCGCCCACCAGCAGTCTCTTGAGATAGAGCTCAGGCGCGATACGCAGGTAGAGGTCGGCGTCGAGGGCGTTGTGGTGAGTCACGAACGGTCGCGCGAGGGCTCCACCGGGAAGGGGCTGAAGGATAGGCGTCTCCACCTCGACGAAGCCCTGCGCTTCCAGATAGCGTCGCATGGCCGACACCAGCTTGCCCCGCGACTGCAGCTGCCAGGCGACAGTGGGGTTTGCCACGAGATCGATGTAGCGCTGGCGGTAGCGGGTCTCGCGGTCAGTGAGACCGTGCCACTTCTCCGGCAGAGGGCGCAGGGACTTGGTAAGTAGCGTCCAGTCTTTGGCGAAGACGGCCAGTTCCCCTCGCCGACTCCGGAAGACATGCCCTTCGCAGCCGATGATGTCGCCCACATCGATGTCGGTGAGCCGGGAGAACGAGGTATCGCCGAGGGTATCGACATTGCCGTAGACCTGCAGGTCGTCCCAACCGTCGCGCAGAGTGAGAAAGACCGCCCTACCGTGCTCCCGGCGGGCCATGACCCGACCGGCCACGCGGTAGTGGACGCTCTCGTCCTTCGCTCCAGGATCGAGGCTCGAATGCAGCCTGGTGATGTCGCCAAGCCGGGTCCGGGGACCGAAGCTCCGGGCGTAGGGCTCCACGCCCTCCCGGCGAAGCCGCTCGGCCTTGGTCAGGCGGTCTCGCTCCCATTCGGGCAGTTCCGCCGCGAGGCCCTCGCCCTCGCCGCTGCGCGCGGATCCGCCGGACACGTCCATTACGACATTTTGCCGATGGCCAGAATCTCGTATCGGAGTGATCCCACCGGCACGGGCACGGTAAGGACGTCACCCACCCGGCCGCCGATGATAGCCTGTCCCACCGGCGATTCGTTCGAAAGCCTGGCCTTTGCCGGATCGGCCTCTGCAGAGCCAACGAGCGTGTAGATACGTATCTCCCCGGCATCCATGTCGCGCAAAGTGACCGTGCTCCCTACGCTCACCTTATCGGTGTCGATATCCGAGTCTTTGATGACCCGGGCCCGCCGCAGCTTCTCCTGTAAGAGGCTGATGCGATGCTCCAGCATGGCCTGCTCGTTCTTGGCGTCATCGTACTCCGAGTTCTCGGTGATATCGCCAAATTCGCGCGCCGCGCGGATCCGCTCGGCCACCTCTTCGCGTTTGACCGTGGAGAGATGAGTGACCTCGTCTTGGAGTTGCTTGAGGCCTTCTTCTGTGAGGATGACTTCTTTACGAGACACGGTTACCTTCCTTTGACGGCCGCCAAAAGGCCAAGTGCGCCTGAAAGTAGCCGGGCATTATAGGTGGGGCGACGATACTTGTCAACAACACCGAAGGCCCAGCCAGCAGCCATAGCAGGGAGCGCCGGTGTCATGCAAATCGGGAGGAATCAGGTCCCCGCGGCGCCCATTTCTGCCAGCGTGGCGTCCAAGACCACCGCGTCACCCAACGACCTCAGCCTCTCCACGGTCGACGCCGGGACTCCCGACGGCCGCAAGTACCACCCCAGCAGCTTGCGGATCCAGCGCGCCGCCCGCTCGGGACCC
The DNA here is from genome assembly GCA_964497095.1 of uncultured Gaiellales bacterium. Lineage (GTDB taxonomy): Bacteria > Actinomycetota > Thermoleophilia > RBG-16-64-13 > RBG-16-64-13 > CAVPLM01. The sequence continues at coordinate 18,760 of CAZCCL010000011.1, read as the reverse complement.
CGCTCTGCCGCCGCCAGGCTGAGAAGCCGGCGTAGATCGTCGACGACCATAGGTAGAGGTGGGCGCGCTGCGCTCCTCCCGGAGAGCAGCGCGCCCACCAACCAGGGGTTGCCCGCGGCACCCCGCGCGACCATCAGGGCCGCCGCCCCCGTCGTCTCGCACACCAACAAGGCCGAAGCCACGCTGGAAATGTCCCCCGAGGCAATCACCGGCACACCCACTGCGGCAACGACGGCCGCTGTGATGGCATGATCGGCCATTCCTCGATAGTGCTGCTCCGCCGCCCGAGGATGCACGGCCAAACCCTGCACGCCCGCTTCTTCCAGGCGGGGGGCAAGTGAAACCGCCGTCCGCTCGCCGACCCTCAGCCCACTCCGCAGTTTAGCCGTCACGGGAACACCTGCCTGGTCAGCCAGCCGCACCACAGCGGCCGCAACCGCTGCGGCCCGATCAGGGTCCTGCAGAAAGGCGGCCCCCGCGCCGGTCCGCATCACCTTGCGGACCGGGCACCCCATGTTGATGTCGATCACATCGGGAACTTCGGGCCGGCCGAGCACGGCCTCCACAGCCCGCGCCATGATGTCCGGCGTGTCACCGAAGAGCTGCACTGCGATCGGCCGTTCTTCCTCCGCGAAATCGAGGTATCCGGCCGTGTGGACGTTGCGGTGGACGAGACCGTACGCACTGACCATCTCACTGGTGACCAAGCCGACACCGTGCGCCTTGAGATGCCGCCGATATGCGCTGCCGGTGAGCCCGGCCATGGGAGCCGACACCACCCGGTTGGGCGCACGTACTCCCCCGATCGTGAAGCGAGTCGCGAGAAATCCTGCAGACGGACCTGTCCAGCCGGCGGGAACTCCCGGATCGTCGGGAGGAACCCCTGCATGGGTGGGAGCCCCTGCACGCGCAGGAGCCCCCGCATCCGCGAGAGCCTGTGCGTTCGCAAGAGCTTCGGCCGCGAGGGGAGCGTCTGCTTCGGCGGGGCTCACACCATTGTCGAGCCGGTCGGCCGAGCTCGATGCCGCAGAGGACTCCGACATCACCTGTGGCCACCCCGCCGGCGCCCACCTATGCGGTCTTCTGCACCAAACCACTTACCGCCGAGCATACTAGGCAAGATTCCGCCGGTAGATTATCTCCAGGCCCTTGAGAGTGAGCAGGGGGTCGAGCTTGTCCAAGGTACTCGCGTGATCGAAGATGAAGTGCGCGAGTCCCCCGGTGGCCACAGTGACCGCCTCCGCCCCAATCTCTGAGCGCATCCGCGTCACGATCCCGTCCACCTGTCCCGCGAAGCCGTAGAGCGCTCCGGCCTGCATAGCCTGGACCGTGCTCTTGCCGATCACGCTACCCGGGTCCACCAGCTCGATCCTGACGAGGCGGGCGGCCCGGTTGGCGAGCGCGTCCAGCGACACCTCGATGCCGGGAGCGATGGCATGACCCAGATATTCGCCCCCCGTGGACACGGCGCTGAAGGTGGTCGCGGTCCCGAAGTCGACGGCGATACAGGGGCCCCCATACGCATCGTGAGCGGCCACCGCGTCGACGATGAGATCGGGGCCGACCTGCCGGGGGTCGTTGGTGAGAATGGGCATACCGGTTTTCACCCCCGGGCCCACTAAGAGTGCCTCCAGGCCGAATCTGCTCACCGCCATGGCTGCGTATTCGTTGCTCAGCCGAGGAACCACCGACGCTACTGCCAGACCTGTCACCGAGTCCCGCGAGAAGCCGTCAAGACCCAGCAAGCCATCGATCAAGACGGCCAGCTCGTCCCCGGTCTTGCCGACATCGGTGGCGAAGCGCCAGTCGCCGGTCAGCTCCCTCCCGGAGAAGAGCCCGACCGCGGTCTGCGTGTTGCCTACATCGACCGCCAGCAGCATGATCTCCCTCCCCTCCTCCTTTCGTCGCTCTCCCCGTCGGGTCCGTCCGAACGTCTTCTATCCAGGTGTGGCCCCATATTCACGCGCCGCCCCAGGATCACGGCCCCCTGAGCAGGCTTCCATATGCCCCGCCTTCATATGCCCCAGCCCTCAGACGCCTCGGCCCTCATCTGCCCGCGACGAGGGTCAGCCCGACGTCCACCGCTGGAGCTCGCATGGTCAACGCACTGGTGGAAATGAGGTCCACCCCGGTCTCCGCCACCTGTCTCACGCCGTCCAAAGTCACTCCCCCGGAAGCCTCCAAGACCACCCGGGAATCCAGTTCTCGGGCCAATCCCACCAGGCTCCGCAAGGACTCCAAGCTCTGGTTGTCGAGCATTATCAAGTCAGCTCCGCAGGCTACAGCCTCCCGCAAATCGCCCTCGTTCTCCACTTCCACTTCGATCTTGACGTAGTGGGGACGGGCTTCCTTGATTCGCTCCATGGCCGTTCGCACCCCGCCCGCGGCGGTGAGGTGATTGTTCTTGATAAGCACCATGTCGAACAGCCCGAACCGATGGTTCCGACATCCTCCGTAGACGACCGCCCGCTTCTCCCATAGACGCAGCCCGGGAGTCGTCTTCCGGGTATCCACTACAGTCGCCCCGGTGCCTTCGACGGCTCGAGCGAATCGCCGGGATTGGGTGGCTACGCCGGAAAGGTGGCTGAGGAAGTTGAGCATGGTGCGCTCCGCGGTGAGGATGCTGCGCACCTGCCCTTCGACCGTAGCCAATCTGTCTCTATCCGTGGCCGGCGCCCCGTCACCGACCAGCGCCGTGAACACCGCCTCGGGATCGACCTCTTTCATCACGGCTTCGGCCAAGGATAGCCCGCACACCACCATCTCCTCCCTGGCCGTGATGACAGCGGTGCCGCGCAGGCCGAGTGGCACCGTCCACGTGGAAGTGACGTCCCCGTAGCCGGCGAGATCCTCGGCCAGAGCCTGCCGCACCAACACTAGGCTCCTCTGCTCGTTCACGAATCCACCTCCCCCGTGCTCGATCGAACGACCGCCCCGCCGGTGGCAGGGTCTCGACGCACGATGATGTGTCGCCTCCAGCGGTCGTCGTCCCGCTCCGGATAGTCAGACCGGAGATGTACTCCACGACTTTCTTCGCGAAGGACCGCAGACTCGAGGCAGTGCTCGGCCACCGTCAAGAGATTCACCAGTTCCACTTCGGGCACGGTGAGCGCCGGAGGCGCCAGCGACTGCCGCACGGCGGCAAGGCCGACCCGTACTCGCTCCAATCCCGCGCGCTCCCGGACGATCCCACACCAGTCCGTCATCAGACGGCCAACGGTCGCCCTTCCCGCCGCCACGAGCGCAGGGTCATTGCCTTCTCTCACTTCTTCGGCGAGGTTCAGGCGGATCTTCCGCACCGCCGGGTCCGCCACAGCCAGGTACCGGTCGAGGTCACGAACCGTCCGCTCCCCGAAGACCAGGCCTTCGAGGAGGGAATTGGAAGCCAGGCGATTCGCACCGTGGATGCCTGTGCTGGCCGTCTCACCGCATGCATAGAGCCCCGGCACGGTCGTCTGTCCCCAGATGTGCGTGAGCACCCCCCCGATGAAGTAATGCGATGCCGGCGCCACGGGGATCAGTTGGCTGCAGAGGTCGAACCCTCTCTTCTCGAGTCCCCCGTAGACCGTGGGAAACCGCGTCCGCAGGAACTCGCACTCCAGGTGGCGGGCGTCCAGCCACACGTGGTCGGTGCCGTCGCGTTCGAAGACCCGTTTGATGTGACGTACCACCACGTCCCGAGGAGCCAGCTCCGCCCGGGGATGCGAGTCCACCATGAACCTCTCGCCGGCGTCATCGAGTAGATAGGCGCCCTCCCCTCTAAGGGCCTCGGTGACCAGGAGGGTCGGGTTCTCCTCCCCGTAGAAGGCGGTGGGATGGAACTGCATGAACTCCATGTCCCTCATCACGGCGCCGGCCCGATAGGCCATCGCATGTCCGTCGCCGGTCGCCATGACAGGGTTGGTCGTGTGCGCAAAGACCTGGCCCGCTCCCCCGCACGCGAGCACCACCGCCCGGGCCAGACTGACCGTGAGCCCCCCCTCTCTGTCCAGGGAGACTGCCCCCACACAGCGGCCCGCATCCACGAGCAGATCGATCACGAACTCGTTCTCGTGCAACTGCACCCTTGTACCCGCGGCGACGGCCTCGGCCAGGGCACCGGCCACTGCGCTGCCTGTGGCATCCCCACCCGCGTGCACGACCCGCGGGACGGAGTGCGCGCCCTCGGAGCCGAGGATCAGCTTGCCGTCGCGCCGGTCGAACTTGGTGCCCATGCGCTCGAGTTCCCGCACTCGGGCTGGACCTTCTTCCACCAGCACCTTGACGGCCGCATCGTCACATAGGCCCACTCCGGCTTCCAGCGTGTCCTTGAAGTGCAGCTCGGGGGAATCGTACGGCCCAAGCGCCGCCGCGATCCCTCCTTGGGCGAGGAAGGTGGTGGTCTGATCGAGTGTGCCCTTGGTGATGAGACCGACGTTCCACCTGCGGGCGGCACCGACAGCGGCAGTGAGCCCGGCGATGCCTCCCCCAATCACCAGCACGTCGTAGCTGGAAAAGCGGACATCCGCTCCCCCACGCGACACCAGGGGAGCAAAGGGCTCAATCGACTGCGGCTCGGAGCGATCGGGCTCCGTCACGGCCCCACCTCGATCATGCGCTGAACGGCCCTCAGGGCCTTGGCCCGAGTCTCTGGGTCGACCGTGACCACCGGGCCTTCGCTGCGAAGCGCCCCCAGCACCTTGTCCAGAGTGGTCATCTTCATGTTCCGGCACACGCTCACCTCCGTGACCGGGTAGAACACCTTACCCGGACAGTCCTGCGAAAGGCGGTAGAGCATGCCCAGTTCCGTTCCGATCAGATACTCCTTGGCGTCATCTTCGCGACAGAAGCGGATCATCCCCGAAGTGCTCTCCACCGCGTCGGCGATGGCGGATACCTCTGGGCGGCATTCGGGGTGGACCACGACCTTGGCGCCAGGGTGAGCCGCTCGGGCTTCCTCCACATCGCTCACCTTGATCCACTCGTGAGTGGGGCAGAAACCCGGCCACAAGATCATCTCCCGACCCGCCTTCCTCGCAGCCCAGGAGCCCAGATTCTCGTCGGGCGTGAAGATGATCTCCCGATCCGGGGGGATAGACTGCACGATCCGGGCAGCATTGGCGCTGGTACAGCAGATATCGGAGATCGCCTTGACAGCAGCCGATGTGTTCACGTAGCTCACCACGACTGCCCCCGGGTGTTCGTCCTTGAGGGCCTGCAGCCCTTCGACGTCCACCATGTCGGCCATGGGACAGCCGGCGCGTATCTCCGGCAGGATGACCGGCCGTTCCGGCGCAAGGATAGCCGCCGTCTCGGCCATGAAGTGCACCCCACAGAACACGATCATGCGGGCGGCCGAGGCCGCCGCCTGCCGGGAAAGACCCAGGGAATCTCCGGTGATATCGGCCACATCCTGCACTTCAGGGCGCTGGTAGTTATGGACTAGGAGGACGGCTTCTTTCTCCCGGGCAAGCCGACGGATCTCCGCTTGGACTGCCGAGTATTCCCCGGTCCGATCGCTGTTTCTTCCTAGACCCTCCTCATCGGCACCAACCGGGAGCCGCCTAACCACCTGGTCTCGTACCGAGGCCAGGGCCTTGATCGCCTTGTTGCCGCTGGGGAGGATTAAGTCCGGGGCAAGCTCTGCCAGGGGTTCAAGCACGAAGCGCCGCTCCTCCATGCGCGGATGAGGGATCTCCAGACCGGCCTCCTGAATCGAGAGCCCATCGTACCAGAGGATATCGATGTCCACGGTCCGGGGACCCCATCTGACCGTCCGCTCCCTACCCTGCTCGCTCTCGATCAGCCGGATAGCAGACAGAAGATCCCCAGGGGAGAATGCCGTCTCCAGCTCGACCACCTGGTTGAGGAAGTCGTCCTGCTCGGGGCCGCCTATGGGCGCGGTGACGTACAGAGAGGATGCCGCCGACTCTGCGGTCCCAGGCAGGGAGCACAGGCGACCCCGGGCCTGGCGGAGCATGCTTTCCCTATCTCCCTGATTCGAACCCAGTCCCAGGTACACTCGGGCCGGAGCCCGCCCCGCGGCACTCAGCCCTCAGCCCTCGAGGTCGGCCCGCTGCAGCTCCACTGCAGCGGCCACGCTGGACAGCGCACAGGCCACGGGTGGATGAGGCTTCGTCACCTGCACCCACACCTCGTCGACCGGGAACCTCCGCAGTATGCTCTCAGCCGTGGCCCACGCCAGGCGTTCGAGAAGGGAGAAGCTCTGGGTGGTGGCCACCTCTGTCACGGCATCGAGGACCTCCGTGTAGTCGACCGTGTCGGCCACGTCATCGGTCTCAGCCGCCGCGCATTCGTCCATGGTCAAACGCACGTCGAAAAGCAGACGCTGCCCCAGCACCTTCTCCTCGGATGCCACCCCATGGTGGCCGTATACCTCCAACCCCTCTATGTAGATATCCACCATAGCCCCCATTCTGGATCCGGCCGGCTAGTGCGACCACGGGCCGAAGACAGCCCGCGCGATCTTCGCTGCATCGCGATTCAGACCTACCCGATGCGCCCGCACAATATGCGCGCCGGCGCCGGCCGCTATCACCGTCGTGGCGGCCGTGCCCTCGTCCCGGGCCCGCGGCTCCTCGATCCCAAGGATCTCCCCCAGAAATCTCTTCCGGGAAGCCCCCACCACGATAGGTCGTCCCAGGGACCGGAACGCGGCGAGATCACGCATTATCTCCAGATTGTGAGCGGTGGTCTTGCCGAAGCCTATTCCCGGGTCTAAAAGAAGGTTCTCCTCCTTCAGACCGCTGTCGACGGCCCAGTTGAGACGCTCCACGAAGAACGCGTAGACCTCTCGGACCACGTCGGAATACGCGGGCGCCTGCTGCATGGTCTTAGGCTCTCCCAGCATATGCATCAGGACCACGGGGCAATCGGCATCCCTCAAGACCGCCACCATCTCCCCGTCCATCCTCAGCGCGGAGATATCGTTGACCATGTAGGCTCCCTCGGCAAGCGCCTCAGCCGCCAGCGCAGCCTTGTAGGTGTCGACCGAGACCCGACCGGGCAGAGCGGCGGCCAGTGCGCGCACGACCGGTAGCACCCGTTCCCGCTCCACTTCCAAGGGTAGAGCGTCCGCTCCCGGGCGGGTCGACTCCCCTCCTACATCCACCAGCGCCGCCCCCTCCCGGACCATCTCTAGGCCGACCTGCACCGCCGTTTCCGCGTCGGCGAGCAGGCCTCCGTCTGAGAACGAATCCGGAGTGACGTTCACCACCCCCATCACCAGGGGCGCGTCTGTAAGATCGAGGCCCGGGTGACAGGCCGGAATGGGAGTGTCGTGGTTGCGCAAGGCCGCTTCGATCGAGTGGGCCAATCGGCGCAGTCCGAACGGCTGTGCCTGCAGTTTCGGCAGTAGACGCTCGAACTGGGCCAGCGTCCCCATCACCAGGCAGTCGGCTTGCTCCGCGCGCATCTGGTACACGTCGCGGGAGGTGGCGACCTCCCCGCCTCGCGACAGCATCTCCTGCTTCAGGATGCTGGCCGCCCGGACGTCGAGCCCCGTGACCCGCACCACGCGGAAGAGGCCCTTGTTCTCCATGATGCCCACGCCGGCTGAAGAGACGCGCGCCTGAGCCATCGCAGCCCTGACCTCGTCCAGATCGCGGAGGACCAGGACCTGGGCACCGCCGTCGTCCGGGATCATCGCGTCCGCCTCCGGATCAGGCCGGAGGAGCCTCGATCAGGGCCATGACCTCCGCCCGGGTAGCGGCATTCGTCCGGAAGATGCCGCGCACGGCGGAAGTGACCACCCGTGACCCCGGCGCCCGCACCCCCCGCATCGATATGCACATATGCTCGGCCTGGACCAGCACCAGGACGCCGGCCGGCTCGAGAGAGGTCTCCAGTGTATCGGCGATCGTACTGGTCAGCCGCTCCTGCAGCTGCAGCCGCGCGGCCGCGGTCCGCACGAGACGCACTATCTTCGAGAGGCCGGTGATCTTGCCGTGTTTGGAAGGGATGTAGGCGACATGGGCAGCGCCGAAGAAGGGAAGCAGGTGATGCTCGCACATCGAATGGAAGGTGATGTCGCGGACGAGGACCATCTCCTGGTGAGTGTCGGAACCGATCGCCACCACGATGGAGGAGAGGTCTTGGGGCTCCGTGGCGATGATATCTTCGTACATCTCCGCCACCCGCCTGGGCGTATCCACAAGACCCTCGCGTTCCGGATCCTCCCCGATACCCTCGAGCAGTAGGCGGACACCTTTCTCGATCTTGGCTTTGTCCACGGGCTGGCCCGGTCCGGGATCCGCGTCTAGTCCTCGCGGTGCGGAGTCATGGAAGACACGCCCCCGGTGGCCACGCGCTCACGACCATCGGGTTCCAACGTCTCCTGCCCCTCACGCGACTTGCGTTGCCGTTGAGCCCGTTTGCCCTCGGCCACCTTACGAGCTCGAGCCTCATCACGGGCCTTGAACACCTCATCAGGGTCCTCTCCGGCCACAAGGGCTTCGAACTCCTCCTTGTCGATGGTCTCCTTGTCGATGAGGAGAAGTGAGATCTTGTCCAGTTCCTCGCGATGCTCGTTCAGTAGTCTGCCGGCCATGTCGTAGGCTTCGTCCACCACTCGACGGATCTCGGTATCTATCTTCTGGGCCGTCTCATCCGAGTACTCCTGGCCCATGCCGTAGTCACGTCCCACGAAGGGCTGAGCCGGGTCGTGACCGAAGGTGAGCGGACCCAGATTCTCGCTCATACCGTACTGGGTGATCATGCGCCGCGCCGTCTCGGTGGCCCGCTGCAGGTCGTTGGAAGCGCCCGTGGTGATATCGTCGAAGCGGATCTCCTCCGCCACTCTGCCTGCCAGCATGTGGGCCAACTTGTCGATGATCTCCTTCTTCTTGACCATGAACTTGTCTTCCGTGGGCAGGGTTATGGTGTAACCCAAGGCCTGCCCCCGGCTTATGATGGAGATCTTGTGGACCGGGTCGGCATTGGGCAGGTAGTGGGCCACCAGGGCATGACCCGTCTCGTGATAAGCGGTGATGAGCTTCTCCTCCTCAGAGAGGAGGCGCGACTTCTTCTCCGGGCCGGCGATGACCCGTAGCACGGCTTCCTCGAACTCTTCCATCTCGACCACCCGCTTGCGCCGGCGCGCGGCCAGCAGAGCCGCCTCGTTCACGAGGTTGGCCAGGTCGGCTCCGGTGAAGCCCGGGGTCTGAGCGGCCAGGGTCTCCAGTTCGACGCCAGGGCCGAGGGGCTTGCCCTTGGCGTGGACGGAGAGTATGGCCTTCCGCCCTTCCCGGTCGGGCCGATCGACCACGATCTGGCGATCGAAGCGGCCGGGCCTGAGCAGAGCAGGATCGAGGATGTCGGGCCTGTTAGTGGCCGCCATGATGATGATGCTCTCGTTGGCCTCGAACCCGTCCATCTCCACCAGCAGCTGGTTGAGGGTCTGCTCGCGCTCGTCGTGGCCTCCGCCCAAGCCCGCCCCTCGATGCCGGCCCACGGCGTCGATCTCGTCGATGAAGATGATGCAGGGCTGGTTCTGCTTGGCCTGATCGAACAGGTCGCGCACCCGGCTGGCGCCGACACCTACGAACATCTCTACGAAGTCTGAGCCGGATATGCTGAAAAACGGCACTCCGGCCTCGCCGGCCACCGCCCTGGCCAGAAGGGTCTTCCCGGTACCCGGCGGGCCAAACAGCAAAACTCCTTTGGGGATACGGGCTCCCAGGCTTTGGAAGCGTTTCGGGTTCTCGAGGAACTCCTTAATCTCATCGAGCTCTTCCACGGCTTCGTCCACGCCGGCCACATCCTTGAAGGTAATCTTCGGCTGGTCGATGGTCATGCGCTTAGCCCGAGATTTGCCGAAGCTCATGACTTTGCTGCCCCCCCCCTGCATCTGGTTCATCAAAAAGATGAAGAAGACCACCATGAGCAGGATGGGGGCGATGGTCCCCAACAGCGTGACCCATATGGAGCTCTGCTGGACATCGGTGACGAAGTCGACGTTGTTGGTGAGGAGGAACTCCTCCATGGGGTAGCCCTGAGTGAAACCGACCTTGAAGGCCTTCCCGCTATCCGCGAGTTCGCCCTCCACCACCAGATCCTTGGTCTTGAGCGTGACAGGGGAGTTCACGTTCCCCTGCTGGACCGCAATCTGGAAATCGTGGAAGGTCAGCTCCTCGTTGCCCCGCGAACCATAGAAGAGGTTCTGCACGAAGAAAGCCAGCAAAATCACCAGGAGGATCGGGAAGGCGGCGCTCTTGAAGAACCTGCTCACCTAGACTCCACCAATCGTTGTATCAGGGCCAGAGATACTACCATAAGGAGGCTGGTCCGATTCATCGATAACACCGATGTACGGCAGATTCCGGTACTTCTCGGCATAGTCCAGTCCATATCCCACCACGAACTCGTTCGGGATCTCGAAGCCCGTATACCGACAATGCAGCTCCGCCTTGCGACGACTGGGCTTGCTGAGCAGGGTGACGACCCCGATGGAAGCCGGGTTGCGAGACCCCAGGTTGTTGGTCAAGTACTGCAGGGTGAGGCCGGAATCGATGATGTCCTCCACGATGAGGATATGGCGGCCTGTGTCCGGGCGGTCGAAGCTGCACATGGCGGGC
>CAZCCL010000011.1:0-8176 GCA_964497095.1 uncultured Gaiellales bacterium | reverse complement strand
GCCTTCGATATCGGTATCGAGGTCTTTGAGAATCCTCACGACCCCCGAGCTGTCGGTCGACTGCCCGTAGCTCGACACCGCCATGAACTCCACCTCGAGGTCGAAGGGCAGCCTCCGCGCCAGGTCGGCCATGAAGAAGATGGCCCCTTTGAGGACGCACACCAGAATGGGGCATTTCCCCTCGTAATCCGCGCGGATAGCGGCAGCCAGCTCATCGATCTTGGCCTGCAGTTCTTCCCTGGGTATGAGGACTTTCACAGCTTCGCGGCCTCCTGGTCAGTCGGTCGCCGGACCTACTGGGCCGCCGGACGACCGACTAGCGTTCAGCCTTACGATGGCACGGGTGTCCGCTTGTATTCTACCTTCCTCGGCGATCACCAAGCCACACACCCACACCACGCGTTCGCCGGAGACCACCAGCGGCACAAGAGCTCGCTCGGCGGCCGGTACCCGCAGGTCCACGAACAGGTCCTGGAGCTTGCGGGTGCCCGGCGCCCCCAGGGGTCGCAGCCGGTCTCCGGGGCGCGGGCCCCTGACCACAACCGGGCCCTCGAGCGCCCGGGCGTCCACGTAGGCCTCTCGTGTGGGGTCAGGCGCGAAGAAGCTCTCAGCTCGATCGGCGCGGATGCGTACGCCCGCCCATTCAACCTCTCCAGGCACGGGCAAGAGAACCGGCGCCGGCACCGCGAGAGGCGTCCTGACCCCCCGCTCGAGCCAAACCAAGTCGTATTCCTTGCGGGCGCGCCAACCACCGGTCAGCGCGCATTCCGCCGACCCTGGAACGGCGAGGAGAGCCTCCACCGCCAGTACCGCGGCGCGCGAAGAGATGACCGAGGCCCGGGCCTCGAGCCAGCGGTGCAGAAGCAGCCTGCGCTCCGCCACACGCAACTGCAACAATCCGCAGACGTTCAGTCTGGCAGCGTTCGCCACGTCCGGATGGCCGAGCCGACCACCGGCCTCCGCCAGCACGCTCATCGTCAAAGCCTCCATCTCGGCAGCCACCTCGGCCGCCCGCGTGGCCGCCTCCACCGCGCCCGGCAACACCGCTTCCCAGGCGGGCATGACCCGCTCGCGGATGCCGGTCCGCGCGTAGCCCGGGTACCTGTTTCCTCGATCGTCCGCGAATTCGAGTCCTTGTTGCAGGCAGTATGCCGCCGTCTCTTCCCGACGGCAGCCCAGAAGCGGCCTGACCCAGGGCGGGTCACACGGCATCATTCCTCGGAACGCCGCCAGACCGCCATAGCGGCCCAGGCGATACAGCATCGTCTCCACCTGGTCGTCCGCAGTGTGTCCCAGAGCGATCCTCGCACACTCCCATTCCTGGGCGACCTGGAGCGCGGCTTCCCTTCGGACGATGCGCGCCGATTCCTGGACGCTACCCCCGCTCTTGTCGACAGGCCGGTGGGCCACGGTCAGTTCCACCCCCAGTTGGGCACAGGCGCGCGCCACCAGAGCCTCGTCTGCCTCGCTTTCCTCCCCTCGAAGGTGGTGATTCACATGCAGCGCGCGCACGGACGCGGGTCCGGCCCGGCCGGCAGATCCACCGGCCAGCAGATGAAGGAGGGCAAGCGAATCCTGACCCCCGGACACCATGACCAACGCCCGGGAACCAGCGGGGAACAGCCCCTCGCGAGACACAAGCGTGCGCACCTTGCGGGCTAGGGATGGTCGCGCCCGCTTTCGCGGCGCCGTCCCTTCCGTCACGCTCCCTCACTTTCCCCGGTCTCGCTCGTAGGAGCCGGTATTCGTTGGGCTGGTATTGTACTACCACTCTCGAAGCGCCTTGAGCGCCGGCGGGGCAGGAGGTGAGCCATCCCCGACGCTGCACAGACATCGGCTGGGCACGGACGGCTCCTCGTCGTCTACGGACAGGAGTTGGCCTCATACGCCTTCGGTGAGGAGCATCCTCTGCAGCCGGCCCGCTACACGCTCACGATGTCCTTGCTCTCAAGCCTTGGATGGCTGGACAGGAGCGATCTGGACATCGAGCCTCCCCGCCCCGCCCTCCTGGAGGAACTGCTCGCCGTACACTCCTACCCCTACGTGCAGGCAGTCGCCCGAGCACAGGCCGTGGCCAACGGCGAGAAGCAGCCGCTCGACCTGAGCCTCTACGGCCTGGGGACTGCGGACAACCCGCTCTTCCCCTCTATGCATGATGCTTCCGCCCTCTACACCGGCGCGACCGTCCAAGCTATGGGGGCCATCATCGACGGACGCGCCATCCACGCCTACAGTCCCGCCGGTGGCCAGCATCACGCCATGAGGGCCCGAGCATCGGGGTTCTGCATCTACAACGATTGCGCGGCCGCTCTGGCGGTCGCGGTGGCCGCCGGCTACCGGGTCGCCTACGTGGATCTCGACGCTCATCACGGCGATGGGGTGCAGGCCGCCTTCTATGGTGACCCGCGCGTCCTCACGATCTCCGTCCATGAATCCGGACGCTATCTGTTCCCGGGGACGGGAGACGTGGAAGAGATGGGGACCGGCGAAGGGCTGGGCACCAGTATCAACGTGCCCCTGCCGCCCAAGGCCGGCGACGCTGCCATCTTGGGGGCGATGGAACTCATCATCGTCCCGGCTCTGCGCGTCTTTGCCCCCGATATGGTGGTCACGCAGACCGGATGCGACGCCCACCACCTGGATCCTCTCACTCACCTCGCGGCTACTCTCCCTCTCTACCCCATATTGGCGTCCTGGCTCCACGAGGTGGTTCACGAGCACTGCTCCGGGCGCTGGCTCGTAGTAGGCGGCGGCGGATACGACCCGGTGGACGTGACCCCCCGTGCTTGGACGGCCTTTTTCGGAACAGTCCTGGGCCAAGAGACCGCCGCTATCGAGCTACCGGAGGATTGGATCCGGGCTTCCAGACGACTTGGGGGCCGCCCTCCGCGGCACCTGCTCGACGACCCCGGCCCTGCTTTCACGCCCCTTGCCGCCGAAGACCTCGTCGCGTTACTCACCCGCGTCCAGGACACGGCCCTCGCCGAACTGCGACGGCATCTGCAACGCGAATGAACGACATGCCGTCGGCTCTCTCCGCCGCCCGCTTGCACTCCAGGGCCGCCTTTGCTTATATTGGCTCGCCCGAACGTCCCAAAGGAGGAGAACCATGGGTGTCCCCAAAGTCGATCCCGATCTTTGCACCGGGTGTGGTATCTGCGAGGATATCTGCCCCGATGTGTTCGAGATCGCCGATGACGGTCTGTCACACGTGATCGACCCGAACGCGTGTGAAGACTCGAGCTGCTGCGAAGAGGCGGTCGACGAGTGCCCGGAGGGCGCCATCACCATCGAGTGAACCAACCGCGGCCCTGCCGCGGAGCAATATCTGACCCAAGCGTCACGTTTGCCGAGTAGCCGTTCCTCCTGCAGGAGCGGCTACTTCGCACTTCCAAAGGCAGGTCCACCATGGCGGCCGCCGACCTGGTGCGTGACCATCGATGGACTCGTCGATCCTTCGGTAACTTCAGATTGGAACGCCCTTCTCTCCCTCCCGGCGACCGCCCAGACCTCCGACATTTACAGCGTGACAGGCTGGACGAAGCTCGATACTCGGCGGAAAGGCCGGTGCGCCTCCTCGTTCCCCGCAAGTACTTCCGGAAGAGCGCCAAGTGGCTCCAGGGGATCGAAGTGACCCGGGACGAACGCCTGGGCTACTGGGAACGGCTCGGCTACCACCGCCTGGGCGATCCCTGGCTGGAGCAGCGCTACTCTTAGCCACGATCGACCGGCCGTCGCCGGCGGTCCTGGTCTCTGGCTGTGGTCGGTGCTCGCGGTCTTCGGTCGGGGTCGTCGGTCGTCTCCCTCTCCATGCCCACATCTATCGGCGCCGCAGGATACGCGCGCTTTCTGTCGAACCGTCTTGCGCGAGGAGAAAGGAGCAGGAACATCGATCTTCCCGGCTTGATCCGATTGGGATTGGTTCTCGTTACGGCTGTTCTGCTGACGACCGCGTGCGTGGTGTCCGCGCAGCGGACCGGCTCCGAACTCCATCTTCGCAGGGTCCGTCTTGTTCTGCAGATCGGGCTGGCCGCCATTCTCCTCGCCCTGTCCGCCCTGTTCGCTTTTCGCCCCGGATTGGAGCAGGGGTCCTTTCCTCTGAGCCAAGTGCTTCTGCTGGCGGCCGCCTCGGCATCCTGCGCAGCCGCTTTCTCCATGCGGGCTCGGGGATCGACCGACGCCGGACAGACTTTCGATACCTTCGCGGTCGACGCCCTGACCAATATCGCCAGCCACAGGGCCTTCCAGGATCGGCTGCTCCACGAGTGCGAGCGGGCCTATCGGTTCGGGGATACGTTCATTCTGCTAATGCTCGACCTGGACGACTTCCACCCCATCAACAACCAGTACGGACACCGCACCGGCGATCGCATACTCGTCGAACTGGCCCGACAGCTCCGGGGGCAGCTCCGCGAGATCGACATGGTCGCTCGCTTCGGTGGCGACCAGTTCGCCATGATCCTACCGCACACCTATGAGAAAGGCGGTACCGAGGTCGCCGAACGTCTCCGGCAGAACGTAGCCGGTTGGGTCTTCGTCGCATCTGGGAACGTCGAGATACACCTTACCGTAAGCCTCGGCCTCTGCGTCTATCCCCGGGACGGTGCCTCCGCGCCGGAGCTGGTGGAAGCGGCGCACAAGGCCCTCAAGTTTGCGAAAGCCATGGGCGGGAACCAGGTGCAGGCGTCCCGAGACCTCCCCAGCAAGGAAGCCCCCGACAACGTGGTCTCCCTCGCGCGCTCGGGTAGAGGCGCCATCGTTCGCAGTCTGGCGGCCGCAGTCGACCTGCGCGACGGCTATACCCGCGAGCACTCCCAACTCGTGTCCGAGCTTTCGGTAGCGGTCGCTCGACGCCTTGCCCTGCCTAAGGAAGAGATCGACCGTATCGGCGAAGGAGCTCTCCTGCATGATGTCGGCAAGATCGGGGTGCCCGACGCCATCCTGACCAAAGCGGGGGGCCTCTCACCGCAGGAGTGGAAGAGCATCCGCCGTCATCCTGTGCTGGGCCGACAGATAATCGAACAAGCCCCGGAACTCATGGACGTCGTCCCCCTGGTGCTGCATCACCAGGAACACTACGACGGATCGGGCTATCCACAGCGCCTACGGGGCGACGCCATCCCGTTGGGAGCACGCATCATCGCCGCGGCCGACGCATACCACGCCATCCGTTCCGACCGTCCCTATCGTTCCGGCCGCACACATGACGAGGCCACGCGAGAGCTGCGCCGCTGCAGCGGAGGGCAGTTCGATCCCGGGGTTGTGGACGCTTTGGTGGCCGCGCTCGACAGCGATCCGGTCTTGCAGGGGATGCGTCCTTCGGATTCCGGAACCCTCACCACCGCCTGTCCCGCGGCCGCGCACGCCTAAGCCATCGGGGAGATCGCGGCGGAAAGCCGCTAGCCCAAGGCGATCAGGCCCAAGATGTGGTAGAAGAACACGCCCATGAAGACCACTAACATCATGAGCGCTACCTGAAGAGCGCTTCGGAACCGCCGGAATCGCCACATCACCAGACTGACCGCAAGAACTACGAAGGTCTTGAAGAGACCCGCATAGGCCGGGTTCAGGTCGAACAGCGAGCGCATGATGGGGTTCGCTTCCCCCCCTCCGATGGCGAGCGCGTTCATCGTCAGCGCGAAATCGGCAAGGTTCAGCATGTTCACGGTCAGCAGTAAGATGCGGAAGGTAGCCGGACTATCCCGCAGGCCGGTAAGGACACTCTCGAAGGCCATGCTGACCCGGCCGGCCGAAGCAGGCTCCCGCCGGTCGAAGCCGCTTCTGCGCTCCGACCAGACGAGACTGACGCGGCGCTGACGTCGGTCACCCCGCCGCCGGTCGTTCGACTCTGCGTCGACTGTTGGGCCGGATTTGCTCATTTGTGAAAGATTATAACGTTCTCAATCGGGAATGGATACCCCCACCGGACTCTCGGGCTGTTCCACCCGCCCCAGGCTGAGACGCTTCCACTCCCTGTAGAGAATCGGTCCCGCGAAGACCAGGCCTAGCAGAGAGACGACGCCGGCTACACTGATAACGTAGCCGGACAGATACACGTAGAGTATCGGCGCCACCAGAGTACCGACCAGTGCGGAGAACTGCAGACAGGTCTGCTCCAGGCCTTGCACGCTGCCCAGCCACCGGGGCGGTACCACCTGTACCATGAAAGCCTGCTTTGCCGGATATGACCAGGCCACCGCGAAGCCTTCGACAATGTTCACCAGGAGGAACAGGACCAGGTTCTTGGTGGACCCGTACATGATCCAGGCGAACGCCGACACCGTGTACCCGGAGAACATCAGCACCCAGCGATTGTAGCGATCGGCCAGGTAACCGCCGACCCAGGAGAGCAGCATAGGTACGCTGAACGCGATCCAGGTCAGGCCTATGTAGCGGACCGATGCTCCCAGATGGCGCAGCCACAGACTCCACAGCACCTCGAACACCCCCATGGCGAAGTGTCCGGTCGTGGATACCACGATGAAGGCCAGCACCGGCCGGGTGACCAACCGCCTGTAGGACGGATGCTCGACTTTCACGGCCCGGCGGCGGCGGGCGTGCTCCGGTTCTTTGATGGTGAAGAGGAGCACCACCGTGGTGATGGCCGAGAGGGCGCTACCGAAAAGGAAGATCGCGTAGAAAGCCCACTTTCCCTCCCCGCCCCCGAGACTGTACAGGGGCCAAGCCAGGACCGGTCCTGCCACCAAGCCCCCGAACTGAGCCGTCGTCAGCCAGCCGTAGGCCCGACTCCGAGTCTCGTCGGTGCTCAACTCGGCCACCAAAGCCTGTCCTGCCGGGGTCACGGCGGCCGCCCCGATGCCTTCCAGCAACCTGAAAAGCACGAACCAACCCGGGTGGGTGGTGGTTATGAACAGCAGGGTGGCCACCGCGTAGAGCCCCACGCCGCCCACGATCATGGGCTTTCGACCGATCGAATCGCTCAACCGTCCGAGGGGAGCGGAGAACAGGAACGTGCCCACGTAGTAGGCGGCGGCCACTACACCTATCAGCCAGACGGAAGCATGGGCTTCCTCCTGCAGGAAGACCGGCAGGTAGGGCAGGATGGCGCCGAAACCAGCCCAGACCACCAGGTTGGCTGCGCATATGACCCCGAGTTGGAACCAGTGGGTCCGATCCGGGCCGGGTTCCGGGGCGTTCGGGTCTCGGCTTCGGACAGGGTCCGACTGACTTGTCACATCCGTGCTCATGTGGGAACTTTGGGGTAGGATCTACGCCACAAGATCGCGGCACACGTAACCAGACAGGCTATCACTTTGTAGCCGCTTATCGAGCCGGTGGGAGGGAAGATGGTCGAGCATCCGGGACGGGCCTTCCAGGAGAAGACGGCCTACCACCGGTACGCCATGGAGGAGCACGAGCTCGACTGGCGGAGCAAGCCGTCGACGTACAAGTTCTACCTCCACGCTCCGGTCATCAGCCTGCCGCCTCCAGCCTTGGACCCCAACGAAGAACGGGCCCCCGACCTCTGGACCTGCTTCGGACGCAGGCGGAGTGTACGCGCCTTCGGCGCTAGCCCCTTGACCCTCCTCGAACTCTCCCGGCTCCTCTGGGCCTCCGCCGGGGTGACCACCTCCTTCATCACCCCGCACGGCCAGGACTTCTACAGGGTGGCCCCGGCCGCCGGGGCGCTCTATCCCGTGGAGACCTACGTGGTCGCGAACAACGTCGAGGATCTCGAACCGGGTCTCTATCACTACCGAGTCACCGGGGTCGACATCCTCGAGCGCCCCATAGTGGAAGGCAGCCACGCGTTGGAGCAGCTCAAGACCGGGAATCTACGGAGCGAGATCGCTTCGGCTGCTCTGGAGCAGCCTATGTGCGGGAAGGCCGGGGCCGTCTTCCTCTGGACGGCGGTATTCGCCCGGGGCGAGTGGAAGTACCGGGAGCGCGCGTATCGCTACTTCTATCTGGATGCCGGTCACATCGCCGCCCATCTTTCCTTAGCGGCGATCGCGCTGGGATTGGGAAGCTGTCCGGTCGCCGCCTTCTTCGACGACGAGGTCAACGCTCTCGTGGGCATCGACGGCCACACCGAAGGCGCCGTCTACATGACCGCGGTGGGCAGACCGAGCCGGCCCTTCTCAGGAAGCGGCCGGGTGGACCTGCGCCACACCGCCCGACCCAAGGAATAGCCGGGCCACGCCTGCAGTCTAAG
>CAZCCL010000010.1:0-40586 GCA_964497095.1 uncultured Gaiellales bacterium | reverse complement strand
ATCCCGTACTGGAAGACGGAGACGGTCGAGGCCATGGACGCCTTCCGCCACAAGCCCGAGTACTCGTTCGGAGCCGGGGAGTGCGTTTCCCTGGCCACTCTTTATGCAGCCGCCCTGTTCATAGTGGGGCGCATCCCTCTCAGCGAGATCTTCCTCATGGCCACCCCTCTACATTCCCAGAACTTCATCGACACCGGCCAGGGCATCCTCACCAACAACCGCCGGCTGGTGACCAAGAACATGTGGTTCAACGGCACCGCCCTTTCCGCCCAGGCCCGGCGGGCCTTGGAGAACGAGCGGGTGACTCTCGTGGCTCACGAGACCGGATATGTGCACATCCTGTTTCCCGAGGCCACCATCGACCCCGAGGCGTACGAGCGCTTTGCCGGTAAGCTCCATCGCTTCCTGCAGACGCCGCTCACCCCGCAGATCCTCGGTAACTTCATACGCCACAGTGCCGAGCTCCAGAAGTGCTTCCAAGCCCGGTGGACCAACTTCGGGGTGGACCACTACATCGCCATGGAGAAGCTTCTCGCCTACGAGTATGACTGCCCGTTCCGCTTCAACGACGACACTCGAGAGCGTCTCATGATGGAGGTAGCCGGGGAGGACTTCGAGGCACAGCCGCTCCCCGATCGCATCGTGCTGGACGACCTGGAAGAAATGGTGCGACAGAAGCGGGTGGACATCCGCACCCCTGAAGGCTTCGCCTTACTCGTCGAGGCGCTGGCCGGCGACTGCGTGAGAGGGCAAGACGCCCTCGAGCGGCTGCGCGACTTCTGCTGGACGGAGCCGCGCCTCCCCGATGCCGCGGCCCGGACCTTCAGGCGGAATCAGCCCCCACTGGCCCTCGAGGTCGGCATGGAGCGCGCCGAGATCGTGGCGCGGCTCGAATCTCTGCGCCCGGCCAACGAATTCGCCGACCTGGCCTTCTACGCCTACCGAGATCTGAGCCGCACAGAGCCCGACCCGTTCCTCAAAGCGGCGCTTGAACGGTGTCCTGTGTCGATTGCGGCCACGGCCGCTCTCGACGACGCTGCGCTGCTGAACGCCGTCGAGGGGTTGGTCCAGGAATCCATCTACGACGAGCCCGGCCGCTTGGCCCAGCCCGACGAGGTTTGGAACTACGGCCGCGGCGACGGGGTGGAAAAGGCGCTGTTGCTGGCGAACGTGCTGCGGACCCGCTATCCTGGCGCGGCCTTGACCGTCGAAGTAGGCCCGGATTCGGCCACCCTGCACAGAGGCGATCCACCCACAGGCGAAGGCGTCTCTGGAAGCGACGCGACCTACAGTTTCAGCAGCCGCAAAGGACTTGACCCCCAGACGTGGCGTTGCGGTGGTTAGCGGGCGACTGGTCGCTACCGAAAGTCCTTCCCCGTCACCATACCCCCGATCGCGTAGATCCCCTCGACCGGGGGTACTTGTGGTACTGCTTTCGCGGCCTGAGCCATGACCTGGCTAACCGCATCGGCGTCCTTGGCGTCCCACTCACAGTAGAGCTTGCCCTCTCCAGGCACATACCAACTCCGGACCCAGTAGGCGTCGGCGGTACACTCGGCCTTGATCGCCCGCGCGAGAGGCGTGGCTGCCTCCATGTCCATGTCTCCGCCCACGGGATGAACGACCAGGAACTTGCCCATAGCGAGCCTCCTTCTCTTGCGTGTAGTCGCTATCTCCCATTCTCCGCGGGCAGGCACGGCCCTCAAGGGGCGCGTACTGTAGGAGGCGGCACGCTGCCATGAAGTGCCGCGTACTGCCGGCCTCCAGGTTTGACCACTGTGGGTTTTTGGAATACCCACCCCAGTATCGCCCCCTCGTCGTCGGACGGGGCGTCGAGATACAAGGTTGAGCACGACCGTCAAGCCGAATCCACAGGAGGTTAGTGAGCATGAAGTACAGGTGCGCCGTGTGCGGCTACGTCCACGAAGGTGATTCCCCTTGGGAACAGTGCCCGCAGTGCAAAGCCCCCGGAGACAGGTGCATTCTGATCACCGAGGTCGGCTTCAACTGGGCGGCCGAGCACGTGGTCGGCATCGCCAAGGACGTCGACCCGCGGGTGATCGAGGGTCTCAAGAACAACTTCGACGGAGAATGCTCCGAGGTCGGCATGTATCTGGCCATGTCCCGAGCGGCCGACCGGGAGGGTTATCCGGAGATCGCCGAAGCTTACAAACGCATCGCCTTCGAGGAGGCGGACCACGCCGCCCGCTTCGCGGAACTGCTCGGAGAAGTCGTATCGGCCGAGGGCAAGACCAATCTGCAGAAGCGGGTAGAGGCCGAATGCGGCGCCACCGCCGGCAAGGTGGAGCTGGCCAAGTTGGCCAAGGAGCTCGGCTACGATGCCATTCACGACACCGTGCACGAGATGGCCAGGGACGAGGCTCGCCACGGAAAGGCCTTCCAGGGTCTTCTCGACCGCTACTTCGCCTAAGTCGGCGCTCCGGCCTCGACCGGGGCTCTGAACGTGTCTCTACACTCGGACAGACCCCGGCGGATGGATCGGCCCCCCGTCGGGGTTTTCCGGTCAATCGAACTCGTCGGACTCCTCAGTGGGGTAGAACAGATGCATGCGGACGCCGCTCAGGCTGCGCTCGCCCATGGTCAGAAGATCTTTCTCGGCCCTCTGCCGAAACCGGACCGCGTCTTCTTCCATGGCGGTCAGTTTGTCGGAGATCCCCCGTTCCACCAGCACAGCCTTCGCCGCCCGAAACAACGTCTGGCTGCCGTATAACCAGACGGCCTCGTCCAGGATCTTGCAGGGCACCATCTTCTTGAAAGTGTCGAACTCAGCCTGCCCTTTGAGACGTTCGAGGGGTTTGATGACGTAGTCGATCTCCTCCCTTATGGACGGGTTGATGAGGTAGCGGTATTTCTGCTCATAGATGGCGTCGTCGATCTTTTTGGCCAGTTCCTCCGGCGCTGTGTCATTCATGATGACGACCAAGTCGATATCGGAGCCCCTCACCATGGTCCCGGTGCTGCGTTCCGGCCGGGGTGCGTCGTGACCCATCTCGTACACTATGTCGCCCGCGAGAAGGACGCAGAAGAGCTCCTCCGCCCCGGCCTCCTCCCCCACGACGCGACTGCCGATCTCGCCGATCACCCTCTGCGCCAGCCTAAGCTTGGCTGCGCTGATCTCTTTGATTCGGGCCGCAAGCTGCTCTGCCCGCACATCCAGCCTGACCGGATCGCTCGCAAGCCCCACCACCGAGTAGGTGAGGAACTCGCGCAGAATCGACGGCGACAACCGGGCGTAGCCTTCCACTTTCTTGTCGAGCCTGAGATACCACCGCCCTACCCGTCTGACTCCGAGCTCGTTCGACCGCATGCACGCCTGCCACAGGCCGAAACCCTTCGCGCCCAGGGCTTCACGCACCTCGGCCCCGGTCTGAGGACCGCGCTCCTCCACCAGTCGGACGATATCCTGTTCTAGCGCCACGTCCCTATCCGATCGCCGCTTTCACCACGCCGGCCAGCTGCAAGGCGTATCTCTCCGTGATCTCCTCGGTAGGCCCCTCGACCATGACTCGGCACATATCCTGGGTGCCGGAGTATCTCACCAGGACGCGTCCCTCTTGGCCGAGTGCAGCTTCCACCTGTCTGATAGCCTCGATGATCTCGGGCACCGATTCGATTTCGGGCTTGCTCTTGACCTCGACATTCACGAGCCGCTGCGGAAACACTTCCATCAATCCGGCCATCTCCGAAAGAGGCCTACCGGCGTTGAGCATGGCAGCCACGAGCTGTATGCCTGCTAGGATCCCATCACCTGTGGTGTGGTGGTCGAGGAAGATCACATGACCGGATTCCTCCCCTCCCAGCACCGCTCCCAGTCGCTGCATGTCTTCCAGCACGTAGCGGTCACCCACCCGGGCCGCATGGTTCCTCAGGCCGTACTTCCTGCAGGCTGCGCTCAAGCCCATGTTGCTCATGATGGTGGAGACGAGCAGATCGTTTTTCAGCCGGCCTGCTTCCTTGAGCATCAAGGCACAGATGATCAGCACCTGATCCCCGGTAAGCTTCGCGCCCTTCTCGTCCACCGCGATCAAGCGGTCACCGTCGCCATCGAAAGCCAGGCCGATCGCTGCTCGGTTCTCCGCGACCGTCTTCGCGAGGTCTTCGGTATGCTCCGAACCGCAATCTCTGTTTATGTTCAGCCCATCGGGCGTGTCGTGGATCACTATGACCTCGGCCCCCAATCCGGCAAAGACCGCCGGAGCCACCTGGTAGGTGGCGCCGTTTGCCGTGTCCAGGACCATCTTCAGGCCCTTCGCTGAGAGATCGTGAGGAAAGGTGTTCTTCAGGAAGGTGACGTACCGCGAGGTGGCGTCGTCCAGACGGCGGACCGGACTCGTGTCGGACGAGGGGGGCGTCATTCTGGGCAGGCGGCCCCCAAGGACGAGGTCCTCGATGGCTTCTTGCTGCTCGTCGCTGAGTTTGAAGCCGACACCCGAGAAGACCTTGATGCCGTTGTCCTGATAGGGATTGTGAGAAGCGGAGACGACCACACCGGCATCCGCCTGTCCGTTGGCAGTGACAAAGGCGACTCCCGGCGTGGGCAGGACTCCCACGAGGCAGGGAGCGCCCCCCGCGGATCTGACGCCCGCCTCCAGAGCGCTCTCAAGCATGTCCCCGGAGACACGGGTATCTTTGCCGATGACCACTTTAGTCGTGCGGTGCCGCTTGCCGAGGACCCGGGTCAGGGCCTGGCCGACGGCGAAGGCCGTCTCCGCGTCCATGGGATACCGATAGGCTTCGCCTCTTATCCCGTCGGTCCCGAACAACCTGCCCACGTGCCGCTGCCTCACGCGGTACCTAGCGCCCTCTACCGACAAGGTCCATCGACGGTAGGAGCGTCTGCGCTTTCTCGCAGAGCGTGTCGACAATCCCCTGGAGCCACTCGAATCCTTTGGTCCGCACCTCTGGTGTCAACCTTTGGATCGTTTCGACATAGCCACCGGTCGCGGCCGCAGCGGCAGGCTCGAACGTCTTGAGAAAGGTCTCCGCGCCGGCTCCCGCCGAAAACCCCTCGAACAGCCCGCAGACCTCATCGGCCCGCTCCTTGAACTCTCGCCCAGCAGGATTCGAGACCCGCGCCGTCTCCGCCAAGGTCTTCAGACGGTACGTACGCTCCCGCTTTGCTGAAGACAACATCTCCAAGGCCCCTTCGTACACCAGAGCGCCCATGTCCTGTCTTGCGAAGAACGGCTGCCGGGTTTCCACGTACCATGCCTCCAGCGCTGCCAGGTTCGCGAGATAGACCACGTTGTTACGAACGACCCGGCGCAGATCCGCGAAGGCGCCGGGGCTCCGATCCCGTTCCAGACCGGGAGGCGCAGCGGTGACGACGAGTCTGCCCTCATCGAGGACATCACGGCGGAGGATCGACCCGGCGGCGACCACCGTGCCGTATGCGACCCGAACGGGGCCGACTACTCCCCCTTGGCCGCCCAGGAAGATCGGCGGCCGGTCCAGCATCACCCCGCGGGGTACGTCCCCGAAGAGGGAGGGCGTGGCCTTGCCGCCATCGGGCGTGTAGTTGAAGTGGATGTAGGAACTGCCTACCTCGCTGTGGTCTTTCCGGCTGGTCCCCCCGGCCATGAGACAGTCGCAGAGATTGATGAGACTCCCAAGGGTGACGAACGGCAGAAGGACGGTCTGCTTCAGCCCCACGCTGTGCGCACCACCGGCCTCCTCCTCCAGCAGACATCCCTCCCGCACCTGAGCTCCCGGCCCCATGCTTGCCTTCTCCAGGAAGACCGCCTGCTTGAAACTGCCCCCTTTGAGTTCCACCTCGGGGCCCAGACGGCAGTCCTCGAGCGTGACCGGGCCTTCGGCACCCAACGTGCAGCCTGCCGAGACGACGGTCTTGGCGCCGTAGATACGGCATCCCGGATACAGGGTCACCCCGTCCCCGGAGATCCGGCTCACATCCACATCGTCGCCGATGTCCAGGCTGAGAGGATTGAGGGCGATGACCCCCTTCTCCACCAACCGGACGATCTTGTCGTAGCCCCTCAGTCGCAGATCCATGGAAGTATCCTCAAACTACACCTTCCCGCCGAGTCCGCTGGTCGCCCCCGCCGCACAGCCTCAGAGACTCGGGCAAGGGTCGCGCAGCCAAGACTCGTTGTCAAGCCGGCCCCGGACTCGCGAAGCGGCGCCAGATACCTGTCTCCTACGCACCCGACCCCGGCGCACGTCCGCGGGACAGAATACACACAGGCAGCACCGCGGTGTAGAGTGGAGCTCATGGCGGCAGAGTCGAAAAAAGCTGTGGTGGCCGCGATAGTGGGCAACGCGGCCATCGCGGCCATCAAGTTCATGGCCGCAGCCCTGACCGGCAGCTCGGCCATGATCTCCGAAGGTATCCACTCTCTGGTCGACACCGGCAACGGCGTGCTCCTCTTCCACGGCCTGCGGCGTGGAGCCCGGCCGGCCGATACCAACCATCCGTTCGGCCACGGCATGGAGGTCTACTTCTGGAGCCTCATCGTCGCCGTGAGCATCTTCGGCGTGGGGGGCGGCATGTCCCTCTACGAGGGTATCGTGCACATCCGCGACCCCTCCCCTCTCGAGAACCCTACCATCAACTACATCGTGCTCGCCCTGGCCATGGTGTTCGAGTTGTTCTCGTTCAGCGTAGCCTGGAGGGTGTTCCGCAAGGCCAAAGGCACTCAACGGGTCTTGACGGCGATCCGCCATGGCAAGGACCCCAGTCTGTTCACGGTGCTTTTCGAGGACACAGCGGCACTTCTGGGGCTGGTGGTCGCCTTCGTCGGCGTCTTCCTCAGCCATCAGTTGGAAGCGCCCCTCGTCGACGGTGTGGCCTCGCTGGTGATCGGCATCATCCTGATATGCACCGCCAGTTGGCTCGCCTACGAGAGCAGGAGCCTGATGGTCGGCGAAGCGGCCGACCCGGCTCTGGTGGCGGCCATCCGGGAGATCGCCTTGGCGGACCCGGCGGTGGAAGGACTCGGCGCGGTACTGACCCTGCACTTGGGACCGGAAAACGTGCTGCTCAACATCGAGGTGCGTTTCGCCCCGGGCCTTGTGGTAGAGGAGATCCACGCCGCCGTGCACCGTATCGAGGAGGGCATCACGGGGCCCTTCCCGGAAGTGGACCGGATCTTCATCGAAGTGGAGGGCCCTCCCGACCCCACCTGACCGGGCCACCCGGTCCCCCGTTCGCCGCCGAGAAGCCGTTCTCTCGGTGCCTCCATCGGCTGGGGGCCGCTAGGCGAAAGGCCGCTGTGCGGTCTCGGCGGACAGCCCTAGCGAGTGGCGGAGCGCTTCATCCACCTGGTCCATGAGCCATGAGGGACACTCGGCCAGCTCCCCAGGATCGAGACGCTGGAGGCTCAAGGTCCAGATCTGCTCGCACAGGATGATCCCGGGCTTACCCAAGATGTCCGCGGGAAGTTCCACGTGGAACGGATACGATCGGGAAGGCACCCCCGAACTCAGAGGCACGACGATCGTCGTGTCGGCGTACGCGTTCCCCCAGTCGTTCTGGACGACAAGCACCGGCCGCTTCTTACTTCTGCCTCCCGGCTGGACATCGGCGTCCACGCCGAAATCGGCAAGGTAGATCGAACCTCGCCGTATCTCGCCGCCTGTCATCATCGCCCCGGGGCGCCGCCGGAGACCACCATCACCTCCTCAGCCAGCCGCCGGTCCGTCTCCCGCATCTCCTCGTACCCTGCCCGCATAAGCCGGCGTACGTCGTCCGACCTCAGGCGCCATAGGGCCTCCACCACCACGTCGGTCTTGGTGATGCCCTGCTCCTTGGAGCGGCGGTCGATGTACTCGATCGCCCAAGCCGGCATCCTGATGTTGAAGGGCTTGGTCCCCTTCGACTCCTCCTCCATCGACACCCCTTTCTCTGCCCGCTCGTGTCAGATGAGCGAAAGCTGCTCCCTGTGAGCAAAGCTCTTGCCTCAAAATAGCTTCGTGAAACGTAAAGCACTTCCTGCTTTACGCCGTGTGATGGCATTCATGAGAACGACAGCGAGGGGGCGAGTCTTACTTCTCCAGGCCCGTGATGAATTCCTCAGTAGGAATCGCCGGAAGGGTGAGCGTCGACACCGTCCCCCGCGATCCTAACTGGACGGCCATGCGGGTGATGGCTTCATTGCTCTCGGCCTCGAGAACGTTCACGAAGTCGAACTGGCCGAGAAGAGCGTACTGATCCTTGAGGGTGATGCCCATCGCCTCGATCTCTTTGTTGACCTCCCGGATCCTGCCCGGATTGTGCAGCAGCGTCTTTCTGCCTTCGTCCGTGAGGGTGGTGAGCACGACGTAGGTAGGCATTCCGTACTCCTTTCGTTCGGCGCGATCAATCCGCCGGCCTTGCCGTGTACGACTTCTTATTCCTGAGTAGGCCCGGAAACAAACCGTCCCTCAGGACCGGCCGGATGGATCGCCAGCCCTTCACGCGCCCCCGCCCGCGTTGCGGACTTGGGTAACTATCCGATAGGCGAACCCCACGACCACCACGGCCGCGTAGAGAGCGAACCACACCTTGAGGAGAACCGAGACATCCAAGTCGTACCCCAACAGCAGCCCGTGTGTCAGCACGGCCACGAAGACCATGTAGTTGAGGCGATGTACCCATCGCCAGGAGCGACGGAGCCGTCTTCGCGTCAAGGCAGTGGAGATGACGGCCACCAGGACCACCAGCACGCTGGGACCGATCCATACGGCGGCGGTCGTGTAGCCTGAGACACCGAACACGAAGGCCATGAGTCCATGCGCGACCGCGACGGCGAACCCCACCAAGGCGATGATCGCGTGCGCACGCTGAACTGTGCGGCCTTTGTAGACACGGACGAAGAAAGGCCGGAACGCACCGGTGACGATGTCGATGAAGACAAGCGTGAACGCCTCCAGGGCGGCTATTCGCAAGGTCGTCCACAGGGCCTCGGACCAATCCGTATCCGAAAGGGCGAGCACGATCGGGGGAACGGCCAGCAACCCCAGGCCCACGACGACCACCAACACCTGCAGCAGAATCCGCGAGGCCCCGTTGAACGGCTTCTTCATGGCCTTCCTCCTGCGACCGTCTCGGGCGACCGAAAGAACGGACCCTCCGCTACTCCAGCTTCCCCACGATAGGCATCTTCTCTAGGAGTGCTCTCATGTTGGCCGGAGCCTGCTCGATTTCCGCCGAGAGGTCATTCCGCGCCATAGCGCCGAGGTTGCAGGAGAAATGCCGGCCTTCAGGCCACCTTGCGCTGTCCGATACGTCATAGACGACTCCATCTACGGCAACATAGGCCGCCCTACCGTCTTGGCCGTCGAACTCCGCTAGTTCGGCAACAGTGAAGGTTTTCTCTTCCCCAACGGGTGCAGTGGTCGCTGTGCTCCCCACGGCAGTCGACACCGTGCTCGAGCCCGCGGCACCGGAGTCGTTCCCGCCACAACCCGCTGCTCCGAGGCCGACCACGATCATGACCAGGACCAGTAAATATGCTCCCGCCGATTTCCTCTTCACTCCCGGTCTCCCTTCCGCTGGTGCAACCCCGGTAAATATGATGCACGCCGTACGATCCCTTCCCGGTCCCTCATAGTTCCCCACGTTGCTCGTGGGGGGAGTCAACATCGACGACCTTCGGCCGCGAAAGTCGCTCAGGTGGCCGTCGGAGGTACCCCGTGGTTGACGGCCCGTGAGCCACACTATACAGTTGCTTGTCACACGGCAGACACGGGTCCTGTCACGACCATCCGATCGGACTTAGGAGAGAAGTGGACACACCCACCCAGGGTAGCGGATGGACGAGCCTCGCGAGCGAGGTATCGTCTCGGTACGAGCAAGGGGATCTCGAGGGGGCCCTCGATACGGCCGAGAGGGCTCTTCGGGCTACCGAGCAAGCCCTTGGCACCGACCATGCCCAGGTTGCTTCCCGGCTGGTTGATCTCGGGTTGTTGCTCGCCGCTGCCGGCGATCACGTCGGGGCCCAGGCCGCATACGAGCGCTCCCTGGTCATAAGGGAGAACGCGCTCGGACCCGATCATCCGGACGTGGCCCTTGTTCTCGAGACCCTTGGGGGCTCACACCTTGCTCAGAACGATGCCGAGACCGCCGAGCCTTTGTACGCGCGATCCCTGGCCATTTGGGAGAAGGCCCTCGGCCCCGATCATCTGGACGTAGCCCTGGCCATCGAGAGTCTCGCAAGCGTCTACCAGGAGCAAATGCGTTATTCCGAGGCCGAAGCCCTCCACAGACGTGCCTTAGCCATACGGGAGAAAGCCCTTGGTCCGCTCCACCCCCGCGTGGCCGAGACTCTCA
Organism: uncultured Gaiellales bacterium; assembly: GCA_964497095.1. Lineage (GTDB taxonomy): Bacteria > Actinomycetota > Thermoleophilia > RBG-16-64-13 > RBG-16-64-13 > CAVPLM01. The sequence continues at coordinate 30,295 of CAZCCL010000010.1, read as the reverse complement.
CCACCCTCGCCCAGTCCTGCGACGGTCAGGGGCGACCCGCCGAAGCCGAACCGCTCTACAAACGGGCGCTTACCATCCTGGATACCTCCGTGGGCCCCGATAGCGCCGACGCCCTTCCCGACCTGGAAGGTCTCGCCGAGTTGTTTCGGATTCAAGGGCGCTATGCCGAAGCCGAACCGCTCTACAGAAGGTCCCTCGCCATCCGAGAGAGAGGTCTCGGCACCGACCATCCCGATGTGGCCAAAAGCCTGAACAACCTCGCCAGTCTCTACTTTGCCCAGGGCCTGTACGGGGAGGCGGAGCCGCTCTACAGGCGTGCCCTCGTCATCGCCGACAAAGCCCTTGATCCCGAGCACCCCGACCTCGCGTTAAGCCTCAACGGCCTTGCCGTCCTCTACACTGTCCAGGGTCTATACACGCAGGCAGAGCCGCTCCACCAGCGCGCCCTCGCGATATGGGAGAAAGCCCTTGGCCCCGACCACCCCGATGTCGCCACCAGCTTGGGAAACCTGGCCGTGCTGTACGACGCCCAGGGCCGCTATTCAGAGGCCGAGCCCCTCCATGGCCGGGCCTTGACCATACGGGAGAAGGCCCTGGGGCCGGATCACCCCCATGTGGCCACCAGCCTCGACAACCTGGCGGAGCTGTACAAAGCTCAGGGCCGATACGACGAGGCCGAACCGCTCTACAAGCGAGCCCTGGTCATCGGGGAGAAGGCCCTGGGACCCGAACATCCCGATGTCGCGCTCAGTCTGGACAATCTTGCCGATCTTTACAGGGCTCAGGAACGCTACGAAGATGCGGAACCCCTCTACAAACGAGCCTTAACGATCACGGAGAAAAGCCTCGGGGCGGACCATCCCGATGTCGCCCTCAGTTTGAACGGCTTGGCGGAGCTGCGCCGAATCCGAGGCGACTACGCGGAGGCCGAGGACCTTCTGACGCGGGCCCTCGCCATCCGAGAGAGCGCCCTCGGCCAAGACCATCCCGATGTCGCCACCGTCCTCGAGAATCTGGCAGCCCTGTACGCAGAGACGGGTCGGCCGCTGGAGGCCACTACGATGCAAGAAAGGGCTACCGCCGCCCGTAGTATCGGCCACTGAGGCCCCCCAGCAGAGGCTTCGCCTCCCGGGCAGATTTCTCAGGCGATCGCGACCAGCAACTGGCCGCCTTCGACCGAGTCGCCTTTCTGGACGGGCACCGCCTTCACCGTGCCCCCCACGGGAGCACAGAGCTCGTTCTCCATCTTCATGGCCTCGAGCGTGACCACCGGGTCCCCCGCCCCCACCTTGTCGCCGGCCTTGACAAGGATCTTCACGATCTTGCCCGGCATGGGGGCGCGCACGCCCTGGCCCGTGGCCTCGACCACGAGAGCCGGTTCCGCCGGCTTCGCTGGACCGGCCCCCGCGGGAGTGGGCCCAGCCGTGACCCGTCCCCCGATGACCGACATGGCGGTGCCGCGAACCGGGGCCATACCGCCGGATGAGATATCCATCACGGTTATGGAGATCCGCTCACCGGCGAGTTCGAGCACATGCGAACCGGCGTCTACATCTGATTCGGCGATCCGGACCTCGTAGCTCTTTTCCCCCACTTGGACGACACGTCGGTCCCCCGAGGGTTTGCTCAGCTTGACGTCGAAGCGGTGGGAATCGACCGCCAGGCCACCATCGGGACTCGACACCACCAGGTGGTCCATGCCGTCGATCTTGACCCGGAACTTCACGCTAGTACCCCCACCCTCCGCCTCGGGCGTGTACGCGCTCCCGGCGAGCAACCGCCGCCCAAGCCGAGGCCGCCGTACCGGGAGGACACGCCGCGGCCGTCTGCATCTCCTTCTCCTCTCGGGCACCCAAGAGCTCCGCGATCACCGCGGCGAGAGAGGCCACCTCGGACAGTGGGCGCTCCTTGCGGTCGCGGCGCTCGAAGAACTCCAAAGCCACCTGCGGGAACAGGGCATAGGACAAGAGATCTTCCTCGCTGTATCTGATGCCCTTCTGGTCGAGCTCAGCTCTCCGCAGAGGAAGCTCGGGCTCGAGGGAGTCGGCGGGCCGCGTCGTGATGGGAATCTCGTCTCCGATGCACAGCTTCTGCATTTCCGGGTCTATCGGGCCGGGAGGCCGTCCGTAGAGCCCCTGCACGTAGGCCTTCGTTTCCTTGGTGATCATCTTGTAACGGCCCATGAGAACGTTCAGGGTGGCCTGCGTGCCCACTATCTGCGAGGTAGGCGTCACCAGGGGAGGGTAGCCCAGCTCTTTGCGCACCCGCGGTACCTCGGCCATGACCTCGTCCATGCGATCGAGGGCTCCCTGCTCCTTCAACTGGGACGAGAGGTTGGAGATCATGCCGCCGGGTATCTGCCACAAGAGCACGGCCGGGTCGACCGCAGTGAAGGCGCTCTCGTAAGGTGCGTACTTCTTACGCACTTCGCGGAAGTACTCTGATATCTCTTTGAGCAACTCGATATCCATGACCGTCTCACGGTCCGTACCCGCCAGCGCCGCCACCATCGCCTCCGTGGGCGGATGGGACGTCCCCATGGACATGGAGGAGATGGCGCAGTCAAGGATGTCCGCACCTGCCTCCACCGCCTTCAGGTACGACATGGAGGCCATACCCGACGTGTAGTGAGAATGCATGTGGACCAGAACGTCCGGATATGCCGACTTGAGGGCGCTCACCAGTTCGTAGGCGTCCGACGGGTCGAGGAGGCCGGCCATATCCTTGATGCAGATGCTTTGCGCCCCCATGTCCACCACCTCGCCGGCGAAGCGTAGGAACAAGGAAACGTCATGAACCGGACTCTTCGTGTAGCTGATGGTGGCTTCGACCCACCGCCCGTTCTCCCTGACCGCCTCCATGGCCACCCGCATGTTGCGCGGGTCGTTGAGGGCGTCGAATATGCGGAACACATCTATGCCGGCCCGTGCAGCCAAGCGGACGAACTCGCGCAACACGTCGTCCGCGTAGTTCCGATATCCCACCACGTTCTGGCCGCGTAACAGCATCTGCAGCCGGGTGTCCGGCATAGCGGCCTTGAGCACTCTGACCCGCTCCCAGGGATCCTCATGCAGGAAGCGCATCATGGCGTCGAACGTTGCTCCGCCCCACATCTCGATGGACCAGTATCCGGCACGGTTGAGCTTGTCGGCGATAGGCAGCATGTCTTCTACCCGCATGCGGGTGGCGAGCAGTGACTGGTGCGCGTCACGCAACACCAGATCGGTTATCTGGACGGGGTTCCTGGCACTGGGCATATGGTCATGCCTCCTCGATCAGAGCGGGATGTTGCCGTGCTTCTTCGGAGGCCGGCCTTCCCGCTTGGATGAGCAGAGCTCGAGAGCAGAGATCAGCCGAGCCCGTGTTTCCCGCGGCTCGATTATGTCGTCGATGTAGCCGTGAGCGGCCGCAGCCAAAGGCAGGGCCACAGGGTCTACGGGCCCGATGACCGTGATCTCGGCGGACGGCCAAGCGAAGTTGAGATCTGCTCGGGCGTGCTTCGAACACATGACGTCATAGGCCTCGGCACCGGCCTTACGAGTGATCACGGTGATCTTCGGCACCGTCGCCTCGCAGAAGGCGTACAGGAGTTTGGCCCCGTTGCGGATGAGTCCGCCGTGCTCCTGGGCGATCCCGGGTGCGAAGCCGGGCACGTCCTCCAGGACGATCAGGGGTATGTTGAAGGCGTCGCAGAAACGTACGAAGCGGGCGCCCTTGACGGACGCGTCATTGTCCAGCGCGCCTCCGCCGGGCGCGGGCTCGTTGGCCACGATCCCGACCGATCGACCGCCCAGCCGGGCAAACCCGACCACCAGGTTCTGGGCCCAATAGGGCATGATCTCCAAGAACTGACCATGGTCCACCACCCGGGCGATGACCTCGTGCATGCTGTAGGACCCGCTGGACTCGCTCGGCACGATCTCGTCCAGGTCTTCGTCCTGGCGATCCGCTGGGTCGTCGGACTCCATCCGCGGTGCCTCGTCCAGGTTGTTCTGGGGCAGATAGGAGAGCAGCGCCCGGATCAGTTCGAGGCAGTGCTCTTCGTCTTCGGCAGCCAGATGAGCGACCCCCGTACGGGCGTTGTGGGTCAAGGCCCCTCCCAGATCTTCGCCGGACACACGCTCGCCGGTCGCGTTCTCGATGGACGCGGGACTGTTGACGAACATGTGGCTGGTGCCTTTGACCATGATGATGAAGTCTGTCATAGCAGGTGCGTAGGCCGCCTCACCCACGCAGGGACCCATCACCGCCGAGATCTGCGGTATGACCCCGGAAGCCATGACGTTACGAAAGAAGACCTCGGCGTAGCCGCCGAGAGAGGGGACGCCTTCTTGGGCTCCGGCGAGACCTGAGTCGTGTACTCCCACCAGCGGGGCGCCGTTCTTCATCGCCAGGTCCATCACCTTGATGATCCTCCGAGCGCCGGTCTCCGCCAGCGGGCCGTCGAAGAGAGTGGAGTCCTGCGCGAAGACATACACGTCCCTTCCGGTGATCTTCCCGTAGCCGGTTATGACTCCGCCGCCCGCGGGCCGCTCGCCGTCCGCCCCGGACTCGGATGGCCCAGAGGCCATGAACATGTCGAGTTCGACGAAAGTCCCCTGGTCGAGCAGTTCGATCACGCGCTCGCGCGCAGTCTTCCTGCCTTTCCTGTGCCGGGCTTCGGTACGTTCCAGGCCGCCGCCGTGAAGAACCTCCGTCTTCAGTGTGCGCAGCTGCTCCATCGCCTTCTCATCGCTCATGTGTGTGACATCCTGTTCAGTAGCCCGCCGTTCCTCGCCGTCGCGCTTCAGCCGCATATCACCTCTTGATCTTGGCCTGGGATGATACCAGCCGAGGCCCCATCTTCGCTCCCCCCTCCGCTCAAATAACCTGGGCGCCGATCAAGAAGAAGCGGCCCAGGTGCCACAGCAACGGTTTCCGCTCCTCATGCACCGCAAGGGCCGTCACCTCCGCCGTGTAGACACGGTATGTCGCAGCCGGGTGGGACCCCATCACCTTGCATTCCAAACAGGCATAAGTGCCGATGATGCGGGGAGCGCCCACGGTCTCGCTCGGCTCCGTGCCCACTCCGAACTCCTCGAACTTGTCTACATCCCGACCATGAGTGGAGCCCAGCTTCCGCACCATCTCTACCTGCTCCGGCGTAGTCAGATTGACCACGAACTCCCCCGACTCTTCGATCAACTCGTTTGTCAGATGGTGCCCGGCCACACTCACGCTGAGCAATGGTGGGACCTCGGCTACGAAGAACGCCGTAGCCGTCATGGCATCACGCCGTTCCCCCGCGGCGGCAGTGACGACGACTGCCGGGCAGGGAAGCAAGGCGGTGACGGCTGTTTGCCGGTCGGTCATGATGGCACCCCCGTGGTATTTCGTGAATGACCAGTGTCATACCCACAAGGGGACAAAGGTAGTCTGAGTCCCCTTCGGAAGGTGAAGTCCTGGGGGGCGAAGTCCTGGGGGGCGAAGTCCTGGGAGCCGGAGATATCAGGAGGCCTCCACCAGCGCTTCCTCGAACTGGCTGTTATAGAGGTCGTAGTAGAAGCCACGCCGAGCCAAGAGCTCCACGTGAGTGCCCTGCTCGATGATGCTCCCCTCGTTCATCACCAGGATCACGTCGGCGTCCCGGATGGTCGACAGGCGGTGCGCGATGACAAAATTGGTCCGGCCCCGCAGCAATCTGGCCATGGCCCTCTGGATCAGGACCTCGGTACGTGTGTCCACCGAACTGGTAGCCTCGTCCAGGATAAGGATCTCCGGATTGGCCAAGAAGGCCCGGGCGATGGTGAGAAGCTGCCGCTCCCCCTGGGAGACGGTGGCTGACTCATCGTCCAGGCGGGTGTCGTAGCCCTCCGGTAGAGTCCGTACGAAGTGGTCCACGTGAGCCGCTTCTGCAGCGGCGAGGATCTCCTCCCAGCTCGCCTCTTCACGCCCGTAGGCGATGTTCTCACGGATCGTGCCTCCGAAGAGCCACGCGTCCTGAAGGACCATGCCGAAAAGCCCTCTGAGATCCTCGCGGGTCATATTCCGGGTATCGACGTCGTCGATGGAGATGGTCCCTTCGTCGATCTCGTAGAAACGCATCAAGAGGTTGACCAAAGTAGTCTTGCCGGCTCCCGTAGGGCCCACGATGGCCACCGTTTGGCCGGGCTCCACCTCTAAGTTGAGGTCTTCGATCAGCGGTGTGTCCGGCACATAACGGAAGGAGACGTCCTTGAGGCTGATGCGGCCCTGCGGATGCCTGAGAACCACCGGCGCGGGCACATCGGGCTTCTCCTCGGCCTCATCCAGTAGCTCGAACACCCGTTCCGAGGAGGCCACCGCCGACTGGAGGATGTTGACCACACTGGCGGTCTGGGTGATCGGCTGGCCGAACTGCTGTGAGTATTGGATGAACGCCTGGACGTCGCCGAGGGAGATCATGCCGTTCGCTACCCGCAGCCCCCCTACGACGGCGATGGCCACATATCTCAGGTTCCCGATGAACATCATCGACGGCATGATGATGCCGGAGATGAATTGGGCCCTGAAGCTGGCCTGATAGAGGCCGTCGTTCTCGTCGTCGAACGTGGCGATAGCCTGCTTCTGGCGACCGAACATCTTCACGATGTTGTGTCCCGTGAACATCTCCTCCACGTGCGCGTTGAGAGTCCCGGTGCGCTCCCACTGATGAGCAAACTGCTTCTGAGAACGTCTGGCTATGACCATGGCCAGCGCCACCGAAATGGGGACCGTGACAAGCGCGATGATCGCCAAGAGCGGGCTGATCCAGAACATCATCGCCAGCACACCCACAAGGGTGAGGATGGACGTGATTATCTGTGTGAGGGTCTGCTGCAGAGTCTGCTGGATGTTGTCGATATCGTTGGTCACCCGGCTGAGGATGTCTCCTCGGGGGTGACTGTCGAAGTATCCCAGTGGAAGGCGGGCAAGCTTGAGGTCGACCTCACGGCGGAGCTTGTAAACCACGCGCTGTACCACCCCGGCCATGAGATAGCCCTGCAGCCACGCAAATAGGGAACTGAGCAGATAGATCGCCGTGACGATGAGCACTATCCTACCAACCGCGGCGAAATCGACGCCCTGGCCGGGCGTGAGATCCATCCCGGAGAGCAGGCTGGCGAGCTGATCTTGACCCTGGGCCTCCAGCCCTGCGATCACCTGCTCCTTCGTGACCCCTGCGGGCAACTGCTTGCTGATCGCCCCTTCAAAGATGAGGTCGGTGGCCCCGGCGAGTATTTTGGGGGCCGAGATGGTGCAGGTTACGCTGATGACGGCAAGCATGACGATCAGCGCGATCATCCGATACTCAGACCGCAGCCTACCCACCAAGCGCTTGAAGGAACCCTTGAAATCCTTGGCCTTTTCGCCGGTGCCGATCAGACCGGGGGGCCCGAACCCCGGACCGCTCTGCGGTCTCCGGCGCGTAGCCCGGCTCGAGCGCCCGCCCTCCTGGGGAGGGCCGGCCCCGTTCCGTGCGACTTCGCCCTCGGATGGGCCGCCGGAGCTCGACATCGCCTCGTCGGGTTCCTGGGCGCGGTCGCTCACGCCACTTCCTCCTCGCTCAGCTGCGAGTAGACGATCTCGCGATAGGTCTCGCAGCAGTCCAGAAGCTCTTCATGGGTGCCGGCGCCGGCGATGAGACCCTTCTCGAGCACGATGATCTGGTCCGCGTGCAGGATGGTACTGACCCGCTGAGCGACGATGATGACGGTCGCCCCGGCCACCTCCCGCTTCAGGGCCGCCCGCAGCCGCGAATCGGTCTTGAAGTCCAGGGCAGAGAAACTGTCATCGAACACATAGACATCCGGCTTCCTGACAAGCGCCCGCGCGATGGCCAGGCGCTGTCGCTGGCCGCCGGAGACCGTCGATCCTCCCTGGGAGATAGGCTCGTCCAGGCCGTCCGGCATGGCTTTGACGAAATCTTCTGCCTGAGCGATGGCAAGAGCTTCCCAGAGTTCTTCATCGTCCGCCGTCTCGTCGCCGTAGCGGAGGTTGCTGGCCACCGTTCCCGAGAACAGGAAGGCCTTCTGAGGAACGAAACCGATATGACGCCAGAGTTCCGCCCGCTCGATATCCCGGATGTCACGGCCGTCGATCTCGATGGAACCGCCTGTCACGTCGTAGAGCCGGGGAATGAGACTGATCAGGGTGGACTTCCCGCACCCCGTGCTGCCGACGATGGCCGTCGTCTCGCCCGGCCGGGCCGAGAACGAGATCTGGCTGAGCACCGGGTCTTCCGCCCCGGGGTAGCGGAATTCCACGTCCTTGAACTCGACCAGACCCCGCCGCCCTCCGTCGAGGCTTATCAACGGTGCCGGTGAGGCGGGATCGCCTATAGACGGCTCTACCTCGAGCACCTTCTGGATACGGTCGGCCGAGGCGGCCGCCCGCGGGACCATCGCCGCCAGCATGGTAGCCATCAGGACCGAGAAGAGGATCATCATGACGTACATCATGAAGGCGGTGAGGTTGCCTATCGGCATGCCGCCGCTGTCCACCCGGTAGGCCCCGAAGTACATGACCGCGACCGTGGAGAAGTTCATGATGGCAAGCAAAGCGGGGAACACAACTGCGAAGAGGCGCATGGCGTGCAACCCCGTCTCAGTGAGGTCCTGGTTGGCTTTGTCGAAACGCTCCTCCTCGTAGTCCTCACGCGCGAACGCTCTGATCACCCGCATGCCGGTCAAGGTCTCGCGCATGACTTGATTGACTCGATCGAGTCTGACCTGCATGGACCGGAAGAGAGGGATGGCGCGCCGGATCACCACGAACAACACCAGAGCCATCAAGGGCAGGATGACGGCCAGCACCCAGGACAGGACGACGTCCTGCCTCAGAGCCATGATGATGCCCCCGATCGCCATGAGCGGGGCCATGATCATGATGGTGAGGCCTATGGCGAGCAGCAACTGGACCTGCTGCACGTCATTGGTGTTGCGGTTGATGAGTGACGGAGCACCGAACTGGTTGATTTCGCGCTGAGAGAAACTCTCTACCTTGCGGAACAGGTCGCCGCGCACATCACGGCCGACGGACATGGCCGTCTTCGCCGCCCAGTACACGCCGAAGATGGAGCAGATCCCCGAAAGCAGCGCCACGCCGAGCATGATGCCGCCCATGTAGACGATGTAGCCGGTGTCGCCGACAGCCACCCCGTTGTTGATGATCCTCGCGTTCAGGCTGGGAAGGACGAGGTTGGCGACCGCCTGGACGAAGACCAAGAAGACCACCAGTGCGATCTGCTTCGCATACGGCCGCAGATAGCGGGCCAACAGTCTTCTCATGGTTCCTGGACTTCCTCCTCCAGCAGCTGCGATGCCCGACCGGAGAGGAGTCTGAGCAGGCGCTCGAACTCGACTCTATCGGCCTCGGAGAGACTCCCGATCGTCTGTTCCAGGTACTCCTCCCAGAATGAACGCATCTCCAACTCCCGGCGGCGCCCTTCTTCGGTGACGTACACTCTCGTGAGACGCTGGTCGTCCTCATCATTGCGCCGGACGACCACCCCTTTCTGCTCGAGAGCCTGCACGATCTTCGTCACCTGCGGACGGGACACGTGGAGGATGGCCGCCAGATCGCGTTGGATGATGCCGTCGTTTCCAACCAGCAAGGGAAGACAAACGGCCTCGCCGTGGTGTAAGCCCTTCTGGGCGAGCATCCTGAGCATCACCTGACGATGAAGCCGGAGCATCTCTCCGAAGGCGTGAAACGCGGCGGACGTCAGGGGATCGACGTTCTGGTGTTCCCGACTGGAAATGGATGTTGAAGCCGATTGCGGAATCACAGCAATCTCGATCGTGTCTGCTTCATCGGTCTCGCTGGCACAAGTTTCAATAGAATCAGTTTCAATGGCAACAGTTTCTCAGGAAATCATTCGACCGTCAAGGATAGAGGCCTTGAACCCCGGACGCCTGCCACCGTTACCCAGGTCATCGTTGCAGAGGGTCTACGGCACGAGGCATCCACGAGTTACAAGGCCCTAGATGGGCATCTCCTTGTAGATTCTCTCCACCAGCGCGGTGCCGTATTTTTTCTCGAGGCGGGCGATGGTGAAATGACCGCGAGCCATCTCCTGGAAATGATCCATGAACACGTAATTGACCCCGGCGCCGGAGACCGCCCCCAGAACGGGGATGGCTTTCGCGGCCACCTCTTCAGTCACCACCACACTGAAGCGCGAACCGATGGCCGAGATGAGCCTGACCAAAGCGGGGGCCCCTTTCTCGACAGCTCCCTGTCCGGTCAGATGACTCACCGCCTCCGGCACCAACTTCGCCAGCGCGGCTCGGGTCGCCCAGTAGCCGGTCTCCGACGAATCGTCCAGGGAGCTGGGGCCTCCCAGCGCGAACACCCCCAGACACGCCAGCCTGACCTCCAACTGCGAGATATCGTGCCCTTCGCTTCTCGCTATATCTGCGATCGAACGCAGCATGACGCACGTGGAGAACGGCAGCTCCACGATGAGGAAGTAGATGCCACCCGCGCCGGCCGCAGCCCCGGACCCGGCCACCACCGCCTTGTGCAGCCAGTTCCGGGATGGTCTCGACTGGGTCTGCCCCATCGTCCGAACGGCGAAATCGAGGCCCTTGAAGAGAGCGGCCTCGGTAGCCTCCCCCACTCTGTAGTTCCATCCCTTGGGCAGCCGTCTTAAGCCGGCCTCGATCGGACTTCCCACCGTGGCGGCGACTCGGGCTGCGAGGCTGGGACGCTCCAGTCTCCGCTTCGCCTCCCGCAAGTCGTTCAGGTCACATTCGCTGAACCCCAGGCCGATGGTATCGGTCATGCAATGTACCTCGAAGATCCACTGTCGGTACTACGTTGGATGCAGAAGGTCCACCCTAGATCACGGCTTGAGACCGCCTGTGGTTGGCCGACGGCAAAACATACCACACTCAGAACCGCGCGGACCTTCCCAGGTACCTCCCGGAGCCGCCCCATCCAGTCGCCGACAGGTAGCGGTCGGCATGAATCCGACTGCATACGAAAACCGCGAGATCTCGAGAAAAAGCGGGCCTACAACGCAGGATCCCGGGGCAGTACTTCGGTGCGCCCAGCTACTCCTCCTCAGAGTAATCCTCACCGGTTTCGACCTCGAAGGTGCCCAATTCGAGAAGTTCGTCCGCGTTCTCAGTGGGAAGCTCCTGAACCGTCCTCAGTTTGCGTTCGATGGTCCGGCTCTTCCTCGCCGCATCCTCGATGGTGCTCGATGCCTGATCGAGCTTCTTGTGCACCTTGTCCAGCAACCCGCCGAAATGTCCGAACTGGGTCTTGACTGCACCCAGGAGTTGCCAGACTTCACTCGAGCGCTGTTCCACGGCTAGGGTGCGGAAGCCCATCTGCAGGCTGTTGAGAAGAGCGGCAAGGGTCGTCGGGCCGGCGACCACCACTCGGCAGTCCCTCTGCAGGGATTCCGCCAGACCCGGGCGGCGGAGGACCTCGGCATACAGGCCCTCGGTCGGTAGGAACATGATCCCGAAATCGGTGGTCCGCGGCGGATCCAGGTACTTCGTCTGGATGTCCTTGGCTGAAGCCTTCACCCGTGCCTCGAGTCCCTTGAGGGCCAACTCCATACCAGCGGAGTCACCTCTCTCCTGCGCCTCGAGCATGCGTTGGTAGTCTTCGACGGGGAACTTCGCATCGATGGGGAGCCACACTTCCTCATCGTTTCCGCCGTCCTGGCCCGGGAGACGTATGGCGAATTCCACCCGCTCGCCGCATCCCAGCTTGCAGGCGACATTGGCCTGGTATTGGTCGGGGGTCATTATCTGCTCGAGGAGCATGCCCAGCTGGACTTCGCCCCAGGTCCCCCGGGTCTTCACGTTGGTGAGCACCTGCTTCAGATCGCCGACACCGGCGGCTAGTGTCTGCATCTCCCCCAGCCCCTTGTGCACGGCCTCCAGTCGCTCGCTCACCTGCTTGAAAGACTCCCCGAGCCGTTGCTCCAGCGTGGCCGTCAGGCGCTCGTCAACGGTCTGCCTCATCTGTTCCAGCTTGCCGGCGTTCTCGTCCTGTATCTGCTTGAGGCGACCGTCGACCGTAGCCCTCAGCTCGTTCATTCGCTTCTCGTTCGATTCGGTGAGCGTCACCAGTTGGGTGGCGAAGGTATCGAACTGGCTTTTCTGCTGTAGGCCGAGCTGTCCGATACTGTTGACGGTGGAATCGCCCCAGCCCTTCACCACGGCCGTGACCTCTTCGCGAACCTGCTGAGAACCCCTCGCCGCTTCTTCCCGGCCGCGGGCCATCTCCTCACGGAGAAGCCGTTCTCCACGCTCCTGTCCCTGCCCGAGTCGCTCCAGCTCCGAGCTCACCTTGTCGCGGCGCGAGCGCAGAATCAGGAACAGCAGCAGTCCGATCGCGACCAGGAGGAGAACGATCGAAACGATGGCCAGTGACTGGGTCATACCGGACCTCCTTGAGGCGCGGAGGGATGTGATCGGATTCGCTTCACTAACTTAGCACGCGGGTCGGACGGACGGCATGGGGCGGGTGCCGGTGGGGCCATCATATCCCCACCCGGCACCCCCCTGGGCCCTCCGTCGCAGGAGCGGGTTCCGGGCCCGCCCCACAAGAGAGTCACTCCACGATCAGAGCCTGGCTGACGGTCTCCCCTCGCCATTCAGGCGTGTAGTACGAGTAGGCCTCCGAAGCGGCGCCCTTGCCTCGCACCGGGTACAGAGCGCGAGCCTGGAAGGAGAAGCTGACCTTGTCCCCCGGACTCATGTCTTCGATGTAGACGATCACCTTCCGGCCTGCCACGTCGTACCGCTTGATCTTCGGGTCTTCTCTGAGACGATCGAGCGATTCCACCACCGCCGCGAAGCCCGTGGGCACCGACACGTCGAGCACGGTCATCCCGGCCTTGATAGGCTCGGGAGCATCGAACATCAGAGTCACGGTCACATCGACCAGGTCGTCGACCTCCACCTCGTCCGTGTTGTAGGCCACATCGATGTCGAACACGCTCGCGGCCTCTTCGGCTGCGGGCAGGTTATAGCGAAGCACTCCCTGCACCACGGCTTCGCCTTTTCCCGCCGAGTTCAGCCGTACCGGCATACCGGCCGGTACCTCCACCACCTGCGTGACGTCGTAGTTCTCAGGAGTGACCCGAAGATCCTCGGTCACGTCGCCGGCACTGACCGTGACGGTCATGTCGGTGTCGCTGGCGCCGACCGTCGCGTATTCAGCCAAGGCTTGGAGAGCGACGACCGTGTCCTGTGTGGTGCCGAAACCGCCTTGGCTGTTCCGCCGCCCTACAAGCCACTTAGCCGCCCGGGCCGCATTCACCCGATCGCCGCTCTCAGTAAGGGCAAGTGTGGCGTACCCGGTCGCTTCGATATCGAGAGACGGCATGATGTCGATGGGCACCAGGGTAGCCGCCAGGTCCGGCACCATCCCGGACTCCTCCGGCCGCGCTTCGCCTGCCCCAGCGCTCCAATGCAGCCCCTCATCGTCCTCGACGGCCAAATCCATGAGGGCCTTCATCGCATCCGGCGCCCGGCCGCTACCGCCGAGTTCCAGCGCGTAAGTGGTCAAAGCGAATCCGTAGGCGTCGTCGATAGCGTCGAGTCGATCTTCGAGGTAGGTGAGGGCCCTGTCCGCAGCGTCCGTGTAACCCGCCTCCAGCAGAGCGATGGTCACGTAGGCGGTCAGGGCGTCCTTGCCCTGCACACCTCCCACCATATCCTGGTGGTGCACGAAGCCCACCGCCTCGAAAGAACCGTCCTTCTGCTGGTGGTCGGTTATCCACGCGGCCGCGTCGGCAAGAACTGCTTCGTCGATGAAGGTGAAGTCCTTTGCCTGGGCGAACGTCTTGAGAACAAAGGCGGTGAGCCACAGACTGCCCGACTCATCCTGGTCGCCGAAGGCGGAGAAGCTCCCGTCAGAACGGCGGTAGGTGAGCTCCCGCTGATAGCCGGTCACCAGCAGCATCTCGGCTTTGGCTTGGATCTCCGGCTTCAGTTGGCGCGTCTCCTTCAGGTACTTGAGGATGAAAGCGTCCGGCGCGAACAGGATCATGTTCTGCTCCCCGCATCCGAACGGCATCTGGAGCAACTGGTCGAGACCCTCGATGGTCTGCGCCAACAAACTGCCCGTTATGGCCACATATGCCCGGTCCGAATCGGGGACGATCTGCAGTAGATCGGGCAGGGCCATTCCCAGAGTGCGCGACTCACCGGCAGGAAGGACTAGGTTCTCGACCGTCTCGCGATCCACGCCCTCCGGGACAACGATCATGCTCTTGATCACCGCATCCGCGGCTTCGGAGCTACGAGCGGTCACCTTCACCAGTTGGGTCCCGATGGTCTTGGGCCGGATCCTAAACTCCGCGCTGCCGATGTCGCCCCCGGCGATGGTCACGGACGTCGTCGCTCCGTCTAGAAGCTCGAACCAAGAGGCCGGCTCGATCTCCACTTGGATCTCCTGAGGGGTGTCCAAGTAGTTGTAAAGGGCGATCTTGACCGGGAACTCCTCCCCCCGGATGGCCGAATACGGTAGATCGGCCTGTAAGAAGAAAGGCTGGAACACCCTCATAGATGCCTCGGCGATCCCCAGGCCCTTGTCCGGAGAGAGGGCTACCGCCCGCAGGTCCCAGGTGGTGATGGAATCGGGCGCCTCATAGGTGAGCGAGGCGACGCCCGCGTCGTCGGTGATGGTCTCATCCCAGATCCACGTCTCGGGGAAGTACTGGCGCACTCGTTCCGCCTCCGCCAATTGGCCGGAGTCGCTCGACTTGGTCTCACCGGCCATACTGGTCGTCGTCGCGGCTGCCGCGGTCGTGTCCACCCCCGGCGGTACCGCGCCAGCCATGACCGCCTCCGCGCGGTCGAACATCATCTGCGGTTGCTCGATCTCCTTGCCTTCGGGCACCTTCTGGTTCGAGAGCACGATCAGCCCTGCGTCATCGAAAGTCTCCTCGGCTCCGGGGATGACCAGCGTTCCCCCCATCCACTCTGCCTCGTGCAGTTCGGCCTGCGGCTGCATGTAGAGGCGCTCCAACTCTGCGAACACCTGCTCCAGATTAAGACGGTTCTCCGCCAGGATGAAGACCGAGTGGTCCACCGCCACAAGGCCCACCTTGGCCGGGCCCTCCGTCTGCACCTGTACCTGTACCTGGTCTCCGGGCTTGGCTTCCTCCGTGCTGAAGGCAGCGCTCACCTGCTGCGGGTACTCGCCCGCTACCTCGAAGGGAAGAGAATCCGCGGCCACCTCGCTGCTTGGCAAGATCTGATAGACGAGCAGGCGCGCCGAAGGCGCCATGGCAGGGGTCACCTTGAAGGAGATGTCTCCCGAGGTGCTGCTGGTGAATACCACCCGTCCGCGCGAGACCACGTCATAGTAGATGGTGCCGGCTTCGGCGGTGGAAGCGACCTGGAAGCGCGCCGTGTCTCCGACGGCCAGACCCATTGTCCCCTGTTGCTGCACGTGGATGAAGTTGCCGGAGGGAGAATAGGACGCTCCCACCTCTTTGTATGCGTAGGCATCACCGGAAGATGCCTGGACGGTCATGCGCAGCGCATCCTCCGGAGGATCGAACTGCACCAGAGCGGTTCCTCGGGCGGTCTCCACCCGCTCGGACTCGTGCCCCACTTCGGAGTAATCCTCGTCCATGTAGGAGACGTCTACGTTGACGGCTGCCTCGACCGGCTCGCCTCCCGGGGTCTCGGTCACCAGCAGCAGGCTGAAGGGCAGCGTGGGCTTGAAGGCCGAGCTTTCGGGAATGAGCTGGATATTGACAGGAGTCTCCGCCACCGTGATCAGCTCGGTGGTCGTCTGTTCGTAGCCTGTGGACTCTTCCACCACGGATATGTCAAGTCTCACGTTCCCCAGTCCCCCGGCCTCGGGCACACCGGCTGCGTAACCGGCCGGCTGGATGGTGAAATCGCCTTCGCCGTGGATATCCGCCGTGTAGGTGGCGTACTCTTCCCACTGCCCCACATAGCGGGAGGCGGTCACTTTGAGCTCCCCCTCCACCGCCCGGCCGAAGCTGTACTGGGCTGCCACGTGACCGGTGATGGTCTCGTCCACCAGAAACCAGCCCTTGGCCAGCTCGGCTTTGACTTCGTACTTGGGAAGGACGTATTCCTCCACCCGCACGTCGAGCTCAGTAGATGCATCCCTGGCGGAGGCAGTGAGCTTCCACACGCCCAGGTTCGGCTCAGTGGAGAGCGGAAGCTCGGTGGTGACCGTGCCGTATTCGTCAGTCGTCACCTGTTGTTTGAAGATCTTGATGCCCTTGGCGTCCTGGACCTCCAGAGTGGCCCCGGTCTGCACCGGCTTCAGCTCAGAATCGAGCGACACCAGCCGCACAAGGATTTTCTGCCCTGGCTTGTAGATGGGTTTGTCGGTCTCGAGGAAGAGGAGGGTCCCCGCCTGGATCTGGACCGTGGTGTGCTCGGAGAAGCCCACCCCGGTCACGAGGACCTCATAGTCGCCGGCCGCGACTTGCGGCACATCGAACATGACCGTGCCCTTGCCGTCGATATCAGCCGTGTTGGAGGTCAGTACCCGCTTGTTCGCGTCGAACAGCGTAACGCTCACCGGACTTCTGACCAGATTCTCGCCGTTGAAAAGCGATAGAGAAAAGGAGGCGGTCTCACCCGACCTCAGCACCTTGGGGACCAAGGCCACATACCCGTCGACCGTCTCGCTTCTCTCGGTACCCGACGGAGGCGGGGGCGACGTACACCCCAGGATGACGGCTCCCAGTATCCCCAGAACCCCTGCCAGCACGAACGGCACAAGCATCCTCAGCCGACTCATGACGCACCCCCCGGTCTCGCCCCCCTGGACTTGGATACCCCCTGAGACGGAGAGTGGCCGCCGCGAGTTTCCGCTGAGACGAAAAGGGCCAAGGAAATCGGCGTGGTGACGCGGCGACGCTGGATGCACACGCCCGCGGTCTCCAAGTAGGCCGGGCGAAAGCTACCCCGCTGCTCCAGCGAAGCGGCCGATCGCCGCGGTCATGCGAGCGGCCAGAACACCTCGGTGGCGTGCCTGCTCAGGTCCGGCTCCACAGCTGGGTCGGTGAGGTATCGCTCCCACATCGTGTTCGCGAGGGTCACGTCGTTCGCCGTCGCGTGTTGCTGGATGGCGTAGTATGCGGCCGCGATCTGGACTCCCTGCGCCGCCATCGCAGCCATGATACGGCCGAATTCCCTTCCCACGTCTCGCCCAGGTCGGATATCCTGTATCTGCCCCGCACGCTGGCGAACCGCTCCGGAGCCACCTCTTCGATGGTCACCTCATATCCCATCGATCCTCCTACTTCAGTCCCCGTTACTGCTGAAATGCTGGTAGTCCTTACTCGTCTCCCAGTAACCGCCCCACTTCCATCCGATGGAAGCGAACGCCCGCACGACCACATCGCCGGCGCGGATGATGCCGGGAGCGCTGATCGACCGATCAACATACGCTTGGCCCGCCGCAGGGCTCACTTTGTACGAGCGCACCCAGGGATTCTCGACCGGATTGATGTCGATCGCCAGACCATACGCGTGCATGCTCCAGACGTTGGCGTCGCCTCGGTACCTGCCGTTGTAGGCGGAGGTGTTGTCCGCGGCCATGGACAGGGGGTCGGAGGCTCCGTAGTCATCGATGAGGTTCATGCTCCGGATGGGGAAGTGAGCCTCATAGATCTTGCGAAACACGGTGCAGAGCTCGCCCGCCCAGGCCCCGTTGACCACCAACCGCCCCGTGTGCGCCTTCCCGTCGAATCCCCAGTAGCTTACCTGGATGAGTCGCAGTTCAGCGAAGGATGTCGGGACCCCGGGCTTCCAGGAACCGCTGCGCAGCATGTCGGCTTTGAGAGCATCGTCAATCCCACGGATGGAAGATACGAACTCCGGCCCCTCGGGAAGCAGTCCCTTCATTCGATACAGCACCTGCGCGACCTCGCCGCGCGGCATCGGCGCCAGGGGATCCCTCGCGATCCCCCAACAGTCAAGCCCATCGAGGAGACCGCTGCTGTAGGCAAGCCTCGCGTTTTCTCGGTGTTCACCCACGAGGTCATTCCATTCCCCGGGCAGGATGGCAACGGCCGGGCCAGGCCGAAGCGAGTCGGGATCGAGGCCCTTCAGCGCCCGGACCACCATGGTGATGACGTGCGCCCGGCTGATGTTCGTGTAGGGTCGGAACAGACCGTCAGCGTAGCCTTCGGTGATTTGGTTGGCTGCAGCGACAGCCACGAAATGATCCGGGTAGAGATCGGCTCCCCGGCTGGAAATCACGTCGGGAAAGGGGCAACTGTCCCCAGTGCCCGCCGGAAGATACAGGGCTCCCACGATCATCTTGGCGAACTGCTGCCGAGTGACCGATGCGTCCGGCCGAAAACTGCCGTCGGCGAAGCCCAAGATGATGCCGCGCGAACTCAGGTCGTCGATGGCCGGGGCGAAGCGATGACCGGCTGGGACATCCGTGAATCCCAGGGCGGCGCCCGAAAATGCGAGCGCAAGCAAGAGGGTCAGAATGAGACCGAACAGCGCCCTCGCCGCGACACCCCGCATCGACGCCCTCGTGAATGAGTGGCTCGCTCGCCTTCGCATCACTACCCGCTCTTCCTTGCGACCCATATCATTTCGGAACTTCCGTCCGTGAGAGGGCGGCGTAGGAGATTGCCATGCTCAGAGTCTCCGTGGCCGCCGAGACCTTCTCTCGAGGATACACCTCTGGTTGCTCCCGCTCGATCAGGCGTCTTTGCACGAGCCTTCCCTCTTGTTGTTCGCTCGTTCCCGTTTGTTTCCCTTGGAACCCCGGGCCGACAACCGAGTACGCGGAGGAGCCCATCCGCTGGGTTGTCGGCAGCGGGATGGCTCCTGTAGGCTTGACGGCACCCGTTTGCGGCCCTGGTCGGGACGCTGCGGCGTTCCGGCTCCAATAGAGAGGCGCTCCCGCCTTTATGGCAAAGGAAGCTCAGACAGTGCGAACCATGGAGGCACCGCCTCCTGGGGACCGGACCCTCTCCCGTCGAGTTCGCCGCGAACAGCGCACCGTGATGGTGATGATTCGCATGTACTGCAAGACGCACCACGCCGGCGCGCCCGGACCGAGCCGCCTCCCGTCCTCATCGGGTGCGAAAGGCGACAACGCGCTCTGCAAGGAGTGCGACTCCCTTCTTACGTACGCGCTCCGTCGCATCGAGAGCTGCCGATTCGGTGACGGAAAACCCACCTGCACCCAGTGTCCCGTCCACTGCTTTCGCTCAGACATGCGCGAACGTATCCGGGCGGTGATGCGCTATGCGGGGCCCCGCATGACCCTTCGCCACCCATACCTGGCCGTCAGGCATCTACTTGATGCTAGGGTGACTCCCCCTGAGCACTAGGGCCTACCTCACCTGCCGCCTGGGCCGGTGATCGTTCCCCCCGGGGTCACGTAAGAACCCGGTTGCGGAAGCCCTTGATGCCAAACCACAAGAACAGGACAGAGAACCCTACCATGACCGGGTAGATCACATAGAGAGGCATGTGTGGCGTCTCGGTCAAAGCCGCACGGAAGCCCTCGGTCACGTAGAGAAGGGGGTTGAACAACACCACGGTCTGTAGCCATGACCAACCGAAGACCTTGACCGGCGCCAGCGCCTCCCATGCATAGTAAGTTCCACCGAGAAAGGTCATGGGAAGAATGATGACGCCGAAAAGGATGGGGACCTGCCGGGGATCGAAACGAGTGCCGAAGAAAAGCCCCAGGGACGCGCACATGACGCAGGCCAGCGGCAACATCGTCAGCAGAAGCGGCCAATGGATTGTCAAGTTGATCTGGATCGTCTGGACGTGCACCACGGCGGCGATTGGGAAGACGATAACAGCGGCGATGAGACCTTGGATAGCTCCGGCAGTCACCTTTCCGACGGCGACCAGCCATATCGGTAACGGGGCGAGTACCCTGTCCTCGATCTCCTTCGTGTAGCCGAATTCCTGAACCATAGGCAGGGCAACGGCCTGAATGCCCTGGAACATGATGGACAACCCCACCACCCCGGCTACCAGAATAGCAGCAAACTCTGAGGCAGCCGGTCCGCTCCCGCCAACGGACTCTCCGATCTTGGGAAATACATATAAGAAGACGAATACCAGCAGGAAAGGCTGCAGGATGGTCCGCGGGATGAACACACCCATAGTCTTCCGTAGCACGACCAGGTCTCGGAGAAGCAAGGCCCGGAACGCCGTCCAGCTTGCCCTGACCGTCGACCGCGCGGGCTGAGGGAACTCGCACCTGGTGGAGACAGCATCGAGTGGTGTATCGGTGGGTATCATTCCCGCAACTCTTTGCCCGTCAGGCTGATGAAGACCGTCTCGAGGCTGGGCTCGGCCACGGACAGGTCGCTCAGCACGAAGCCGGCGTGTTCGGCGGCGTTGACGACCTGGGGTAGCACACCGGGAGCACCCTTCACGTGGAGTTGGAGCGTCGTCCCCACCCGCTGCGCCTTTGTGGCTCCCTCGACCTTCGCCTCGAGCACCTGGGCGAGCTCCTGCAGGTCTCCCGTGGCCGCTACGGTGACGATCGTGTCCGCACCCACGGACTCCTTGAGCCCCGCAGGGGTATCCAAGGCGAGGATGCGCCCATGGTCCATGATAGCCACCCGGTCGCACTGGGAATCTGCCTCCTCCATGTTATGAGTGCTCAGGAAGATCGTCGGGCCCCGGTCGCGCAGACTATCCAGAATCTCCCAGAGCGCTATCCGGCTTTGCGGATCGAGGCCCGCTGTGGGTTCATCCAAGAAGAGTACGGAGGGTCTGTGGAGTATGGCGCGGGCCGCCATGAGCCGCTGGGCCATGCCGCCCGAGAGAGCCATGACCGGAGCCTTGGTCCGCTCCGTCAGGCGAAAGGTCTCCAGAGATTCGTCGGCCGCCGTCCGCGCTTCCTTCGCATTCAGGCCGAAAAAGCGACCGTGGAAGTAGAGGTTCTCCCACACTGTGAGAGCCCGATCGAGCGTATTGGTCTGTGGGACCACGCCGATGACTTGTTTGGCCAACGCCGGGTGCGCGACCACGTCGATCCCGGCGACGATCGCTTTCCCGCTGGTGGGAATGACGCGAGTAGTCAGCATCCCAGCGGTGGTAGTTTTGCCGGCTCCGTTCGGACCGAGCAGTCCGAACACCTCCCCGGGAAACACTGCCAGGTCGAGCCGGTCCACGGCTAGAACGTCGCCTGGGTAGCGTTTGGTCAGTTCCTCGCAACAGATGACGGTCTCGGCTCTGGCCAAAGCGCCGGACTGATCGACGGTGGCTCCACTGGGGGACATTTGTTCCTCCGGCCCGCAACGGCTGCCGACTGCAGAACCGCTCCGGTCGGCTGACGCCAATCTACCCAAATGAACCCCGAGGAGAACATCGCGTTTTTCACAGGCGCGGCGAAGGCAGGCAAAAGCCCTCCGATCCCGGCCGCAGTCGTGCCGGTGGCGCCTAGCCTAGCTGCCCGGCCCACCGCGTCGTCGTACCCGCACGGCTCGTCTACCTTTCTCCAGCGTACCCGCCATCAGGAAACCGGCGAGCATCAGCGCGGCGCCGGCCATCTCTGCCGGATACAGACCGGCCGTACTGCCCAGTCTCGCCCGTGACCCCACGAATGCGAGCAAACCTGCACCTGCAGCGATGAGCACATTGGCCCACATCCGGTACGCGAACTCCCGTGTGCGCATGAAGCGCCAGATCGAGTAGAGGGCTCCCCCGAAGAGAAGGATCGAACCGGTGATATTGATCGGAAGCGACATCACCCGCGGGAACGAGAGACTCGGACCCAAAGCTTGGCCACCGACGGTGATGCCGGGTACGAGTCTATCCAAGACCAGGGAGTGGCTGAAAGTACCGTAGAAGAAGACCGCCATACAGATCACTACGAAGACTAGGTAGGCGCCACCCAATAGTCTTCTCCTGCCCAAGAGGTACAGCGTGCCAAGCCCGAGAAAGCCCACCAGGGAGGCAGCGAGCACGATGTAGATGCGATAGACGGTCGGGTTCCAAGAATCCGAGAATTCGGACCAGGCCTCCATGAAAGCGGCAACTGTGTAGAGAAGGAGGCCCACCATCCAGGCGGCTTGATGAGGTCGCCGCCTACGCCACCATTGCCAAGCGACGAGCCCTGCAAAGACCGCACCGACGCAGGCCGTGGCCAGAGGCCAGGCCCAATGCGACCAGAATTCCTCCCCTGTCAAGACATGCCCTTTTTCCGCGTCCTCGGGTCTCCCGACCATTCACCGGCGCTTCGGCCAACACATCACCAGATTAGCAGGCCCGTCAGCCCGCGTCCCAGGCTGCAGCCGGGTAGTAGAACGGCCCCGGCGGAACGTTCCCTCGACCGACACTGATGCCTACTGCTCGACGATCGCTGGCTTTGGGAAGATCCACCCCCACGATTCCGCACCGAGCACTTCCCTCGAGGTCCCGGGGCTCGTGCTGCGGGAGTGGCCCCTGGAAATCGAGGCAGAGGTGCTTCTGCCTTGGCAGACGCGGGGCCGCGGCTGGCTGAATGAACTGCCTGAAGCAGAGTAGCCGATCGCACATGTGCGGCGTACTACTCGTTCGGGGCGCCAGGCAACCAGCAGGGCGCTTTCCAGAGGTATGCATAGAGCACACTCGCCGTGACACTCCGCTGGCGCTATCCCACGGACATGAGAACCTCAACAAAGAAGGTGCCCGGTTTCGACAATCGGGCATCCAAGACAAGGGGGTTGGCCGGAGTCTTAGGTGATGTAACCACCCGACAGACAAGAAGAGCCTCCGCCGACAAAGTGCGTTTTCAGACAATCAACCCTTGTGCAAGAGGAGTCATCACTGCCGGCGGGGGCCTAGTCAGACTATCGGCAGCCGCCAGTCCGCTGATTAGGCAGCATAGGTCGGTTTGACTCTGGGTCAACGAGAAATAGGAGCCCCCACGGCCGCGCCCAAGAAGGTCTGGTATTGGCTAGGTAATTCTTATTAGTATCCGCAATCCTCTCAGTGTCCGCGCGTCGCACGTTTCTTCTGGGTGCAGAAACCCTCGCCGGGCGAGCGAGTTACGCTACCGATCGGGGGGTTGCGCTCGGGGTCGCGTTACGGTCTGGTTCTCTATCCCTCCTTGGCGGAAAAATACGCGGTCAGCCATGCCCACAAAGTGTATGCCCACAGGGCGATGGCCAGCAGCAGCCAATTAGTCGAACCGGGACCGAGCTTGTCGTCGATGGCTGCACTGACAATGCCCACTATCAGGCAGCCGACGGCGAATATATCGGTGGCAAGCGCGAACGAGGTGTCAACTTGGCCCCTGCGCCAAACAGTAGAAACCGTAACTCTTTTAGAACTTCCCTCATTTCGACCACCTCCTGGGTGTAGACCAGCGTCCGGAGGGGCCATGCGTGGGCGATGGGCTCGTGCTGATAGGCCCCTTTCTGGCGGCCCCTCCGAGCAATAGCTGGGGAGACTACTCCACTTCCCGTATAGCTCCATCTTGGGCTGATTGCCGCTGGGGTCAATCATTCTGAAGAGCCCCCCACGGCCGAGCTGGGCAGCTACCACTTCCGAAGTGGGCCGGCGGGCGAGGAACGCGGGATCGGCGGTGACCGGTGCTTTATCCCCAGGTTGCTTTGTGTGCACGAGCGGCCTGCAGCAGCGCTTCCACCTCTACCCCATCTCGGGGACATGAGGCGGTGCCGAAACTCACCTTCAGGGTTACGGGAGTCTCCCCTACCTTGAACGTCCTCGGCACCACCGACTCGGTGATACGCCAGCCCAGGGTCTCGCCGGACCGCCTATTGGTCTCCGGCATGATAACGGCGAACTCATCCTCGGTATGCCGGCAGCAGATATCCGTGGCGCGCACGTGTGTGTGGACGAGGGTCGCCAGATACGCCAGGGCGGAGTCTCCAGCGGTGTCCCCCCACGTAGCGTCGACCCCGTTGAGATTGTCTATGTGCAGCAGCAGCAGAGTAAACGGGTGCCGGTACCGTTTGTAGAGTTCGACATGGCGTTCAAGCTCACGCAGCATGTACCGGTAGTTGGGAAGGCCGGTAAGCGGGTCCAGACCGAGCATTTCTTCCGCCATGTCACATCTCCCCTAGAGAACCACCAACTGCACAATGCTGGAAGTCCTGCAATTCCTATCGGCAGCTCCAGAGATGCCTTGATTCCCAAGCAGGAACTGAGTTCCTCTTGGCTTGGTGCTAGGGCGTCGGCGAAGACCGCCCCCGGCGGCCCAGCTTGGTAACTGAAGGGGGCCTGCGTTTAGCCCCGAATCCACCGATCGCATCCGCGAAATCAGGTAGCAGATAGAAGACAAGTGCCCTTATTTCCTGGGAGAATGTGAGTTGCAAAACGCCACAGAACCCCAGAGAGAAAGGCACCTGTCAGATGCAATCTTCCCACAGTCTGGATCGTCTGTCAGTAGCCTTCTCCGACACTCACGCCGTGGCCCATGCCGGCCTCATCCTGCCCGCCACCCTGGCCGTAGACCTGGTAGTTCTCGTCGTAGATGCGCTGGATCTCCTTCTCGAGCTCGTGGTCGGCAAGCGCCCGGGCGGAGAGGGGACGAGACTTCACGGCATGGTAGGTGGAAGGGGCGATGGGCAACTGCGCGCACATCGGCTCGACCCCGAACGCTTCCTTGTGATCGTCGATGAACCTCGTCATCTCTTCGGTCGGCGGTCGAGCTCCGCCCCGAAGAAAGCCGCGGCTGCCTTTAGGATCTCATTGGCCCGCCGGAGCTCTTTGTTCTCTTTTTCGAGCTCCTTCAGGCGCTCACGCTCGGTGGTGGTAAGTCCCGGGCGCTGACCTTCATCGATCTCAGCCCGGCGCACCCACTTCCGAAGCGTCTCCGGTGTCATTCCCAACTTGGTGGCCACCGACGTGATGGCCGCCCATTGGGAGTCGTACTCGTCCTGGTGGTCGAACACCATGCGGACGGCCCGCTCCCGCATCTCCTGTGGATACCTCGCTGGTCTGTTCATGGCTCCATCCTCTCAAAGGTTGGAGCCTCCATCAAAGCTGGGGCGGTTCAATGCGACCATATACTCCGGTCGTGACGACGTTTCGCAGAAGCGCTGCGGCAACGTCATCGCCACTCTCGCCCATCTCACACTCGCCAATCCGGCCGGCTTTGGCTTCCCGTGGCCGCAGTTGATCGCACACGCCGTTGTCGACACGCCGAGGGGTCGCATCAACGTGGTCACCGTCCACGTACCGAACGGGTCGGGTAATGGATGGAAGAAGATCGACACGTTCGACGCGCTGAAGCAGATGGTACTCGGGCTCAGGGGCGCACCGCTCATCCTCACTGGCGACTTCAATGAGCCAAGGTTCGTACCGCTTCAGGACGGTCGCATCGTTACCTGGGGTCAGGACCAACAAGGGGGCCAGTGGCTCCCGTGGAAGACGTGGACTTTTGATGGAGTATCGGACACTGGGGAGAGGTGGGATACCTCCGTCCGTTGGTTCTTCGAGAACCGGCACGAGAGCGGGATCCGCAACACCCTTTGGGATCACGCTGGACATGGTGCCATGGAGACCTCGCACCTATGCCACGGGGATGAGAGGTGGTTTGACCACGTCTTCATCTCAGACGACTTCAAGGTCATATCGTGCGCGTATCGGCACGAGTTCAGGACGGACGGGTTCAGCGATCACAGTGCGGTTCTGGTTTCGTTGTTCTGTGCACCCTGCCAATAAGCGCTTCGACCCGGCGAGCCCAAAGACTGTCGCATACCCGCAGCCCGACCCACTGACTAGTGATCAGTTGGAACAGGCCGGGTTTCACAAAAAGTACTGGCGCCTCAAGCTACCCGATCAGGCAGTCGCCCGCAGCCCTACATGCCGAACGTCCTGCGCAAGTCCTTGACTAGCATGAGGAGATGCAGGTCATCGGTCGGGGAGACTTCGAAGCCGTACCGCTGATAGAAGCCTCTCGCCTCCTCATCTTGCGCATGCACGAGAATGGCTCTCCCACCGATGACCTCGGCGCCTTCCACCGCCCTTCGAAGGGCGTCAAGCAACATGTGGGCACCTATCCCCTTACCCTGTTCTGCCTTATCGACCGCCAGGCGGGCGAGCAGAATCACCGGTATGTCTTGGGACCCCTGTCCTTTCCCAATTCTCGCCGGAACGTCGAGAGGCGCGACGCCGCCCGGGGCAAGACTATAGAAGGCGACCACTTTGTCTCCCCGTGTTGCCACGTAGGTTCTTGACTTGCCGCTCTTTTGATTCTCGAGTGCGAATCGCCGAAGAAAGTCGTTCAGGGGCGGCTTGCCACAATCAAACTCGGAAACGTCGTGGGTCGGACTAAGTAGGACCGGACGATGAAGCCCGGTGTCATCGCTCATCGAATGGAGCAGGCTCAGTCATCAGCTTCATGATTGCAGGAATCGCGCGAGGACGCTGATCGAGTCTTGCGCTGAACGCCTCCCACTGGTCGGCAGAGAGCAGAAAGCGGGTTCTGTCCGCGAGTATCTGCTCGGCGGAAGCCATTGCTTGGCGGATGACGAATTCGCTAGTCGTCATGCTCACAGATCGAGAGGCCGATTCGAGGGTTGTCTTCTCTACCATCGACACCCGCAGACTAAGTCGTTGATCCTTAAAGGCTTTTCTTGCTTGAGTTGGCATGGGTTCTCCTTCCTGAAACCCATTGTACCCACAATGTACGTACGTTGTCCAGGACCCGAGGAGCGGCTCACGGCAGCTCTGATTGGCCATCAGTCGGGGGCTCGGACGGGCAGGGCGTGGGATTGATCTACCAAGGCCGGAGTAGGTGTGCGCCTTCTGGTCTTGGTCTTGGACACTGGACAAGAACGGGACTAGATGGGACGTAAGATCGTGTTGGCGAGCCACGCTCTTCGCCGAGAGGAACGCCCAATGAAAGACGAGGACCTGGATGGGCTTCTATCCAAACTGCGAAACTCGATGCAGGCCTCTTGCCAGGCACAAATGGACCTCCTGGCTGTTATTGAGGCACTGACCAAGAGCGAGACTTCGGCCGCCGTCATCCGTGAGATCGAGGCAGAGCCAGAACTGGAGACCGCGCCCTATAGCCGGCACGCTCTTCAGCGAAGCGGACGCTCGACAATTTCAGTCGAGGAGGCGGCAAGGTACCTGGGCATCGGGAGAGCCTATCTTGCCGTCAAGAACGGGGAGTTGCCCTCGCTTCGCCTGGGTTCTCGAATCCTTGTGCCCGTTCGGGCCCTGCTTGAGCTCTTGGCGGGCCCGGGTGTCTCGGCGGACTCCCGGCGGTCAAGCGGCCGCGGACCAGGGCGAACCAGGTAAACAACTTGAGGCGCCCTATTGATCAAGACGAGGCCCCCGCTAGATAACTCATCAGTGCCGGACACTCCGAGCCGAAGCTCTTGGCCGCAGACTCGCCCCCGCCTATCCGCCTTCGTTGAGGATCTGCAAGTACCCGTCGTAGGCGAACACGCGCCCGCGGCGGCGCCCGGTTAGCTCATGCAACACCCCGAGCCCGACCAGAGCCTCGACAGCCCGCGCAGCGGTGGGGTAGGCGATTCCGGTCTGCCGGGCCAGATAGTCGATGTCGCCTAGGGGACGATGCCGCAGGGCTTCGAAGACACGCAGCGTGTTGGCAGCAGCGCGACCGAGGCCCTGAATCCGTTCTTGGTCTTCCTGGAACATGGTCAGCAATCGGTGGGCGGTGTCGACCGCACCTGTCGCGGTTTCCCGTACTCCCCCGAGAAAGAAGTCTAGCCAGGCCTCCCAGTCGCCGGTATCACGCATGGAGTTCAGCAGCCGGTAGTACTCGGCCCGGTTCTGCTTGAAATACAGGCTCAGGTAGAGGAGTGGCTGTCGCAGCACCCCGTCATGATGCAGAAGAAGGGCAATCAGCAGTCTGCCCACCCGGCCGTTGCCATCGAGAAAGGGGTGAATGGATTCGAACTGTACGTGGGTAAGAGCCGCCTTGGTAAGGACTCCCGGCGCGGCAGGGTCATGGATGAACCGTTCGAGCGAGGCCATACACGGCTCCACCTCCTGCGGGGGCGGAGGAACAAACTGGGCATTGCCAGGACGAGTGCCACCGATCCAGTTCTGGCTGGTACGGAACTCGCCCGGCTGCTTGCCTGCGCCCCGCCCGCGGGAAAGGAGCCGCGCGTGGATCTCGCGGATCAGCCGATTGGACAGTGGAAAACCTTCGGCCAGGCGAGTAAGCCCATGCTCTAGGGCCGCCACGTAGTTGGAGACCTCTACCACGTCGTCGAAGGGCACGCCCGGTGCCTCCTCAAGTTCGAAGAGCAGGAGGTCGGAGAGCGAGGACTGAGTTCCCTCGATCTGGCTGGATAGCACCGCCTCCCTGCGCACATAGGAGTACAGGAACAAATCGGGATCTGGCAGCAGAGCTGTGATGGCATCGAGTCGGCCGCAAGCCAGCAGGGCGTTTTCTAATAGGCGCTGGCGCCCATGTTCCATCTCGATGGGGGGCCTCGGCGGCAAGGCTGCGGGCACGAAGGCCTGGACTCGCTCACCCCCTACCGCGGTGACCTCCAATCGCCCGGTCATTCCACGCTGCATCTGAAGCTCCCTTGTTCTCACGAGCGTGAATAGCCGTCAACATTATTAACACATCTTGGCATAAGTGTTAATAACGCGGACGCTGTACCCGCCATATTCAAGGTTACGGACCACACGGCCGATTGGCCAGACGCCTGGTCAGCCCGCTGATACGTCATGGGCGCGATGGGCCTACTGACAGACAGTCAGTCGTAATGGGTCCACATGCGTATTACCTTGACGCTATGCTCCTCTTCCAGCACCTGGTAGACCAACCGGTGCTGGATGTTGATGCGCCGCGAGTAGGCCCCCCGCAGATCGCCCACCAGCTCCTCGTAAGGGGGTGGCGACCGAAATGGGTCGTCCTCCAGCAAGCGCAGCAGCCCTTCGGCCTTCTTCTTGAGGTCGGCAGCAGCCAAGCGTTTAGCGTCTTTCTGAGCCTGCTTGGTGTAGAGGAGCCGCCAGCTCACCAGTCGAGCTTGTCTTCCAGTTCTTCGACCGGCGTAGCCATGCCTTCCAGAATAGACTCGCGCATGCCGGGAATGGAGACCAAGTGCAGAGTCTCCTGCACCGCCCGCCAGTCCTCGTTTGAGACCAGTACTGCGCTGTTGCGCGGCCCGGTTATCTCTACCGGCTGGTGCGAATCCGATACTTCATCAAGTAACTGGTAGAGTCGTTTGCGCGCTTCGGTCGCGCTGATAACTGTCATGATCTGCACCTCCCATGGCGTACGCTAAAGCGTACGCTACTACACGAAGCTCGTCAAGACCTGCGAACTCCAAGTTCAGGCCTGATTCATCTCTCTCTCTCGCCTACCCTAGGCATACCTCTCCGCCTCTTGGCCCCATATGCAGGCCAAACCCCTGAGGCGGTATCTGTTTCCCAAAAACCACTGAGTACGTATCAGCTAGAGGTACATCCCGTAGCTACGGTCAAAGGCGCGGTCGATGAAGCGGAAGAGCTCCTCTTCTGTCCTGCATGACTCCCTCTCCAGGGTGCCGTCCGGTCCCCTCAGGCTGGCGCGGATGGTCGCCATGGACTCCGACCGGTCGTACTCGGCCTGAATCACGCCGGCCTCGAAAATCAGCTCCACCACCGTCTCGTACTTCCAGGGTGACTGAAAGCCCATGTGGACGTAGAGGTCCCTGATAAAGCCCTTGGCCAGCAGCAGCCCGCCCGAATAGGTCAGCTGGTAGTGGAGTTTCTTGTAGTGGTTGTTGAACCAATCGTGCTCGTCCGTGGCCGGAGTGGGGCTCACTCCGTTGATGACCGGTCCCGCCACCGGCTCCATGTCCTGCTCCCGCCAAGGGTCCTCCGGGTCGACCCCGCTGAACAGGCTCACGTTAAGCTCGGCCAACACCAGCTGGGACTTGGACAGCCCGAACACAGCTTGATAGCCCCGCCAGCAGGCCGTGCACGTCGATACCGGCCGCAGACCGAGCGCCGAGATATCAAACAGTTCTTCTTGGCTGATGCCGGCTACCGAGTAGAGGCTCCTCCTGTATCGGAAGAGATCGTCGATCTGAGCGGTCATCTTCTTCCTTTCTTCCGGAGCTGCCGGGCGCCCTGCCCGGGTGAACCCCGAAGTCCTGATGGTCGGGATCCCTAGGAGGTTCTGTACCTCCATTCTCGCACTGGAAGTGGTTTGACCCCAATGGGGGATTCTCGACCCCGCCAACACGGTCCTCCATATTCGACGATCGGGGCAGAAGGTAAGCAGAGGGAAGCAGAATGTAAGCAAAGCTCCGACCCCACACCACCCAGGGCAAGGCTCAAGACCGCTGGATATGGACGCTTTGCGGGCCTTTTGGGCATGAAGGATCGACGGGAAGCTCGGG
>CAZCCL010000009.1:20059-42200 GCA_964497095.1 uncultured Gaiellales bacterium | reverse complement strand
GATGCGGGCCCGCATGTCCGGTGGTGTGGGAGGGGCCGGGGTGAGCCCGGCCCCTGCCCGATCCGCCCTTCGCCCTCACCGCCCCTACGGTCACCTTGCAATGGTTCGCGGTCGCCCTGTCATGTTTGATTCCCCCTTGGCCGTCGATCTCCTGACCGTGCTAGACTGGGCACGTTCACGGCCGGACTCTGATACGTGCTTAAGGTTGCCGCTGGCCATGGACTGAGGGAAAGGGAGGAGAGATGAGACTCGGCTTCAAGAGTATCGTGGCCGTTGTCATCCTGGCTGGAATCCTGATCATTGCTTTGGCAGGCAGCGCGCTGGCTGCTCCCCCGTGGCCGGATGCACCCAACTTCTGGTGGGTCAGCAGCTACGGGGTGACAGAGGACGAAGTGGGCACTGTAGCCGACGGCTATGCCGACGGGCTCTTCCGACCCGCCAACTCCGTGACTCGGGGCCAGGCCACTAAGATGGTCGTGAACGGCCTGGGTGTCGATCCACTGGATCCACCCGCGTCGACGTTCCTCGACGTGCCCAAGGGGCACACGTTCTTCACCTACATCGAGGGGGCGTACGAGGCGGAACTGATCACCGGCTATCCGGTGAGCGGCGGACTGGAATTCCGCCCGAACAACAACATGACCCGGCAGCAGGCGAACACCGTTCTGGGGCGTTACCTATCGGACACTGAGATACTGATTACCGGCGTCATCCACGGGACGGGCGGGTTGACTTACGCCTCGCTGGAGCTGTGGTATGCGGCCCAGGGGGGCTTCTATCTCAATGGCTTTCTGGATGCCGCGCAGGTGGCCGTCGTGCACCGGCCGGCTACTGCCTACCTGGTTTATCATCAGGTGGTCCAGGGATCGGACGGCAGGCTGAACCCCCTCGCGACGCTCAATCGGGCTCAGACGGCGGCCATGGTACTTCGCACGGCGGACGAGGCTGCTGAGATCACTACACCTCCTTCGCCGCCCACCGATCTCGTGGTCACTCCTGCCAGCCCCGGTCGGGACACTACCCCGCAGGTGAGCGGCGTGGCCGTTCCCAACATGCCCGTGGCGGTTTACGACACCTTCGGCGGAGCCACGACGAAACTGACCGAGACCACCGCCAACGGGGCTGGCGTCTTCTATGCCGATCTGATCGTACCCTTGGTGGACGGTGCTCATGTGTTCACCGCGCGGCTCAAGAACGCACTTGGTGTGGTTTCGCCACCTTCGGATCCGGTCGAATATGTGCTGGACACTGTGGCTCCCACCGGGGCCATCACGGCGCCATCGGTGCCGGCTGGGCAACTCGATGCGGCGATCGACAGCCACAAACCCGTTTTCACGGCGACGGCTGCGGATGAACGGAGCGGGGTGGAAAGCGTGGCCTTCGAATATGCCACCTCTGCGATCCCCACCACCTGGGTTCCCATCTCGACGGACGAGGACGGCGCTCCGCATGCGGCCGTGTGGGGAGCGATCTCCTTGGCCGACGGACAGTATCTCTTCCGGGCCATCGTCACCGATGCCGCCGGCAACACCACTATCCTCTCGAGCGTGCCCGTCACCGTCGACACCACGCCTCCCACTGCTTGGATCGCGCCCGGATCGCTGGTGCCCCAGGTATCGACAGGCGGGGTCATCTTTTACACTCATGACCGCAAACCGTTGTTCGGCGGGTTGACCGCCGATGCGGTCGGCGCGGGCGCCCTGGCGGGAGCTGTGGCCGGTGGAGTGGTCAGGATCGACTTTCTCTATGCGCCTTCCAGCCCCGAGCCGGACGCCTGGGAGGATTTCTCGTTGATTTCGTCCGACCTGGGTAGCTCGGGCTTCGCAGCCTACAATGCCGTTGGTATCCCCGCGGCCGGCATACCCGAGGGCGACTACTACTGGGCCGTGCGGGCGACGGATCGCGCCGGCAACGTCAGCCTGCTCCTGACCGGGACACCGGCAGACCTCGATCCGGACGCGACCCAGCGGGTCGTTGTCGACTACACTGCGCCGGTGGTGAACGTCACGGCGCCGGAAACAGGAGCGAGTCTGACCGAAGGCGACACTGTCGACGTGACGTGGACGCTTGCCGACACATCTCCCCCGGACAGCGTCTTCTTCCAGTACTCTCTTGACAACGGAGCGACATGGCTCCCGAGCACACCGATAGAGGTACCTTTCACCGCGGGGGCGCCGGGCACCTATTCATGGACGGTGCCCGAGGTCGACGAGGACGAGACTGAGTGTCTCGTGCGGATCATCGCCATCGACATGGCCGGCTTCGCCCTTGGGCTGACCGACAGCACCGAGGGGCACTACACGGCCCAGCCTTCGGGGGTCTTCACGATTCTGGACGATTGACGTGAGCGCACTCTGCGAGCGCGGCTCCACGTTGCTTTGAGACTGGACTGAGAGGTTCGATGCGTGTGAACAGGATCCAAGCACGGCGGGTCCATACGTTGAGCAGGGTGCGGGTGGCCGTCGCGGTGACGGCGTTTATGATGGTGCTCGCGCTGATGCTCGCGGTCCTTCCCGCCGGGGCCCAGGCCGTCGGCTACAGCAGTCAGGAGCTCCAACTCGTGCAGCTTCTGAACGACTACCGCACGAGTCTGGGCCTGGAGCCTCTGATGGTATCCGACCTCGTCTCCGACGCGGCGGAGAAGCACAGTTCCGACATGGGCAATCATTCATTCTTCGCCCACAATACGCTGCAATCGGACTTCGGCTTCCCCGTCGGTGCCGACCCCCGGGTGCGCATGGCGATGTGCGGGTATTCCTATCCCATCGCCTGGGGGGAGAACATCGCAGCGGGATTCTCGAGCGCCTCGGCGGTGATCCAGGCCTGGAAGGGTTCTTCATCCCACGATCGATTGATGACAGCCCCCTATTATCGGGTATTAGGGGTTGGCCTTGTGTACGTCCAAGGCTCTCCCTACGGGTACTACTGGACCCTCGATTTCGGCGGGTACGTCGACTCGACCGCTCATTGGGTGGGAACCCCGCCGTCGTCCACCACGAGCACGACCGCTCCACCGGTGACCACCACGACCACCACCGTATCTCCCTCTACCACGACCACGACGACGGTTTCCACGACCTCGACCACCGCGCCCAGTACCACCACCACTGCGCCGAGCACGAGCAGCACCACTCTGGCCGGGGTGATCTTCCCCGATGTTCCCCCGGCGCACAGCTTCTATGAGGAGATAGTTGGGCTCGCATCGGCCGGTGTCGTATCGGGATACGAGGATGGTCTGTTCTATCCCGACGATCTCGTGACCCGGGCCCAGTTCGCCAAGATAGTGGTCCTCGCGTTGGGCAAGCACACCGCTGAGATCGACAACGCCGCGACCCCCACTTTCATCGACGTCCCCTACACCGGTAGCGACTACCCGTTCGACTACGTGGAAGAAGCTGCGGGACTGGGGATCATCCAGGGTTACGGTGATCGCAGCTTTGGTCCCCAAGCCAACGTGATCCGGGCCCAACTAGCCCTGATGCTTGTCCGCGCGGGCGGAAGCAGCCTCCTCCAGCCTCCGCCCGGCTACCTGTGTCCGTTCACCGACGTGCCCGCCTATGCCCGGGAAGCGGTGCGCATCGCTTTCTATAATGGGCTCCTCAGCGGCAAGACGACCACCACGTTCGACCCCTACGGCAAAGCTACCCGGGGGCACGTGGCGAAGATGGTATACGAACTCCGGCAGGCGCTCGGTCTCTGAGCCGCACGGGCCCTGCAACAGCCGCCACGAAGGCAATAGCGCCCGGACATGAGGAGGCGGGCCCCGGTCCGCGACGCGGCATTGAGTCTTCTCCCCAGCAGCCGAAATTCTACTCTACCGCTAAAGATTCGGCCGCTTCCTGCCGACATATCTCGTACCACAGTTGTCGGCAACACTCGTGGCTGCTCTCGGCCACGACTTACAGGAGGAACGGCGTTGGCGATCTCCGCCCTGGGTTCTAGAAGAAGATCCCTACGATACAGAGCAGTATTGTTCGCCTGCCTGTTGGCACTCGCGCTGTTGGTCGGCGCACTGGTGGCTGCGCCGGCCAAAGCCGCTGTCAGCTACAGTGCTGCGGAGATCGAGTTCGTCCAACTGCTTAACAACTACCGGGTCAGCAACGGCCTGCAGCCTTTGCTGGTCTCGGACATGATCTCGGAGGCGTGCGACCGACACAACTCCGACATGGGCAAGTACCGGTTCTTCGATCACTACACCCAGGCCTCGGACTGGTTCGCCGTGGGGGCTTCGCCCTGGGATCGCATGGCCGCCAGCGGCTACAGCTACAACACCTACAAAGGCGAGAACATCGCCGCCGGCTACAGCACTGCCGCCGCCGTGTTCCAAGGCTGGAAGAATTCGCCAGGTCACAACGCCAACATGCTCGGGGCCAACTACAAAGTTCTGGGCGTGTCCCTGGTCTTCGTGAGCGGTTCGCCCTATGGTTCCTATTGGACCACCGACTTTGGGGGGTACGTAGACCCGACTGCCCATAGTGTCGGTTCAATGCCGACGACGACCACTACCACGGCCGCCCCTACCACCACGAGCACCACTGCGGCGCCGACCACCTCGACCACCAAGGCGCCGACGTCGACGACTCAGCCGTCGACCACCACTACCACCAAGCCGCCTACGACGACCACCACCAAGGTGACCCCGACCACAACAACCACTGTCGAGGTCCCGGCCCCGAGCACGACTACCACCACAGCGCGGCCGACCACCACCACGACGGTGTCCACAGTTGTCTTCTCGGACGTGAACGCGAGCACTTTGCACGCGGCTGAGATAGGTCTGCTGGCCGAGCGCGGGATCATAAGCGGCTTCGGGAACGGCACCTTTGGGCCAAACAAACTGGTCACCCGTCAGCAGTTCGCCAAGATGATCGTCCTCACTCTCGGCTACAAGGTCAGCCCCTTGTCGGCTTGCGGCTTCAAGGATGTAGACAGTGGACTGGATCCCAACGACCCGCTCTACCCGGCTGGGTACGTGGCTGCGTGCGCGGCCGCCGGGATCACGGTGGGAAAGACGCCCGACACCTTCGGGCCCCGGGATAACATCACTCGAGCTCAGCTCATAACCATGGTGGCTCGCGCCGCCACACTGCCCGATGCGCCCGCCGGCTACGCGCCGCCCTTTGGGGAGTTCTGTCCCACCCACTATCCGTGGGCGGCAAAGGCGGCTGCCGCCGGATTGCTGGACGGATTGGTGGGCATGTGTCCCGGCTTTGACTTCTGGACGCCGGCCACCCGGGCGGAAGTGTGTCTGCTGCTGGCCGGCCTGCTCGAATAGCCGATCTGCCCCCCATGTCGGCGCCGCCAGGCTGTAACGCCACACGGCTCCGAAGCGATATGAGACGGAGGCCCACCGCAAGGTGGGCCTTCCGTCGTTCTGGGCTGTCGTTCGTTCGCCCCGCGGGGTTCACTCCCGCTGGTTCTCTGCTCGGACGTAGCCGGATTCTCGACTACTGCACGCGCACGAACTTGACTGCGTCGGCGACCACATATCCGTTGGCCCCGGTCGCGAAGATGCTGATGCTGCCCGTCCCTGTGTTGTAGCCGGATCCGAAGTAGTAGCGACCCAGCGAGTACCATGTACCCCCGTTGACCCGCTGGTTGACGTACCGATCGTACTGGCCGGTGGCCGTGTTCACGTGCACCAGGGCCGCCGAGGCCCGGTTGGGATGGCTCGTCCAACGCAGATAGACGTTGTAGTAGCCGCTGGAGGACAGGCGGGGCGTCCAGCGGGCCCAACTGCTACTCGTGGTGGCGGCCCGCACCTGGTAGCCGTCCCCGTAGTACCCGGGCGTACTGGTACTGCGCGTCCAGTTGCCGCCCAGGTCGCCCCCGCCGGTGCTTTTTGCCGTGGGATTGTCGAGAACGATCTCGCTCGTGGCCAGGGACTCCCGCCGCCGGGGCTGGTATTCGCTACCAAGATAGCGGCTTACTCTGCGGACGCTCAGGCCGGTGCCGGGAGCTTCGTAGATGATGGGCGAGTTCCAGGCGTCGCCACCCGCGTAAATCACAACGTGTCCGGAGGTGCCGTTGTTCTTGACCAACACGTCCCCCTCGCGCAGGAGCGAGCGATCGCTGAGCGCATACCAGGGTCCCAGACAGTTGAAGAACTCGTAGCTCGTGTATCGGGGATAGATTGAGGTGTTCTCTCCGTCCTCCTCCTGGTAGAGGAGCGTGCGCGGCACTTCCCAGCACTTGAGCGCGTATCCGGAGCAGTCGGGTCCTGCGCCGCCACCCAGGTTGGGAGTCCAACTCTCCCGGCCCCAGGTGTACGAAGCGCCGATGCCCGACTCGGCCCGGGCGATAATCTCGGCCCGAGTCATGCCGGGGATGCCGGCAAGCGCGTCCGACGGTGGAGCACTGAATAGCACCAACGCTGCCAGCAATAGCGCCGAGGCGCCGACAAAGGCGACGCGGCCGGTCATAACGCGGACCGGGTGACCGGTGCCGCTACGCGCGTGTTCTCGGCGCATCATCGCTGCACCTCCTCGACCTGTGCGAACGAATGGACCAGGATGCTGTAGCCCGCCTCGGTTCCCCAGGGCTGAAAGATCCGACCGTCCGGAGCTACGACGTAGGGTTGACCCAGATAGGCAAAGGGTGAATCGGTGAGAAACATGATGTTGGTTGTTGGCTGGGCATTGTCCGAAGGCGAAGCGGTGGCCGAGTTCGCGGCCGGAGTCGTGCTTGGGTCGGCGACCTCAGCTGCAACCAGCCGGGTGAGCGCGAGTGACGCCTCCCGTCCACCGGATACCTCGGGCTTGAGTAGGCGCGCCCCCACTATCATCCCACCAGCTCCATCTCCGTCGGCCGACACCAAATGCTCTATCGCGCGACCGCCGGCGAGGACAGGACTTGAGTCACCCGTCTGAACCACCTTCAAGGTCGCGCCATCGAGGTCGAACGACTTGATCCGAGCATTCCGGCCCGGCTGGAAGGTGACCTGGGTCACGCGCCGGAGGCCCTGGTCCAGCGGCCGGCCGGCGAGAGTCCGGCCAATCGCTCGGTCGGGTTGTAACGACTTGGCTGCAGAGGCGCCGTAGCCGCCGCCGGCCAGGGTGAGAAGAACTACCGTCTCATGCGAGACATCCACACACGGACCCTGGTCGGTCGCAAACAGACCGGTGACCACGTCACTCAGCTCCGGAAGGGCCATGGCGCCTAGTTCCACGCCGTTCCAGTCGAAGGCGACGAGTCGCCGGTCTGCGTCGCAGTCGAGGATGTACGGCCGTTCGTCGTCCACCGCCAAGAAACGCGGAGAGGACAGGGGGATTAGCGCTGTCTCGAGCGGCCTTCCCGTCGGGTCCAGGAGCAGCAGTCTAGCGTTGACGGAATCCAGCACGGCGATACGGCCGTCGGGAGCCACGGCTAAGGCCTCGGGACCGCGGGCGAGACCTTCGGTGGCTTCCAGAAGGCCCACCTCACCGGGACCATTCCCCCAGGGCAAGGTGACCAGGAGGTCTCCGTTCGCCGGCAGGCCGGTCGCATCGAGCGCAAGTGCTGTCTGATCGGTCGCCGTCTGGTTCAAGGCCGCGGTCGGCGACCCAGCCGTTGCCGGCGGGTCGGCCGGTGATGCCGCGACCACCTCGTGCAGGTCCTGGTCCACCGGCGGTTGGTCTGCGCCCAGGACAAAGCTCGGCACGGCGAGCGCGCACGCGATGAGCAGGCATAGGCTCCCTGCGCCCGCCACCGCGATCGACGTTGCACGGCACGTTCGCTGACGACGGCGTGCGCGCTGTGCACACCGCGACCACCAGGGTGATGCCGGTGCCCGGCTGCAGGGAGGGGGCTCGCCTGCGGAACGGGAGCTCCCGTCGAGGCGGTGCTTCGAAGTTGATTGGACCATGGCTCCTCCTTTGCTTCTTCGGTGTTGATCGTGATCCGAGGCTAAGGAGGGTCGCCAACGGTGAACCATGAGACGAAAGGTCGGTGTTGGCGGGAGACGGTGGCCGGCTCATCCGCGAACCGCCTACCGCAACTCAAGCTTCCTCGCGCCCTGCAGTGCGCTACACTGGGTCGGGTCGCGACGCCGCGGCGCCGACCGGCCAGAGCCGTCGGCGATCCGTGGGCCGACAGATCTTCAGGGGGTCACATCTTCAGGGGGTCACATTGATCGTCTTGTTCTTCGCCGACGTGGTGGGTAGGCCGGGCCGTGAGTTGCTCGCGGCGAAGCTCGCCCACCTCCGTGCCCGGTTCCGGGCCGACGCGGTGATCGTGAACGGCGAGAACGCCACCGACGGCAAGGGCATCAAGCCCGCCCATGCGGAGGATTTGCTCGGCGCGGGGGTCGATGTCATCACCACCGGCAACCACGTCTACCGGCAGCGGGAGGCCTACCGCTACCTGGACGAGCAGTCCCGCATGCTCCGGCCTTTCAACTTCCTCGACTCGAACCCCGGGCGGGGAGTGACGGCTGTCGACACCCCCGGCGGGCGCCTGGGCGTGGTCAACCTGAGCGGTGATCTCTACCTCTACCCTGCCCGCTCGCCTTTCGAAGTAGTGGACCAGGCTTTGGAACAGCTACACGGGGTACGCAGCGTCGTGGTTGATCTCCATGCCGAGGCCACCAGCGAGAAGGTGGCCATGGGCTGGTATCTGGACGGCCGGGTCAGCGCAGTGATCGGCACCCACACCCATGTCCGTACCGCCGATGCCCGAGTCCTGCCTGGGGGCACCGCCTACATCACCGACGCGGGGATGTGCGGCTCCCGGGATTCTGTTATCGGCGTCAAAAAGGAACTCGTCCTCGAACGGTTCTTGACTCAGCTACCGGTGCGCTTCGAAGTGGCTGGGGGCGACGTGTGGCTGGAGGGCGTGGTGGTCGAGATCGGCGAAGACGGCCGCGCTCTCCGCATCGAGCCTTTCGAGGTCGGAGCGGACGGCTAGCCGACCCGCCCGCGCACGCGCTGCTCGGGCGGCTTGTCGCTCGGCTAATAGGCCACGCAGAAGCGCTGTCGTATGTGGCTGGGCTCCTCGAGCTCGTCGATCATGGCCACGGCATAGTCCTCCACCGAGATGCGGCACTGGCCTTCGGCGTCGACCATCACTTGGTCGCCGCCCAAGCGGAACTCGCCCGTGCGCTCGCCCGGCTGAAGCATCTGGGCCGGGCTGAGAAAGGTCCATTCAAGGTCGGGCTCTTCTCGCAGCAAGTAGAGGAACTCGCGGGTGCCCAGAGCGCCGGGTTTCCACTCGTCCGGGAAGCCCGGCTGGTCGATCACCTGCACCCCGAGGTCGATCTCTAAGCTGCCGGCTCCTCCCACCACCAGCAGACGACGTATCCCCGCTTTCTTGGTGGCGGCGATGATCGCCTTGGCCCCGGCGACCATGGCCTCGTATTTGTCGGCGGCGTCCGGGTCGGGATTGTATGCGGCGATGACGGCGTCGTGCCCCGCGAGCAGGTCCGCCAGCGCGTCCGCTTCGAGCACGTTCGCCTTCCGAGCCGTCAGCGCCGCGCGGACCGGCAGCCGCTCGGTCCGGCGTACGATGGCGGTGACCTCGTGGCCGCGGTCCAGCGCCTCGTTCAAGATCCGGGAGCCCACGAAACCGGTGGCTCCGATCAAGGCGACCTTCATCAGCATTCCCTCCTTCGCTTGTGAGCCTGTCAGACTCGGCCGCTCAAGTCTTGGAACACGAGACCCGTCGGCAGTTTGGGGTAGAAATAGGTGGCCTTCTGGGGCATGCGCTCGCCACCGAGCGCTACCTCCCGGACCTGGTCCAACCCGGTGGGATTGAGGAAGAAACCTGCTTGAAACTCGCCCGATTCGAGACGGGCGAAAGCGTCCTCGGGATCCTTGAAGAAGGTCACATGCGCCGCCACGCTACCCGCGCCGCCGGGACTCGTACTGCCTGCCGGCGTCGCGTGGCCGGTGGCCGCTGGGCCATCGGAGGCGATACCCAATGCCCTCTGCAGGACGAGCGTCTGCAAGACCGTGACGTCCAGAAGTTGGTAGGCAGGACTGTGACCGGGTGCCGCGGCTCGTACGGCCTCGGGGTCGGCGAGCTGGAGGCCGTAGGCGCCGTCCAGCGTACGCCCCCACACCCCGAAAGCACCCCGAGGGTGGTCTTGGAGATAGGCCGATACGGCGGCCTGGGCCGTCGCCGCGTCGGCGCCATCCGCCAGTAGGTCGACGCGGAACACGCCAGCCAGGGATCGGGGCAGGGCTGCAATCGCTTCCGGGTCGGCGCCGGCGATCAACCGATGGGTGGCGTATATGGCCAGTCCGGGATCGGACATGTTGCCGAAATAGGCAAGAACGTAGTCGGAGGACAAGGGGCCGTTCTGGGGATCCAGCGGTTCCGAAGCGGCACTCGGAGAGCCACCGGGGCCGTGGGTAGGCTTGGGCTCGACGGCGAGAGAGTTCCGTTGCTTGAAGCGGAGAGCGGTCTCGTATCGATGATGGCCGTCGGCGATTATGAAGCGTGCGGCCCGCAGCCCACGCGTGACGATCTCCAGAAGGCGGGGGTTCGACGTGGGCCAGAGCTTGGTGATCGTGCCTTCTCCGTCCGTCAGCGTTGCTGCCGGCGCCTGTATGCCTGGGCCGGTCCTCCAAGCGGCGGTGATTTGATCGCCTGGGAGGTCGTAGAGAAGAAAGACGGGACTGAGGCCCATCGTGGTGGCGTCCAGCAATCGGTAGCGATCCTCCTTGGGTCCCGCGAAGGTCTGTTCGTGGGGGAAGACCACGCCCTCGTCCAACTCGAAGAGCCGCATGAGAGCGAGGAAGCCATACCTGGTGCTGGGGCGGCCGTCCGGTCCGGTGAAGCTCTCTTCCACGAAGGTGACGGAAGGCTCCGCGTCGCGGACCAGGATGCCGTCTTTCTTCCACAGGGCTATCTGGTCGGCCGCCCGAGTGTAGCGATTGTCACACTCACTGTCGCTGGGCAGGGTCATGCCCAGATCCACGCGAACGACGTTGTAGCGGCTACGGGCATAGAGGCGGGACTGCAGCTCCGGACCGATCACATCGTACGGCGGGGCCACCAAGTCGGCCAACTCTCCGGCAGAGGGGCCATAGCGCCACGCACGGAACGGGATCGCGGTATCCAAGCATGCCTCCAGTGGTCCACAGGGCCAAACGGTATGCAGTGTCCGAATGATATCAGAGGGCATCGGCTGCACCACTCAAGGACCTTTCGGGGAGATCGCCCCGTTGCTTGCAGGCGTGCAAATCGTTAGATTGGGAATAGACAGAATGAGGTTCGGTCCACTGCCGGGAACGAGCGATCGCGATTTCTCTCGCCCGGCCGACGAAGAAGAAGGTGCGCCGATGGGTCTAATGGACAAACTGGCCGAGGGTGCCGAGAGGGCGGCCAAAGAAGCGGAGAAGGCTTTCGACAAAGGCAAGACCAAGGTCGGCGAACTGCAAGTCGAGATGCAGATGGATGGATTGGCCAAAAAGCTTGGATATCTGGTCTTCGACTTCTACCGGGGGCGCCAGGTGGACCAGGCTCACCGGCAGAGGATCCTCGACGACATGTCTCGTCTTGAAGATCAGCTGCTCCGAACCCGCGCCCAAGCTGCCGCCAAGGCCCAATCCGAGGCGACGGGCGGGGCCGCGGCTGCCGAACCGACCCCAGATTCCGGGGAAGCCCCCTCGGCCGAGGACACGACCCAGGCCGACGACGACTCGCCAACCGTCTCGTGAGGTGATGCTCATATGGCCGGCGAGATCCAAGAGATCAGCGAGGTGGAACTGGCGAGACTGATGGCCGGCGAACCGCGGGTCCTCGCCCGCTTGGCGGCGGGTGAGCGTATTCGGGCAAAGAGCCCGTTCCGGTACCCGGGGCGACGGGGCAATGTGGTGGTCTATCTGACCCCCGGGCCCATTGGTGACGCGCAGGGATCGCCCGCCACCGGGCACCCCGACGCCGTGCCGGGTGGCTCTGCCACCTCACAGGGGATCACCGCGGGCGCTGTCGCCGCGTCGAGGCCGGTGCGCATCTCCGATGGAGGCGACCTCATCAAGAGCCTGGACGAACAGGGCATGGACCTCGCGGTCGACATGATATTGAGCAAGACTGTCTTCCACGCCGTCAAAGAGACGGAAGGCGGGACCGTCGCCGGGGGTCAGGTCTGTCTGGATTCCGCGGTGGGGAAGGTGTCCTCGGACCTTTGGCGGTTCCTGCAACTAGTGGCCGAGATCATCGGGCTGCGCCACTCCAAGTACAAGGACGCTCTGTTGCGGCTTTCCCGCCGTCAGGACGCACCCGACCTGCTCCACTGGGACAACCAGAGCTAGTCGAGCTGGTACCTGCGCGGCACCGGAGGGATGAGGCTGGGGGACCGCTGCTACGCGCCGCGGAGGCGGAAGGTCAGGCCGTGGTGGTGTAGGTCTCGAAGACCGGCGGATGGTCGAGATGACGCTTGACGGTGCACTGATCGGCCGCCCGGACGACTGCATCGCGGTATTTCTCGGGAAAATCCGCCGGCAGCTTTATCTCGATGGAGATCTTGCTGATCAGACCCGCTTCGCGGTCGTGCTCGGTGCGTAGCGTTATCCCGGCCCCCTCCGTGGACAGGCCGCGCTGCTGCATGAACGCGAGTACGAAGATGCCGGCGCACGTGCCGATGGAGGTCAGAAAGAGGTCGAAAGGCGCAGGCGCGGTCCCCTCACCGCCACCACGCGCCGACTGATCGGTCTCGATCACGAAGCCCTTGTAGCGGGCATACACCTTCTTGTTGCCGGGAAAGTAGACCTCCATGTCCATCGGGCGCTCCTTGGAAAGAGTTTGGCTCCTGTCAGCATACCGCACACAGTCGTAGGAAGGTCCGGTAGACGGCACCCGGAAGTCGCCTGAAACGATCCAGACTACTACTTGACGGTAAGATGAGGCGCGGTCACCCTCTGGGGCTCGTGCCGGCGCACAGATCGGGTAGTACCGAGGCGACCGGAGCTCAAGACGGCTGAAGGAGGATGCGCGGCGATCAGAGGTGCCGCAATCAGAAGCTCGCCGGCTCGATTCGCTCCGAGCGTGCCCGCCTTATCAAGTCGAGCTCCGCCCGGCTGGAGCCGGTCAGGTCCGGCTCGGCGAGGGTCTCCAATTCGGCAAGCGCCTCCAACACACAGGCGAAGCCTTCCTCGATGGCCAAAGTGAGGTAGATCACCTGCGGGCGGTCGAGAACGGCGATCTGCTCGAAGCCACAATCCGGACACCACAGCCGGAGACTCCAGTGGGTCTCGTCCTCTTGTTCCCAGTCTGCCGCCTGGACAAGGGGTGAGGCGCAGGATCGGCAGAAGATCCTGGGAACGGGATTGCCGGCCTTCGTGCTTTCCGGACCATCACTCACGGTGTCTCTATCTCCCTGCGCCGGCAGGCCGGCCGCGGTCAAGTTGACGAAAGTGGCCGGGACTGCGCCACAAGACAAGTATCGGCCGAGGAAGCGACAGGGTTTAGCAGAGTAGCCGGCGCGACGTCCCGCCCCTGCCTTCCCGGGGACGTTCCACCTTTGGTTGTATTCACCTTCTTCCGGTCTGCCGCTACGATGCGCTTCCCGAGCACGTAGCGAAGGGGAGGAGAGCCCACCGAAGCGATCAAGGAGGATAAAGGGGCAATGAACAGCGTGCACCTGATCGGTCGTCTGGCCACCGACGTGGAGGTGAAGGAGGTGAACGGAGGCTCCAAAGTCAGTAGCTTCATACTGGCAGTGGACCGGAACGCGGAAGA
The DNA here is from genome assembly GCA_964497095.1 of uncultured Gaiellales bacterium. Taxonomy (GTDB): domain Bacteria; phylum Actinomycetota; class Thermoleophilia; order RBG-16-64-13; family RBG-16-64-13; genus CAVPLM01. The sequence goes on along the minus strand of CAZCCL010000009.1, from coordinate 28,541 downwards.
GGCGGACTTCTTCCGGATCAAAGCCTGGAACTCACAGGCCGAAGCCGCTGGGGATCACCTGGGCAAAGGCCGGCGCATAGCCGTCGAAGGCTCTCTCCGGCAGGATGTCTACGAGAAGGAGGGAGTGGCGTTAATGGGGTTCTGGGTGTTAGCCATTTGTCTGGATTTTTTTTTGGGCGGGGGGGTGGGGGGCGGGGGGCGGGACCGGCCGCCGGCGCCCCCACACAGACCCTTTGGGCACGACTCCCGGCGGAGAAGAACCAATGAGCGACGTTGATACTGTGGCCTCCGGAGAAGATACTGATCGCACCGATCCGACGCTCGAACGGGTTAGCAGAGAAACGGGGGTGGCGTCACTGTCCGACAAAGGAGAGCAGCGGGCCCGGATTCTGACAGCGAAGCTCAGCCTTCCGCATCAGGGTTTCGTCCTCAGCCGCCCGCGACTGCGGGCCCTGGCTCGACCGGTGCTGGCCGGGGGAGTCATCTACCTCGTGGCCGGACCAGGCTACGGAAAGACGGCGTTCGTAGTCGATCTCCTGTCGTCTTCCGTCGGCCAGCCGGTCTACTACTCGCTGGACGAGGGCGACCGCGATCCCATCCGCTTCCTTTCCTACTTGATGGCCGGCCTAGGCATGGAGGCACCCGAGCTTCACTCAGCGGTGTCGCTAGGGTGGTCGGAGCGGGGGGAGGGCAATGAACTCGTCCTGGATATGACCGCTCGTCTGTTGGATTTCATGTCGACCCGCAAGGGAGAACCAGCTCTGGTGGCCCTCGACGATCTCCATCTTGTCGATACTTCGGCCGAGGTCGTCGGTGTGCTTGAGCTCATCACGAGAGGTCTACCGCCTGGATGGACGCTCCTCCTCTCGTCGCGTCGACAGATGCCCTTTGCGCTGGACAGCGTGGACCTTGGAGGTCGGCTGGTACAACTCCAGAGCCGGGAACTGCGTCTCACCCCGCAGGAGGTAACAGCCTGGGCCAGGCAGAACTGGATGATCCAGCTGGAGCCTTCGGATGCTCGGGCCCTATGGCGCTTGACTGAAGGCTGGCCGGCGGCACTCGTCCTGCTTGGGCAGCACCTGCTGTCCCGAGGGGGCGGCATCAGCCGTAAAGACATCGTGGGGGTGATCACCCGCGGGCGCGATCTGGGCACGTATTTGGAGCGGCATATCCTTTCGGGATTAGCACCTGAGGCTGCACAGATCATGATGAGTGCGGCGCTGCTCACCCGAGTGACCTTTCCTCGGGACGAAGCCTTCCTACCCGGCTCGTCTGGGCAAGCTGAAGCCACCCTCGAGGAATTCGTCTCCCGGGGTTTCTTGGTGACCCGAGCGGGTCGTCAAAGCTACAGCGTCCATCCGCTCGTGCGCGCGTTCGCTCTGCGCCAAGCTTGGCAGAGCAAGGAGGGGGCCGACCTTGTTCATCGGGCGGCACAGCATCTCGACCGTGTGGGCGAGTACCACCAAGCGGCCTCGCTCTACCTCAGGGCGGGCCGGTTCCAGGATGCAGCCCACCCTATACGCTCGCTTGTGCTCTCATCGCTCAATGCTACCGTCAATTTGACCCGCGATGACTGGCTCGATCTGATTCCGTCCGCCGGTGGGGGAGACGAACTCGACCCGTGGCTGCTGGTGGCAAAAGCCCGGATCCTCCAAAACCGGGCCGAATATAAGGCCGCGGCGGGACTGTACGAGCGAGCGGCCCGTCTCCTCTCCGCTTCAGGCGACAAGGAAGGACTGCTGGCGGTCCTGCTGGGTTCCGCCTTCTGCCTCTACAACCAGGGCTACTGGGAGGAGAGTCTGGCCGTCATGACCCGCTGCCGTTCGCTTGCAAGCTCACAGCGGGAGAAGGTGGAAGTACTTGTGGCCGAAGGGAATGTGCTCGTGAGCCTTTGCCGGTGGGACGAGGCGGTGGAGGATTGGGAGAAGGCTCTTGCCTTGGCTCCGGCTCCCGATCGCCGTTCCTTTGCCAAACGCATCCACTTTCACAGAGCGCGGCTGTTCTACTCGCTGGGTCATTACCATTTGGCGAAACAATGGCTGGACAAAGCCATGGCGGGGAAAGAGGGGCCGCGGAGTCCTTCGTATGCCATGGCCTTGAACGGCGCCACCATCCTTGCCTATCTGAGCGGAGACTACGCACTTGCCACACGCTACGCCGAGGAATGCATGGAGCTCGTAAGGACTCGTGGCTACGCTTGGATAGAGGTATCGAGCATGCTGAACCAAGCCGCCGTAGCTACGGGTGGCTGGGACTACCGATCCGCCGTCAAGAAGATCCGCGAAGCCCAAGCCCTGGCGGCCGAAACGGGTGACGCCGAGGCTTGCTTCTGGGCGGAGGACATGCTCGGGGACCTCTGCCGGCGCAACAAGAACGCGAAGCGGGCTCTGGAGCATCATCGGGTCGCTCTCGAAGTCGTGGAGAAGAGTCGATTGGCAGTTTTCGAGAAGGTGCGGGCTTCGACCGCGGTCGGAATGGACCTTGCGGTGCTGGGCCAAGACGACGATGCTCGGGTTTCGCTGGAAGAGACCGTTCGCCTCAGTCGGCGCTGGGGCCTCATGAGCTCACTCTCTCCGGGTCTCTTCTACCTTGGCTGGCTGTATGCTCGTCAGGGGCGCGAGCACGAAGCCGCTCGATCTCTGAAGGAGGCCATGCGCGTAGCAGGGGAGCACGGACATGTCCATTTCTTCAGTCAGGAAGCGCGAGTGGCAGTCCCGATCCTTGCCCTGTGTGACCGATTCGAGTGTGGATCGTTTGCGCGTGAGAGCATCGTCCCCCGGCTTCCCGCCCGCCTCCAGACCTATTTCCGCCGTCTGACCGAGGGAAGGATCTACCCCACCGATGTCCCTCTTGGTCCACCAGGGCGTTCCTTGACCGGAACACCGGGCGTCACTTCTGTCACCACGGATCACCGGCAGGGCGATGCCACGTCCGTGGGTATCGAGACCCTGACAGATCGGGAACGGGAGATCCTCAAGCTGATCGCCCTGGGGATGCCGAACAAGCTGATCGGGAACAAGTTGTTCATCACCGAGAAGACCGTGAAGACGCATGCAAACCACATATACCGCAAGCTGGGCGTAGCGAGCCGGGTGCAGGCCACCCTGGTCTTTCAGAGCTATCAGCGGAAGCGCAGGGCTGGAGGGCCAGGGGGGGTCTGAGGGCCGGCGGTCGACCGTGCGTTCGGGTCTCCCTTGAGAGTCAAAGGAGCCGCCCTTCCGGGCCGGCCGGGGCGGGCCGGGCAACCCCGGAAGAACGGCTCAAGCGAGATAGGGGTCGTGGCTGGGGTCGCGGACGGTAGCGAGGATCGTATCTACCTCTCGAGCTGCAGTGGTATCTCGATCACGTCGGTTTGAGAGCCGTCTTTGGGTGACTCGGCGAACACGATAAGGGCACCTCTGCCGGGAGCTTCGACCTCGAATGGGATGGTCACGTCGAAGGTACCCCGAGTTCCGGTACCCGAACTGGCGGTCACGACCTCATCGGCGATGATGAGGCCGTCCCAGTCGACTATGTTGACGCGGAAGACCGCTTCAAATACGTTGGCCGTGCCCCTGACCCGCAGCGGGCTGTCCACGGTCCCCCCGACCGTGGGCGACTCCACCAGGATGGCTGGCGATAGGTCCTCATAGTCTGCCCTACTCATCGGATGGTCCAGGATCAGACCTTCTCCTCCGAGGACATCGATCGGCTTGCCGTCAAGCTTGAAAGTGACGCCATCAACCGTGGGGAACTGGGTGAGCGTGAAGACCACCTCGGCCAACCGCGTCAGCATCGAAAGGGTGCCTCCTCCTGACGCGTACTCCTTGGAGAGGTCCACAGTGGCCACCCCGCCATCGATGTTGAGTCCGAGAAAGGTCGTCCCTTCTGGGATGCTCGTGACCATGCCCCCCTCTTCCTCCGCGGACGTCGGCCCCTGCAGCAGAGCCTGCATGGCCGCCGCGCCTACCTGCTGGGTCTCTGGGATGGAACGAGCGGCGGCGCAGATCATCTCGTCGCGCGAGTAGTAGACGTTGACGATCATCGTGTCCTGACCGGCCGTCGTGGTGGTCGTCGACTCGGTCGGGGAGGTTGTAGGGGTCGTCGTGGTCGTGGAATCCTCGGGTGGCTCGGTCGCCGTGGTCTGGGTTTCCTCGGTCGTGCTGACGGTACCTCCGTCACCGACCTCGTCACCGAAGCCGCATGCGCTCACAGTCCCCGCTATCCCCATGAGCAACAAGACCATCATACCGATCAGCAGAGCGGACGACCGCATACGGCACCGCGAGCCTTCGGCGAGAAGGCTCGCGGTGGTCCGTTCCAACCGGCGACCGATGAAGGATCTCATCACCTCTCCCTCCGTACGTTCGCGTCCACTGCGGATCCATGGGCGTGTGGGACCATATTTGACCTTTGACATCACGGACCTGCAGCGAACAGGTAACGATCGTGTTACAGAAGCTCAGGATCCCGTTTGGCCGGCGCGTGGGCTGCAGGGTCTCGGAGGGGAAGAGGGGTGCGGGGGCGCGGTATCAGATAGGGAGAGCGAGCACAAAACGGGCTCCGCCGCCGGGGATGTTGGCCGCGGTGAGATCTCCCCCTAGAAGACGGGCGTTCTCGCGTGCGATGGCCAGACCGAGCCCACTGCCCCGACTTGCTGAGCGGCTGGGGTCGGCCTTGTAGAATCGATCGAAGAGATGGGTTAGATGTTCCTCAGGTATTCCCGGGCCGCTGTCGGTCACGGAGACGTAGAGGATCTCGACCGCGGATGGGATCACGGTGGTCTCAACCTCGGGTTCGTATCGCGTCTCGACGATCACGGGTTCCGCCCCATGGAGCAGAGCGTTTTCCACCAGGTTGACGACGATCCGCTCGAGTCGGCGCTTGTCGGTACGTATGGAATGGGCAGAGGCATCACTGCTCTGGTAGCCCGCGGTACCTAGCCGGGTCGCGTCTCCGGCGACCCGCACAGAACCCGACCACCCGTGGGCATGCACCAACTGGGCGAGGAAGGCCTCTAGGTCCACCGTCTCGATGACGGTCTCGGCCGCCTGTGCCTCCAACCGGCTTATTTCGAGGAGGTCGTCCACCAGTTGGCGGAGCCGCGAGATGTCCGCGCTCACCATCAAAGCGAGACGGGCGATCTCCTGGGGACAGACGTCCGGGTTCGTCTCCAGCCGGGCCTTGAGGAGAGAGGTCTCTCCCACCAGGGCAGAGACCGGGGTACGTAGTTCGTGGGCCACGTCGGCGACGAAGCGGCGCTCTCGGGCCTGTCCGGCCTCCAGATCAAGCATCTTGGCCTGCAGGTTCTCGGCCATGCGGTTGAAAGACGCTCCCAAGACGCCGAACTCATCGCTGCCCACCGGCAAGCGGATACCAAGATCCCCTTGCGACATCTGGACGGCGGCCTTGCTCGCGTCCCGCACCGGCCCCGTAAGGCGACGGGCCAGCCAGGATCCGGCGATGGCGCCGAGCACGGCCAGCACGAGCCCCGCGACGATGAGGATGTTGCGAAGTCGGTACAGTTCCGCGAGCCGTGCTCCTTGGGGGTAGAAGTTGTAGAAAGTGAGTCCCGGCGACCGAACCTGCCCGCCTACGGCGATGGTCGGCTCGCCGGCCATCGTGATCATTTGGTAGCCGATGCGACCCTCGGCGACCTTCGCTCCGAGTTCGGGCGTCACCAATTCTCTGGTTACCTGGGGGCCGGAGACGTATATATCGTCACCGACCTCGATCAGGGTGGCAAAATCCCCTCGGATCTGGAATGCATCGAGCAGTCGGTCATAATCGGCCGCATCTGGTGTCGCCGGGAGCATGGAATCCGCCAGAAAGAGGTTGAAGCGAGACTGAGTCAGTGCCTTATCCAGAGCCTCATCGTCTTGGGTCGTCTTCGTGATGAAGTAGGCGGAGAGGGCCATCGCCAGCGCGGTTATGACTACCGCGGCCGTGAAGGCCAAAGCCACCCGCCGGCGGAGAGAGTGCCTTGCCTTGATGAGTCCGTGGTCTCTTTCCGGCATCAAACGGACCCAGGATCACGCCGCTCAGAACGCAGTCCGGGGATCACGGCCCACTCCCCGGTCGGTCGGCTCGATACCCGACGCCGCGCACGGTGATGATCAGGAGCGGGCGAGCCGGGTCCTCTTCGACCTTTGCCCGCAGCCGCTGCACGTGTACATCCACCAGGCGGCTGTCGCCAAGATAGGTGTAGCCCCATACCAGCTCCAACAACTGGTCACGCGTGAGCACGTGCCCGGCGTGACGTGCCAGTTCGTAGAGGAGGCGGAACTCGGTGACTGTAAGAGGGATCTCGGTGTCGCCTCGGAGGACGCGGTAGGCGCCAGGATCGATGGTGAGCGACCCAAGAGTGGTGGGTGAGAGAGAAGGCAGAACGGCAGGCACGGAAGAAGGCCTGCCGCCGCGCTGTGCTCTCGCCGCCGCGTGCTCGGCGCCGGCTGCCTCATGGATGTCGCTCGCAGTGTTCGGCTCGACGGGAGCCGGCGCCGCGGCTGAGGCCTTTCCGGAGGCTCGACGCATGACCGAGCGCACCCGGGCGCTGAGCTCTGGGAATTCGAAAGGTTTGGTCACGTAGTCGTCGGCGCCTGCTTCCAGGCCGACCACCACATCCACCGTGGAGGAACGGGCGGTGAGCATGATGATGGGGACGAGGGAGGTCTTGCGCAGCTCCTTGCAGACGGCGAAGCCGTCCAGGCCGGGCAGCATGATATCCAGTAGGACCAGGCCGGGCTGATGTTCGGCGAACGCCGTCAACGCGGACGGCCCGTCTCCGACGGCCACCACTCGGTACCCCTCGTCCTCCAGGCCGAGCCTGATGACCTCCCGCAGGGAAGGATCGTCCTCGACGACAAGCAAGAGTTCGTCCACGCCCGGATTATGCCCGGCCGTCGCCGGCGAGTCCAGCTCCGGGGCTGGAAAAGGATTCGGCCGTGATTCGTGAGAGTCGCTCAGGGCGTACAGGGGCCCAGCCGAGTTTTTCTCGCTAATACCGCACAAAGACCCCGACAAGGCTTGTAACGCCGATATATGGGGTGTAGGCTTCCCCAATACACTATATGTTGTATTCCAACGGCGAGAGTGACTAGAGGGTGCTGCGCGCATGTACGCTGGTAGGGTCCGGAACGATCGATCAGGCTCATACGGGGGCGAGGGGTTGTGAACTGCCCATATTGTGGCTTTGCCGACAGCAAGGTGATCGATTCGCGCGACACCGACAGTAGGGAAGCCGTCCGTCGGCGGAGGGAATGCGTCGGCTGCGGTCAGCGCTTCACCACCTACGAGAAGATCGAAGAGATCCCGATCACGGTGGTGAAACGCGATGGAAGCAGGCAACTTTTTCACGCGGACAAGCTTCTGCTCGGCCTCATGCGGGCCTGCGCGAAGCGGAACGTTCCCCTGGAGGGCTTGGAGAGCATCGTCGCGGATATCGAAAGGGAGCTCAGGGAGGAGTCGGCCTACGAGGTGACGTCCGAGAGGGTCGGTAAGATGGCGCTCGAACGGCTGCAGGCCCTCGACCTTGTTGCTTACATCCGCTTCGCCTCGGTCTATCGGCAGTTCGACAGCGTCGAGGGGTTCAAACAGGAACTGGAGCAACTTGCGAGAGAGGGGATCAGATGACCGTCGCCGAACTGCGCGCCGCTTCGGCCGAACTGGAGCAGAGACTCTCCCCCAGCGCTAGGAAGGTCCTGCAGAAGCGCTACCTGAAACGCACCGAGAGCGGTGAACCTCTCGAGACTGCGGCGGACATGTTCGCCCGGGTAGCGGAGAACATCGCCCGGGGCGATCTGATCTATCATCCCGAGACCTCCCTGGACGCCGCCGTCTCCGAGTTCTTCGAGATGATGGCCCGACTGGAGTTCCTGCCCAACACACCAACCCTCATGAACGCCGGGCGGGAGTTGCAGCAATTATCCGCCTGCTTCGTTCTCCCGGTCGAGGACAGCATGGATTCCATCTTCGGCGCCATCCGCGACGCAGCTCTGGTGCATCAGTCGGGCGGGGGAACGGGATTCAGTTTCAGCCGGCTCCGGCCCAAGAACGATCTGGTCCGCTCCACCATGGGAGTGGCGAGTGGACCGGTGTCGTTCATGCGTGTATTCGATATGGCCACCGAGACCATCAAGCAAGGGGGCACGCGCAGGGGCGCGAACATGGGCATCCTGCGGGTCGATCACCCCGACATCGTGGAGTTCATAAGGGCCAAAGAGGACGAGCATATCCTCAACAACTTCAACATCTCGGTGGGTGTCACCGAGGAGTTCATGGGGGCGGTCCTCACCGGTGACGACTATGCGCTGCGCAACCCCCGTGATCTCACGGAGGTGGGGCGGCTGAACGCTCGCGAGATCTTCGATCTCATCGTCGATCTGGCTTGGAAGAACGGCGAGCCGGGCATCGTCTTCCTGGACCGGCTCAACCGGGACAATCCCACCCCCGGACTGGGCGAGATCGAATCCACCAATCCATGCGGAGAGCAACCCCTGCTGCC
>CAZCCL010000009.1:0-20049 GCA_964497095.1 uncultured Gaiellales bacterium | reverse complement strand
AGAGCTGCAATCTGGGCTCCATCAACCTTGCCATCATGGTCCGAGACGGGGCCGTGGACTGGGAGCGTTTGCGCCGGGTCACACGCACCGCCGTCCACTTCCTCGACAACGTCATAGACATGAACCGCTATCCCCTGCCCGAGATAGACAGGGTGACCAAGAGCAACCGCAAGGTCGGACTGGGGGTCATGGGTTGGGCCGACATGCTGGTGGAGCTTGGCATCGCCTACGATTCCGACGAAGCCATCAGGCTCGCGCACGAGCTGATGGGCTTCGTGCACGAAGAGGCCATCAAAGCCTCCGAGGACCTGGCCGAAGACCGGGGAGTCTTCCCCAACTGGGGGGAGAGCACGTGGCGGGCCAAGGGCAGAGAGGTGCGTAATGCCACCCTGACCACCATCGCTCCCACCGGCACCATCTCTATCATCGCCGGGTGCTCGAGTGGGGTGGAGCCCATCTTCGCCCTTGCGTTCATCCGCAACGTGATGGACAACACCGAACTGCCGGAGGCCCATCCCGCGCTCGAGCATGCGCTCAAAGACCGGGGTCTTTACTCGGACGACCTGATGAAGAGCATCGCGACGGTCGGCGGGCTGCACGACATGGACGTGCCGGCCGATCTCAAGGAGGTCTTCGTTACCGCGCACGACGTGTCTCCCGAATGGCACATCCGTATGCAGGCCGCCTTCCAGGACCATGTCGATAACGCGGTCTCCAAGACGGTCAATTTCCCCAACCAGGCTCGGCCCGAAGACGTGGAACGCGTGTACCTGCTCGCCTACGAGCTCGGCGTCAAGGGCGTCACCATCTATCGCGACGGCTCGCGGCAGGAGCAGGTGCTCAACATCGGCGAGGTCAAGCGCAAGGGTGCCGAGACCGGCGAGGCCCTGCAGATGGAACTGGGGCCGCAGGGCACCGCCGTGATGCCGGTGCGCCCCAGTCGCTCCCCGGTGCTGCGGGGGGAGACCCGGGAGAAGGTCACGGGCTGCGGCAGCCTCTACGTCACCGTCAACGAAGACGACTTCGGTCCCAGGGAAGTCTTCGCCAACATGGGAAAGGCGGGCGGCTGCGCCTCGGCCTCGACGGAAGCCATCGGCCGACTGATCTCTCTGGCCTTCCGCTACGGTGTGCCACCGGACAAGATAGTGAAGCAGCTCAAGGGTATCCGCTGTCACGTGCCCCTGGGATTCGGGCCCAACCAGATCCTGTCCTGTCCAGACGCCATCGGCAAGGCTCTGGCCGATAAGTACCATCTGGCCAGCGGAAACGGTGGCAAGGCAGTGGGCCAACTGGAGATCCCCATAGCCCTGGCGCAAGGTGCATGTCCGGACTGCGGCGGAGCGGTCGAGCACGAGGGTGGTTGCGTGGTGTGCCGTTCGTGTGGCTATTCCAAGTGCGCCTAGAAGGCGTCGCGCGAGCCGCACGTACGCAAGCGCGGTACGTGCGGGCAGTATCTGTTGAGCCCGCTCTAGATTGGAAGTGTCTTGGCCATCTTCATGGATATCGAGTTGGTGTCCATAGCGGAGGGCGATCCGCCTGATGCATACACGGTCACCTTCGACGTCGTCTATTCCGGCGAGACCTGGTGCAGATCGATGGTAGGTGTCGGAAGCGCGATAGCCGTTCGCCAGGGGCGCGAAGAACCCGCGATGATCCGACTGGCGCGAGACGCTCTCTTGGAGTTACTGGCCGCGGAACCCGAACCGGTTTCCTTTCAGCTGCGGCTCACCCCTGACGGCACCACTGTGCTCGCGCGGGCCGTGCCGAGAGAGTAGCCCTTCCCGACCTCCGCGAGTTGCGCAGCGGGGCGGTCGGCGGGGCCGGATGCCTCGTCCCTAGCCGGCGGCTTGGCGGGAGCGGTAGTCTTCGATAGCGGCCTGCAGCCCATCGGCAGCCAGGTTGCTGCAGTGCATCTTCGCGGGGGGGAGTCCTCCCAGCGCTTCGGCCACGGCTTTGTTGGATATCTCCATGGCTTCGTCGAGCCTCTTACCCTTGGCCATCTCGGTCACCATGCTCGAGGTGGCTACCGCGGCTCCGCAGCCCAGGGTCTGGAACTTGATGTCTTCGAGCATATCGTCCTTGACCTTGATGGTGATGCGCATCATGTCGCCACACTGGGGATTGCCCACTTCACCTACACCGTCTGCGTCCTCGATGATCCCCATGTTGCGAGGATTGCGAAAATGCTCCATTACCAGCTCAGAGTACATTTCAGGTCCTTTGCTTGCAGACGCAATTGGCGCACCAGATGGGGGACATCTCCCGCAGCCTAGCGACGATCGGGGGAAACACCCTTATGAACTTCTCGATGTGCTCGGCTGTGGTACTGCGGCCGAGCGTGATCCGCAACGAGCCGTGAGCTTGCTCCGCCGGGATACCCAGGGCCAACAACACGTGACTTGGTTCCAATGAGCCCGTTGTGCAGGCGGATCCGGAAGAGACACAGATGCCCTCCATGTCCAGCATCAGGATCATCGACTCACCCTCGATCCCGTCCAGCCTGACGCTGAGGTTTCCGGGGAGGCGGCGCACGGGGTCACCGTTCAGATAAATCGCTTCGACTCCGGCCTCGAGGCCCACCCATAAGCGATCGCGCAGGGAGGCTTCGCGGACTGCGTCCTCCGCCATCCGTCCCACCGCCAACTGGAGGGCGTTCGCCATCCCCACGATCCCGGGCACGTTGTGAGTCCCTGCCCTGCGGCCCTTCTCTTGGCCTCCGCCGTGGAACAGGGGGGTGATACGGGTGCGCTTCCGTAGGTACATCAATCCGACACCCTTGGGACCGTAGAACTTGTGGGCGCTCATGGAGAGCATGTCCACACCCAGTTCGGTCACGTCGAGAGGGAGCTTTCCGGCGGACTGCACGGCGTCAACGTGGAACATCACCCCGGCCTCGCGTGTCATCCTCCCGATATCGGCAATGGGTTGGATGGTCCCTATCTCGTTGTTGGAGTGCATGATGGATACCAGGATCGTATCCGGGCGGATCGCCCGACGGACGTCTTCGGGATCGACCAGACCCCCGCTATCCACAGGTACCCGGGTGACCTCGAAGCCGCGCTTCTCCAGGAACTCCATGCTCTCGAGCACGGCATGGTGCTCGATGCTGGAGGTGATGAGATGGCGCCCCTTCTTCTGGTGAGCCTCGGCCGTCCCCAGTATGGCCCAGTTGTCGGACTCGGTCCCACCACTTGTGAAGTAGATCTCCTCGGGCTCAGCGCCTATGGTCCCCGCAATGGATTCCCGGGCCTGCTGCACAGCGTTGGCTGCGGCGAGACCGAGGCTGTAGACGGTGGAAGGATTGCCGAAGCCCTCCGTGTACCAGGGAAGCATCGCCGCGACCACGTCGGGATCGGTGGGGGTGGTGGACGCGTGGTCGAGGTAGATCACTTCTTCCATAGAACGCTCGTCGGACCCCTCATTCTCGAGCGTGATTGGCGGGCTCGCTGGTCCCGCCCAGCTCCCCCTCGGCCCCATCCGGCCCGTCCCTGTCCATGCCGGCCTCCCCCCGGCCGACTTCGGTCAGATATACGGCCCAGTCGGGGCACATGTCCGAGCACAGGCCGCACGAGGTACAGGCCTCGGAATCGGCCAGGTACGGCATCCCGTCTTCTTCGACTGCGATGGCTTCGGCAGGGCAGAAATGGCTGCAGATGCCGCAACGCTTGCAGCGCGTCCGCGAAAAGACCGGCACCTGTTTCGTGGTCGTGTCCTTTGTGGTAGCCACGGCGCTATTGTATATCAGCAGCCCCGCCTTTGGCGTCGGATGGAACGAGGCCGCGCAGACGGTCGAGCATGACCGTCGCTAGAGAGTCGCTGTGAAACGGGCCTCAGAACCGCTCCCGAAGCCAGACCGAGGTCTCGAAGCTGAGCTTGAAACAGCGCTCGGCCACCTCGACGGGCAGAGCGCCAGTACCGCACGCCGGGGACACGAACGAACGCCCGAGCACCTCCTCCACCGAGATCGCTCCGGTCTTCTCGAGTGCGGCAGCACCGGTGAGCAGCCGGCGCGCTATCTGTTCCGCCTCGAGGGTCAAAGCCCGGTCGTCGTTAGGCACCACCCCCCAGGCCAACAGCCCGCCCTCGGCAGCGAACGCGGCGAAGGCCTCCCGTTGGGTGATCACCGAATCGAGGAAATCGGCGGCGTCGAAGGACAGCAAATCGAACGGTAAGGCGGCGGCCGCTCCCCAATCGGCCCCACCGCAGATATGGATGCCGGCCACACAATGGAGAGGAGCCAAGCACTCCTCCAGAAGGGGATAGCACAGCCCCGGGGGGACGTTGACGAACGCCGACCCCATCTGAGCCATGTACGGTTCGTCGAACACGATCACCGGCACCGACGCAGGTGCCCAGCGGCGCAGGAGTTCCTGCTGCCAACGGGCCTTGTTGGCCAACAACGTTGTGGCAAGCTCACGTTGGGTGTCGTCGTAGAGCAGGCTTCGCCTATCCTCCCGGAGGACCGTGAGTCCGAAGGAGACCGGACCTGTCACCTGGCCTTTTACGAAGGCAGGGACTGTACCCGAATCCATGAGCGCGCGGAGAGCGGACTCGAACGCCGGGATACCGGCAGCGCGCGCGGAGGAGATCGCAAAGAGACTGGGATCATCCTTTTCGAGTCTCTCCAAGAAGTCGGCCACCTCGTCGGTAGGTGGCTCATCGGTGACGTGGAAGCGCTGCTGTTCGGGGTCGACGATGGCGCCCGGGAAGCCCTCGCCGTACTGCACGTACATGTTCTCCAAGAAGGAGCGGCGAGGAAGTTGAGGCCAAGCGGGGATCTCGGGGGTCCACCGCAGGATGAAATCCATGGCCTCCTGGGGATCCGTGTAGGGGACGGACCCGATCGCCAGGGCAGCGCAGCGCGGGCCTTCGGCTTGGTTTCCTCCTGTCTCCGGACCTGCGCCTGTCTCCGGACCTGCGCCCGTTTCCGGGCCGCCGTTCGTCTCAAGGCCGCCGTTCGTCTCCGGGCTGCGACCGGCTGCCGAGGCGGCGCGAGCGGCGGCGATCTTGCCGAGTCCTCTGGCGTTCGTCACGCTTCCTGTCTTCTCAAAGAACTGAGTCGCGGCACACCGTACCACGTCAACCCCGTCCTCACCCAACCTTGACGTCTTCGCAAGCGAGCCGTCGCCGTCCGGCGTAGCCTCTCGGCCTGGTCGAGATCTGTCTCCCTGGCCCGATAGCCCCCGAAGAGGACAGCTTCGGCGCGAGCGATCAGAAGCGGGTCTGGATCGATGTGCAGAATGGAGTCGAGGATCGAGAGTGTATCCTCGAGAGTGTGCGAAGGCTTGACGCCGATACCACAGTCCGCCATCTCGGTCCGGAGGAGGGCCAACGATGCCTGAAGTCGCTCCTCGGGAGTCCCGCGGCGGAGGTGTCTCTTGCGCCATAGGCTGCGCCCGAGAGGCCAGGCGATGAGCAAGACGACCACCCCCAACACCCATGGCAGCCAGGCAGCCCTGGCGAGCCAACTTTCTTCCCCGGTACTGGCGGCTCCGATAGGCTGGCCCTCAGGGATGCTTTCTCTGGGGGGTTCAACCGGGAAGGCCCCGGACCCGCCGAGATCGCTCTCGGCGAATGGATTGACAAAACCCGGACTGCTGGAGGAGGGACCGGGGGTGGGAAGGTTCCTTGATGGGGTGGGGTCGAAGGCTACCCAGCCGATCTCGGGGACGTAGGCCTCCACCCAGGCGTGGGCATTGTTGGTGCTCACGGTGTAGGTGCCCGCTTCCTCCTCCTCCCCGGTCGCGAAACCCACGGCCACCCGGGCGGGGATGCCGTTGTACCGGAGAAGTACAGCCATGGCCCCGGCGAAGTGCTGACAGTAGCCGGAGCGGGTGTCGAACAGGAAGGCCGCATAGGGAGAGGAGTAGTCGCTGGGCGGGGGGTCGAGCGAGTACTGGAAGAACCGGCGTAGATATCTCTCGATGCGCAGGGTGATCTCGTAGGGATCGCTCGCCTCGCCGATGATCTCCCGGTTCAGGGCGTAGAGACCTGCCCACTCCTCTCCTCCGGGAACGCCGTCGGAGACGATGCTTCGCCAGGTGGCTTCCTGGTCGGGACCGGCGATCTCGGCCGCCCGGCGGAAGGGCAGACTCAGGTAGAGGTTCAGAGCATTGGGGTAGTTGCTGCCTCTGCCCACCACGTCGGTGGGTTTGAGGTCGGGGATGACCGCGTCAACCGTGTAGACGAGAGAGGGCCCCAGGGCTCGGTTCGAATGGATGGCGCGCAAGAGGTTGGTGCGTAGGACGAGGTCTTGGCCGATCTGGAGGGAGACAGGGTCGCCCCCGACAAAGAGGTAGTTGGTATAGACCGACTGCACCCGGAAGGTCTGAGTCACGGTGGGCCCGGGAGGAATAGGAGAGACCTCGGGGACCGAGTACACGAACGCGTCACCGCTTCGGGTGCTTTCCAGGCTCTCGAGGAATCCTTGGGTCCCGGTCCAGGTTCGGCCGGTGAAGGTCTCGAGGGCGTTCGCCCGCCAGTAAGAGGGGGAGGATGATTCCACCTTCATGATCACCACGTCGTTGGCTGGGTCCAAGAGCCGGGGGTAGTTCTGTAGCCAGTTGAATGTGTAGGTGGACGGGCCGGCATCGAACGGATCCCAAGCCCGCCAATCCTGCCAGGGGGTGGCCACGACTGACGGGGCCGTTGCCAGCAGGAGTAGGGCGAGCAACGATGCCACTGCACCCACCGCCCCTCCCGCCAGGGTATCTCGGAGCGCCCACTCCGTGCGATTGAGGCTGCGGGCGAGAACCAGCAAGCAGGCCGCCAGTACGAGGAAGAGGAGGGTCGACCATAGCACCCGGGGGGTGCCGTCGACCGTGAGACCAAAACCGAGGAGCACAAGTATAAGAACCATCCCCGGGACGGGTCTCCGTAGGCTCAGGGAGACGAACGCGGCCGCCCCGACAAGCCAGTAGGTGGAGAAGGCCAGCAGGACCTCTAGCTCCGGGACGCCGGTGGAGGTGAGGGGGAATACCTGGCTCAAGTACGCGTCCGCACCCAGGCGAAGCTGTTCCACGTAGAAGTGGTACTGTCCTCCAACGCCTTCGACAAGTGCCGGGACGGGCATGATGGTGCGCAGGAGCAGGTAGACGCCCGCGGGCAGCAGCACCAAGCTGAGGGGCCATAGCTTGCGGTGGATCAGGCCGGGTGCCCCGCAGAGCGTGGCGACGATGACGGTGCGTAAGAGCGTCGTCGCCATGGATGGTTGCACCACCCGATTGAGTGCCAGCGCCGCCACCACCGCCAGGCCGATGAAGCAGAGGAGATAGAGGAGTCTTGGCACGACCTTCACTATGCGGTCACCTCGCCGGTCTCACAGGGCGGTCGCTCGCTTCCGGCTTGCGCCCCAGATAGACAGAGCTCGGATCAAGTCGTCGCCCTGACCGAGAGTCAGGCAGGGGATCCCGGCGGAGGAAAGGGAGAGCAGCAGGCTCCGGGCTTCCGTAGAGATCGTGTCTCGGACCCGAGCGGTCTCCTGATCGTCTGGACCGGATCGGTCGGAGACGATTGGCGCCGCGTCCTGGGGGGCGGTACCGGTCGCATCGCGTGGGGGCAAGAAGGGTAGAAGGGCGGAGACGCTTGCTCCAGCCCCGTCTTCCCCTTCTGCAAACGATGCTCCCACCACATATAGGAACGTGAGGCGCATCCCCCCCTCCCGCAGGCTGATGAAAGTGCGCACCAACCGGTGATCGAGGGACAGGCTCACAACGGTCACGCTCTGTGCCCGCAGAAGATGCCGGCCATCGAAACGCAGATGGCGCAGAGCGTTGATCAGGGGAGCCGAAGCGTTCGGTCGTGCTTCGGCGAGTACTTCCATCAACGTGCGACGCCCTCCCCCATCGGCCGTCAGCCGGGTCTGCCGCCAGCTGTGCTCATGGCGCAGAAGGCTGACCCCCCGGCCGGCACGCAGGGCGAAATCGGCGATGCTGCCCGCGGCCCGCACCGCCAGTTCGTAATTACTATGAGGCGGCTCGCCCACTACCTGGTCGGCCGTGCCGTCAAGCAGCAGGGTGATGTCGGCGCCGGCCGGCTCCTCCATTTCGCGCAGCATCAGGATTCCGGTCTTGGCGGTGCTCTTCCAGTCGATGTGACTGAGCGGCTCGCCGGGTTGGTGCGGCCGTATACCTTTGAATTCGGACGCTCCGGGCGCGGGAAGGCCGTACCGGCCTCCCCAGTCGTGCTTCAAGCCGACCTCCGGATAGAGCACGCAAGACTCGAGAAGTGCAATCCGCGGATAGACGGTCACCGCCAGGGGTGGGCTGACTTTGTGTACGGTGCTTGCAATACCGAGAGGGTCTTCGGCGATGGCTTGCGCTGCGGGGAGCGTATGGACTCCGCGGTTGACCCTGCCGATATGGGCCTTGGTGATCTTCTCCTTGCGGGGGGCGAGGCTTTCGACCTCCAGCTCGACATCTTGCTCGGTAAATCCCCTGAGTTGGTTCCGCAACGTGAGATGCGGCCCAGGAAGGAAAGAAGCATTCTCGACATGAAGACCGAGCTCGGGCTCGTCGCCATCTACGGGGCGCTCCGGAGTCAGGGTGCGGGTGACACGTATTCGGCGACCCGCAGCGACCACCAAGAGCCACGAGACGATCACGGCCGCCAGGAAGGCGAACGCGATAAGATACAGTTCCCAAGTGCCGACAACCCGCCCGGCCAAGTAGGTCCCGGCGGCGAGACCCAGCAGGGTGAAACCGCGGCCGGTGGGACGAGGCATGACCTAGTTGCCGCCTTGGGGGACCGGCACTGTCTCCAGAAGCCTCGCCACCACGCTTTCCGCGCTCACGTCGCGCACCTTGGCATCCGGGGAGAGCATTATGCGATGGGCGAGACAGCGCACCGCCAGATCTTTGATGTCTTTGGGAACCACGAAGTCGCGGCCTCGCAGAAGTGCGAGCGCCTTCGCAGCTCTGGTGAGGGCGATGCCCGCCCGCGGACTCGCTCCCAGATACACTTCGCGCTGCTGCCGAGTCGCCGCCATGATGTCCACCACATACCGACGCAGGGCCGGGGCGACGCGCACCCGCACGACAGCTTGATTCATGGCGAGGACGTCGGAACCGTCCACGACCGGGCTCATTTCGGCAAGCGGATCGTGCGAAGTCTGCTCGTGGATGATGGCCTCTTCCGCTTCGGCAGTGGGATACCCCAGGCTGACACGCATCATGAAGCGGTCCAGTTGGGCCTCGGGAAGCGGGTAGGTGCCTTCGTATTCGATGGGGTTCTGTGTGGCGATCACCATGAAGGGCGGCTTGATGGTGTGGGTGACGTTGTCGATGGTGGCCTGGCGCTCTTCCATGCATTCCAGCAGGCTCGACTGGGTCTTGGGAGAGGCCCGGTTGATCTCGTCGGCCAGAACGATGTTGGCGAAGATAGGGCCGGGTCGGAATTCGAACTCCCCGCGTTTCTGGTCAAAGACACTGACCCCGGTGACATCGCTGGGGAGGAGATCAGGCGTGAACTGGACGCGAGCGAAGCGGCAGTCTATGGAACGGGCCAGGGATTTGGCCAGCAGCGTCTTGCCGACCCCGGGGAAGTCCTCCACGATGACGTGGCCTCCGGCCAGAAGAGCGACTACGCATGCCCTGATGACCTCTTCTTTGCCCAAGATGACAGTAGCGATCGCGCTGGCAATGCGGGCAGCTCGCCGGGCGACGTCCTGCATCTCTTCGTCTTGCAGCACGGCCATACCTGGTGCGCCGGAGGTAGAGGACGGGCTGGCGATGATCGCCGGGCCCGACGGCTGGGCCGTTACGGTCTGCGTGACATCGGCAGCATGAGCGACCGGAAACGGGTCGCCGGGGTCGGGGATCCTATCGGGCATGATGCCTCTCCCATTCTTTGGAGCGGTGGAACGCGGGATTCTCTATTGTCTCGAGATTATCGCCGACGGCCGCGTACCTTTTGGCCTCGGCGGCGGGCTTGTTGACCCTGAGACGGTTGAAGCCGGCACTCGAGGTTCCGGAGACTCCTTGAGTCTTGGGGACGGAGAGCGCCGGGGACCGACTCGGGTTGCAGCGAACGCCCGCGAGGCAGTGACACGCCCCGTGGGGGTCCCGGAGAGGCCGTCCAGGCGCGGGACACATGATGGCGGCCTTGTCGAGAGAAGTCATAATCGCTCCGCTCGGTAGTGTCCCGGTCCATTTTACCCTGCTCATGGGCATATGGCACCCCAAAGGGCGCCAGGGGAAGATTCCCCAAAGGGTCGATCGAGCCACAACGCGCAAATGGGTCTATGGATGGGGGCGGCTCGGATCGCCTATCCCCGACCGGAGATGGCTGCCTCGACCAGAGCCCTAAGGTCACCGTCGACCCGCCAGGCGCTCTCACCACGAGCTACGAGTCCTCTGTCCAAGTCGGCCAGAAAAGTCAAGATCTCGCGACTAGGCAGCACGAAGGTGATGGTGGCGTGGGCCGTTGAGTCGGCGCCGCCTCCCGGCTCGCCCATGCTCGTCGAACCCGAAGCCGCTATCTCCGCAGCGGTCTCGGCATCGACTTCTTCCGCGCCGCGAACCGCCTCGGCTAGCGCCTGCGCAGCCGGAATTCCTGTGCTCACACCGTAGCTGGTGACCTTGCCGCCTTCGTCCGCCAGGAGGACGCTGACGAGCGAGGCCTCTTCCACCTTGTCGAGGTCCACGTCGTCGGGAAGCTCCACGAAGTCGTATGGTGAACCGACGCCCGTGGTGGAGGTGGTGGCGGCGGCAGATGCACGCCGGGCTTCGTCTCGCCCCCGGTCGAGCACGATCGCCATGACCGCGATCGCGATGATGAGGTCTATGACCACCACTGCGATGATTATGACCCACTTGCGCGACACCGACGCTCCTTGAAGTTTGCCCTGCTTACCTCTAGACTACGCGAGCACAAAGGCGATGACGGGAACGAATAGGTGCTGCTCTTCTCGCGAGCGAGTCGGGGACGGTGTGAGCCCGGTGGGGATCAGCGCGCGAATATCATCCCCGAGCCGCCAGCCGAACGGTCGAGCCGACCGGCCTCGCTAGGTTACCCTAGCAAGAGAGACGGCGCCACACGCCGCTTGGAAAGAACGTCAGCGTGGCCGTTTCGTCCGCCCGCGACGTCTTCGCCGGCGTTGTGCGGGCAGATTCCGGTGGGCTCGCGCTCAGTAGACCTGGCCGGGTCCTTCCCGTTACAGAAGGGGGACGTTTTCTCCGTAGGCGGGAGCGTCCGCTGAGCGGGTCGCACCGGTCGAAACCGCGATGGCGGTGGCGACCGGCAGAAGCGCCGGTGACCCCAAGGGCCGCACGGCGCGCGGCCAAGTAGGGTGGTACCGCGGGTAACGTCCCGTCCCTACGCGCTTCGGCTCCGCGACGGCGACGTCGTGGAGGCCGACAGGCGCCCCGGCGACGATCGCCGGCAGGCGCAGCGCAGGGCGGGGCGTATTTGTTTGTGGAGTGGAACTGCCAGTCGGGGGGTGCCAAGCAGGGATGGCAGCGAGCAGGAGCGGTAGCGAGCGGGAGGGATGATGGCACGCCGGTATCGATCGGTGGACACGGGACAGAGCTTCCCCGTTCTGGAGGAGCGCATCCTGGCGTGGTGGAAGGAGCACCGTGTCTTCGAGAGGAGCCTGGAGCTTCGCGCCGGTGGTCCAGAATGGGTCTTCTACGAAGGGCCTCCGACCGCAAACGGCAAGCCGGGTGTCCACCACGTCCTGGCCCGCGTGTTCAAAGACATCTATCCCCGCTACAAGACCATGCGTGGCTACTTCGTCGGCAGGAAGGGTGGTTGGGACTGCCATGGTCTACCGGTGGAACTGGAGATCGAGAAGCAACTCGGCTTCGATCACAAAGAGCAGATCGAGGCCTACGGCGTGGCCGAGTTCAACCGGCTCTGCCGGGAGTCCGTGACCACCTACGTGGACGAGTGGAACCGGGTCACCGAACGGATAGGCATGTGGCTCGACCTGGACGACCCCTACATGACTATGAGCGACGAGTACATCGAGTCGGTCTGGTGGATCCTTTCGGAGTTCGATCGACAGGGGCTTCTCTACGAGGGCTACAAGGTCGTGCCCTATTGTCCGCGCTGTGGGACGGCGTTGTCGTCACACGAGGTGGCTTCTGGATATCAGATGGTCACAGACCCGTCGGTCTACGTGCGCTTCCCGCTCTGCGCTTCCGGAGAGGCGGAGCCGGACGGGCAAGCGCACCCGCGCGGCACCCTCGATTCGGCCGGCGGCTCGTCGGTAGAGGGCGAGTCCTTCGTGCCGGGTGATATGGCTATCAGCCTGCTGGTCTGGACCACCACCCCCTGGACCCTCATCTCCAACGTGGCGGCGGCCGTGGGCGCCGGCATCGAATACGCCAAAGCCCGGCTGGGTGCCGAGTACCTCATCCTGGCAGCGGATCTGGTAGAAGCCGTGCTGGGTCCGGATGCGGTCGTCGAGGAGACTTTTCCCGGGTCAACTCTGGTCGGCCGTTGCTACCGAGCTCCCTATGACTTCGTCAAGCCCGACAAGCCGGCGTGGCGCGTCATCGCCGGCGATTTCGTGGCGACCGACGAGGGTACCGGCATCGTCCACATCGCCCCCGCGTTCGGGGCGGACGACATGGCGGTCGGACAGGCCAACGATCTACCCGTTATCGTGCCGGTCGACGAAGAAGCCCGTTTCACCTCCGAGATCACCCCGTGGGCGGGAATGCTCGTGAAGGATGCCGACGCCGGCATCATGGACGATCTCGATTTCCGCGGACTGCTCTTCGCCCGCCAACCCTACGAGCACAACTATCCTCACTGTTGGCGTTGTGATACGCCTCTCATCTACTACGCAAAGACCTCCTGGTACGTGCGCACCACCGCCCGCAAGGAGGTGGTGCTGAGCGCGAACGAAGAAGTGACCTGGTATCCCGACCACCTCAAGCACGGCCGTTTCGGCAAATGGTTGGAGAACAACGTCGACTGGTCGCTCTCTCGGGATCGCTACTGGGGGACGCCTCTACCGGTCTGGCGGTGTGCGAATGGGCATGACACCGTGGTCGGCTTCCGGACCGAACTCGGCGATCTGGCCGGTCGTGACCTCTCGGAGCTGGAGCTCCACCGGCCCTACGTCGACGAGATCACGTTCCCCTGCCCCGAATGCGGCACCGAAGCGCGCCGGCTCGAAGCCGTCATCGACGCCTGGTTCGATTCCGGCTCCATGCCGGTGGCCCAGTGGCACTACCCTTTCGCCAATCACGAGGTGTTCGAGAAGCGTTTCCCGGCCGACTTCATCTGTGAGGCTATCGATCAGACTCGAGGCTGGTTCTACAGCCTTCTCGCCATCAGCGCACTCCTTACCGGCCACACTTGCTACCGCAATGTGCTCTGCCTTGGTCACATATTGGACCACGAAGGCCGGAAGATGTCCAAGCGTCTGGGCAACGTGGTCGACCCCTGGGCCATACTCGACAAGCAAGGGGCCGACGCTCTGCGCTGGTATCTGTTCACGGTCAGCTCCCCCTGGTTCGCCAGGCGCTTCGGGCCGGAGAACGTCGACGAGGTGGTCCGCAAGTTCATCCTCACCCTTTGGAACACGTACTCGTTCTACACACTCTACGCGAACCTCGACGGCTTCGAACCAAGCGACCACCACGTTCCCGTGGCCGAGCGCAGCCTCATGGACCGCTGGATCCTGTGCGACCTCCACCTGCTCATCAAGAAGGTGACGGCGGAACTCGACGCCTACGATGCCTTCGCCGCCGGTCGGGCGATCGCCGAGTTCGTGGACGAGCTGTCCAATTGGTATGTGCGCCGGAGTCGCCGCCGCTTCTGGAAGAGCGAGGCCGACTCAGACAAGATCGCGGCCTATCTCACCCTGAACGAATGTCTGGTCACCCTGGCCGAACTGCTGGCCCCGTTCACACCGTTCTTGGCTGAGGAGCTCTATCAAAACCTGGTGGCCGAACGTTCGCCGGAGGCGCCGGAGTCGGTGCATCTAGTCGACTGGCCGGCCGCCGACGAGACTCTCATCGATGAGGATCTCTCCTTCCGCATGGCCGTGGCTCGTCAGGTGGTCAATCTGGGGAGGGCGGCGCGCAACGCCGCCCAGATCAAGACCCGCCAGCCCATAGAAGTGGCTGTGGTCGCCTGTGGGGCTAGAGAACGTGCAGCCGTGGAGAGCCTTTCTTCGGTGGTGGCCGAAGAGCTGAACGTGAAGGACGTGGAATATGTGGGATCGGCCAGCGAACTGGTGAGCTACGTGGTCAAGCCGAACTACCGGACCCTGGGCCCGAAGTTCGGCAAGAACATGCCGGCGGTGGCGGCGGCGGTGGCGGCTCTCCCTCCGGACGAGACCGGTGACCGGGTGAGTGGCGGTCATTCCGTAACGATGAAAGTGACGGGACACGAGTATGAGTTCAGCCCCGAGGACCTCGTGGTGGAGGCGAACGAGCGCGAGGGCTTCCAGGTCGAGCGAGAAGGGGGTCTGGCCGTCGCCATCTCGACCAGGCTTTCTCCCGAGTTGTTGCGGGAGGGCCTCGCCCGGGAGTTGGTGCACCACATCCAGAATACCCGCAAGTCCGCGGACTTCCAGATCGACGACCGCATACACCTGCGCATCTTCGGTCCCCCTCAGATCACCGACATGCTGACGGTGCATGCGGACTGGGTGAAGAAGGAGACACTCGCGCTGAGTCTGGAGGTAGGCGACCCCGGCACGGCCGGTGAGCCTGAGGCGACCGGCGGTAGTGGGGCCGGGGTAGGTGCAGACCCTGGGTTCTATCGCGAAGATATGAAGGTCAACGGTCTGCCGGTGACGGTGGAGGTGGCGAGGGCGTCGTAGCCCCCCGATCATCTTCCCTTGTACGTTTCGGTCGTCACCGGGTCGCTCTTTCCAGCACCTGTCGCCCCGACTCCAACCTGGGGCGATCCTCCTCAGCCACCGCGGCCAGCCCCGCGTCGATCACATCCAGGGCCTCGTCGTCGCGGCCCTGGCGCCACAGCAGCTCCGCCAGGTTCAGATAGGGCGGGCCCAGGGTGGGATCATCGGCGATGGCTTTGCGGTAGGCGGCCTCCGCGCCCTTCTCGTCGCCCATATCACGCAGCGTGTTCCCGAGTCGGTTGCGAAGCACCGCGTCCTCTTCTGCCGCAAGCAAACGCTTGTAGATGGTGAGGGCTTCATCGAGACGGCCGAGGTTGTAGTAGGCGAGGGCCAGCTTGCGCTGGACATTCACGTCGCCGGGGTCGGCCACTGCGAGCTCCTGCAGACGGGGGAGCAGGGTCGCCCACTCTTGCTCAGAAGGCTGTAGCCTGCCGGTCGCTGAGGCGACGGTGGGTCCGGATCGCATTTCCTCCTCGGTCAATCTATCGGTGGTACCGGTGACCGCGGATACGAGCGGGCCCTGTAGGGTCTCCTCGACCATGGCGGCATCACCCGTCAGCCGACCCACCAGGAGCGCGATGCCCACCACCAGGATGGCGGCCACGATGATCACCAGGATCGCCGGGCCCGTGCGGGGGCCCGGCTGGGACGAACTCCCCCGTGGCGAGCGCCCGTCAGGTCCCGTGCGGATTGGGTCTTGTCGGGCTATGTCGTCGTGGTCGCGCCGGTCAGCCGTTCTTTGAAGGTCTGCAGCCGTTGCGCGTCTTCTCCTGTGATGGCCGCGAGACCGCGATCCAACACCGCCACGGCCTCAGATGTATTTCCTTCCGCCGCGAGGACCGAGGCCAGATTCAGGTATGCGGTGACGAGGGTCGGGTCGGCGGAGATAGCTTTCTCGTATTCCGCCTTTGCCTCGTCCAATCTCTTCCAGTCGCGTAGGACGTTGCCGTAGTTGTTCCGAGTGAAGGCGTCGTCCTTCAGTTCCAGCATCTTCTGGTAGGTGGCGGCCGCCTCCTCGTATCTACCCGTGTTGTACTGAGCGATGGCGAGCTCTTGAAGCGCAGCGAGGTCTTCGGGGGCGGCCTCGACCGCCCGCTCCAGATCGGGAAGGGCCGCTTCGTACTCCTCCACGGTCTTACCTCCCACCACCAATCTTTGGGGCTCGCCGGAGCCTACGGTGATGGTGGTGACGGCCCCCGCGGAGGTCGTGGTCGGCTCTTCTGCCGACGAGCACCCGACTGCAACGAGGATCGTGGCGGCCAATGTCACCAAGACTAGGATCGGCATTCCCAACCTTCTCACTGGTCTCAGCATATCTTCCTCTCCGTTTCGGTCTCTCTTGATGATCTCAGCGCACAAGCACCCGAAGAGCACTCGGGTCGATCGTCACCGTGGCAGGCAGGCTGCCGGCCAGCTCGCCATCGGTCTGGAACCACACCGTCTCCTCATCTTCCAGTGGCGTCAGCTCTGCCTGCGCGGCGCGCACATAGGTGACGTGGGGATTGCGCACGTGCAGACCGCTGGGGACTCCCATCCAGAAGACGGCCAGACTGGACCGGGTAGTTCCGGTGAAAAGCATCAGGTCAAGTATGCCATCGGTGGGGTCCGCCGCGGGGGTTATGCCGAAGCGCCCGGCATAGTTACGGGTGTTGCCGGCTACGAAGAACGTCGTCCGGTAATCTTGCCCGTTCGCCCGCACCAGAAAGACCGGGGGGCGTTCGACAAGGCCGCTCTTCAGCCCGGTCCCCACGAAGGCCAGTTCCTTGAAGTGCTTCTTGGCGCGGAGATCGATATTCCGCACCGTCAATGCGTCGATGCCGGCCCCCATCATGAGGGTGAAACGGCGATCGTTGACCCTTCCCAGGTCGAAGGACATGGTCTTGGCGCCCGCCACGATCTCGCAGGCCGCCTCGGTGTTGAACGGGATCCCCAGCTCGAGGGCAAGCACGTTCACCGTGCCGGCAGGAACGATTCCTAAGGCCGCCCTGGTGTCGGTGTCGCCAGCGCAGGCCAGGCCGTTCACCACCTCGTTGATGGTGCCGTCCCCGCCGACGGCCACGACGATGTCGGTATCGAGGGCGAATCGGCGGGCGATGGCGTTCGCGTCGTTGGGAGCCTGCGTGGGATGGAGCTCCACCTGGAGCCCGCGTCCTGTCAAGATGCGTTCCGCCTTTGACGCGATGACGTCACCTCGCTCCTTCCCGGCCTGAGGATTGAAGATGACGATCGCCCTCATCGGCGTGATGCTCCTCCAGGAGGGGAGGGGCGCCGGCCGCGCCCGCGCGCCGGCGCCCCGAGAGGCTCCGACCGCACCAGGGCTCGGCCGCCGTCCGGCCGTGCCACCAGGGAGGCGAACTCGGCATATCCCGCGGCTTGGGCCAGTGCGACGGCATGATCGAAGTCGCGCCCCACTTCCTGGGGCCGGTGCGCGTCGGAGCCGAAGGTGACGGCCACCCCAGCGATGCACAGGCGGCGCAGGATGTCGAGCGTGGGATAGGCTTCGCCCACCGGTCTGTGGAGGCCGGCAGTGTTGATCTCGACCAGCGCCCCGGCCCTGGCCACTCGTTCGACCAGTCGATCGAGCTCGGCTCCCCGAGTCCGTGTGGGGCGATAACCGAACTTCTTGACCAGGTCCAAGTGGCCGAGGATGGTGAAAAGACCGGACTCAGCGGCATCACCCACCAACTCGAAGTACTCGATCCACACGTCGTCGATGTCGCGGTCGGCGTATTCGTCCATCTGGCGAGGATCGTCGAAGCCCCAACCGCCCAGGTGATGGACAGAACCGATGACGTAGTCGAAAGGACTACTTTCGAGCAACGCACCTACCTCGGAGACAGTCTGGGGACGATAGTCGGCCTCGATGCCCAGGAGCACGTAATCAGGGAACCGGGCCTTGAGCTCCTGCACTTCGGCGACGTAGTCGTCCAACTCAAACGCGCTCATGGAAAGCTCGGGATCGCGGTCGGGCAACAGCGGGAGGTGATCGGCGACGCCGAGGGCGGCAAGACCCCTGGCTCGAGCCGCCTCCACGTAGTCACCCGGCCGCCCTGTGGCGTGCCCGCAGCGGGCGGTGTGAGTGTGGTAGTCGGGTAGCTTCACATCACTCCTCCCGAGAGCGTCCGCTGGTCGCGCCGGACCCGCGAACGCTTGCCCGTCTCCGCGGTCCCGCAAGCGTCTCGCCGTCGAGCAGAACGGTATAGGGGCCGTCGTTGACCAGCGATACGGTCATGTGCGCCCCGAACCGGCCCGCGGCGGTCGGCACTCCCAGCCGCTCCAGTGCGGAGCGGAACTCTTCCACCAAGGCCTCCGCTTGAGCCGGGTCGGCGGCATCGGTGAAAGACGGCCTTCGGCCCCGGCGGCAGTCCGCGTAGAGAGTGAACTGACTGATCACCAGGGCGGAACCCCCGGTGTCGAGCAACGAAAGGTTCGACCTGCCGGCCGAATCGGGGAAGATACGGAGATTAGCGACCTTGTCGGCCAATGCCGCCGCTCTTTTGTCGCCCGGTTCCTGGTTCTCGCCGTCGACCTTCACCACGTCGTCTCGTCCTGCTCCCACGAAAATGAGCAGGCCGCCCTCGGTCTCCCCGACGACGGTATCGTCGACCCGCACCGACGCGTGGGTGACTCGTTGGACTAGGGCTTTCACCGGGCCGAGACCCCCGAATGCGCCAAGGGCTCCTTGCGCACGGGCACTGTCTGCCAGCGGCCATCGGGCAACGGCCGGCCCATTCGCACCCAGACGAAACGATTGGCGAGAGTCTCATCGCCATCGACGAGCACTTCCTGATAGTTCCCGGTCAGCCCCACGAAAAGACCCTCGGGCGTCCGCTCCTTGAGGACCAGGGCTCTTTGGTCGGTGCCGACAAGCTTCTCGCGGAAGAGCGCATTCTTACGCTCTCCTAACTCCCGGAGGCGCAAACTGCGCTCATGGATGGTCTCGGGATGGACCTTCGGCTCCATGAGCGCGGCCCGGGTGCCCGACCTGTCGCTGTAGCTGAAGACGTGCAGATAAGTGAGGGGCGCATGCTCAATGAACGAACAGGTCTCCTCGAACTCCCCATCGGTCTCCCCCGGGAAGCCCACGATCACGTCGGCACCAAGCGCGGTGTCCGGAAATCTGCCGACCAGTCCCGCGGCTACGTCGAGGTACTCGGCGGCGTCGTACGGACGGCCCATGCGTCGGAGCACAGGGTCGGAGCCGCTCTGAAGCGGCAGATGCAGGTGCCGGGCCACTTTGTCGCCGGCACTATCGATGACGTCGAGGAGGGCATCGCCCAGTCCCATCGGTTCGATGGAGCTGAGGCGATACCGGGAGGCACCCCCTTCCTCGATGAGGAGAGCCAGCAGATCGGCCAGAGACCCGGCGCCGCTGTCCCTGCCCCAGCTGCCCAGATCGATGCCGGTCAGCACCACCTCCTGATAGCCGCGCGCGGTCAGACGGCGCACTTGGTTCAGCACGTCGGCCTTGGGCATGCTGCGGGCCGGACCTCGGGCCAAGGGGATGATGCAGTATGCACAACTGGAATCGCAACCGGTCTGGATCTTGAGGAAGGCCCGGGTGTATCCGTAGAAATGGTTGAAGAACTCTCCTTCGAAACCGGGGTGGTCGGAGTAGGGCGATACACAGATGATCGTCCTCGAAGGGGAGGCCTCGTCCACGCACCCCGGCGACCTCAGCGCCTGGTGCTCCCGGAGATGGTGCACCAGGTGCGACTTGTCGATATTGCCCAACACCAGGTCTACCCCGGGGATGGAGGCGACCGCGTCCGGATCGACCTGTGCGTAGCAGCCGGTGACCGCCACCACGCAGCCCGGGTCCAGGCGTTTCGCCGATCTGATCTCGCGCCGGCAGGTGCGATCGCTCTTGGCCGTCACAGTGCAGGTGTTTATGACTCTGAAATCGGCGGCCTGGTCCCAATCCACGAGCTTGTAGCCCGAAGCGGACAGCAACTCCTGCATCTGGGCGGTCTCACAGTGATTGAGCTTGCAGCCGATAGTCCGGAAGGCGACCCTGGTCGGCGCCGTTCCATGGGGGTTGGTAGCAGGCATCATCGGCCGATGGTCGCCTCTCGCACACGCTTCTCCGGGCCACTGGAGGACTGAGGGATGTTAGCATAGCGGGCGAGGGTAGCGAGCGCCACGAGCACCGGTACTACCTTGCCTGGTTCCGGGGGTTCTGCTACATTCGGGTCGTTTCCGTCCCTTGGACCAACCCTAAGGATAGA
>CAZCCL010000008.1:0-49206 GCA_964497095.1 uncultured Gaiellales bacterium | reverse complement strand
ACAGTCCTGAGGCCGAGGCCGCCTACAAGGCCCGGGTGGACCGCCTCCTGGCCGCGATCAACCTAGAGAAGGCCGATAGGGTGCCGATCCGTCTGAACACGGGGTTCTGGCCGGCCAAGAGCGCCGGCCTGACGGCCTACGAAGCCATGAGCGACCCGGCCCGGGCTGCGCAGGCTTGGAAGGACTTCAACCTGAAGTTCCAGCCCGACGCCTCGGTGGATCCCGTTCACAACACGGTGCCGACCTCCATGTTCGAGGCCCTGGACTACAAGCTCTATTCCTGGCCCGGCCACGGGGTCGCCAAGGAGGCGAGCTACCAGTACAGAGAGCAGGAGTGGATGCTCCCCGAGGACTACGACCACCTGATCTCCGACCCCGGAGACTACATGCTCCGCGTCTACCTGCCCCGCACGATCGGGGCATTCGCCGGTTTCGGCCAACTCTCTTCCCTGCTCGACTACATCGAGCTACCCTTCGTGTCGGGCAACGTAGCAGCGTGGGGCACCGAGGAGATGGCAGCCAGCTTCGATAGATTGGCCGCGGCGGCACGGCATCTCAAAGCGTGGGGAGACATCGTTTTTCCGGTGATGGGCGAGGTGGCGGGCTTGGGCTTTCCGGGTTACGCCTGTTGCGGAACCAAGGCCCCCTTCGACATCCTGGGCGACACCCTGCGGGGCACCAGGGGCGTCATCAAGGACATGTTCCGGTACCCGGACAAGGTGCTCGCGGCCTGCGAGCGACTCGTGCAGGTGGCGGTTGATTGGCCTCTCAAGCGACCCGGCATACTGCCCACTCCGATCGTCTTCATCCCGCTGCACAAGGGCGCGGACGGCTTCATGAGCGACGAACAGTTCCGCACCTTCTACTGGCCGACTCTGCGCAAGCTGCTCTTGGGCCTGATCGAGCAGGGCATGATCCCGTTCTTGTTTGCCGAAGGGCGCTACAACACCCGGTTCGAGGCCATCATGGACCTGCCCAAGGGCGGGACGATCTGGTTGTTCGATCAGTCGGACATGGCGCGGGCCAAGGAGACCATCGGTACGGTGGCCTGCATCGAGGGGAACATGTCTCTCTCCCTGCTCCACGCCGGGACCGCCGAACAAGTCGCCGACCAGACCCGTAAGCTGATCGACATCGCCGGCCCGGGTGGCGGCTTCATCCTGGACATCGGCGCCGTGGCCGACGGGGGCAAGGACGAGAACCTGGAAGTCATGGTCGAGACCGCCAAGGAATACGGGGTCTACTGATCGGTAAGAAGTCTGAGATAGTGTCGGGCGGGGACGCCCGCCCCGCCTCGCCCCGTACCTGCCCAAGAAGGGAGTGACTTGACCGGTGGGCACAAGGAGTCGGCGGGTAGGGTCATCCTCGCCTGCGAGATGATCGAGGACGAGGTCCGCCTCGCCCTCGAAGCGGTGCTCCCCGAGCAGCGCCCTCCCCTGGTCTGGGTGGAGAGCGGCCTTCACGATCGCCCCCAGCGCCTCCAGGCGGCGTTGCAGGCGCTGCTCGACCGGCTGGACGAAGGCGCCCGTGAGGGCGTGGCCGTCAAGCTCCCCTCGGTGCGTCCCGGGAGGGGACCGGCCACGGAACGCAAGGACGAGGTGCCCGTGGACCCCGTCCGAGAAGTGCTCCTGGCCCTCGGCTTCTGCGGCAAAGGGTTGCAGGGACTGGTCTCCCAGTACCTGACCCTGGTGTTCCCGCGGGTGGACGACTGTGTCTCGCTCCTACTCAACCACGGTTGTTCGCGAGAAGAGATCCCTCGGAATCCGCGCAACTACTACCTCACCAGGGGCTGGTTCGCCCACGACAACTCGATGGCCGAAGCTTTCGAAGACTGGACCGCGAGATACGGCGTCGAGCGTGCGGCCCAGCTCCGCAAGACAATGTTCGCCGGCTACGAGCGGGTCGGCTTGATAGACACGCACGCCTACGACATCGCCGAGTGCATCGATCAGAGCCGCGCCTACGCGAACGACCTCGATCTCGAACACATCGTCGTCCCCGGCTCGGTACAGTTGCTGGAGAGACTGTTCCGGGGCGAAAGAGACAGCGAGATCGTCGTGGTGCCGCCGACCGAACCTATCGGCTTCTCGCATTTGTTCGGCGCCGCGGACGAGTAAGAACCTCGGAACCAGCGAAGCCGGAACCATCAACGAGCGACGACGGAGGAAGGGCCCAGTGGAAACCAGAGTGACCAGCGCGACCCTTGAGGTAATCATCGGGGGCGATAGGCCCACCGTGCTTATCGGCGAGCGCATCAACCCCACCGGCAAGAAGCGCCTGGCCGAGGCCCTGCGCTCCGGCGATCTAAGTGTGGTACGGGAGGAAGCTCTTGCCCAGGTCGCAGCCGGGGCGGACATCTTGGACGTGAATGTCGGAGCAACCGGAGTGGATGAGGAAGCGATGCTGCCTCGCGCCGTGGAGATGGTGGCCAAGACGGTGAACGTGCCTCTATGTCTGGACAGCCGGAAGACCAAAGCCCTCGCCGCCGCGCTGGCGGTATGCCCCGGGCGTCCGATCGTCAACTCGGTCACAGGGGAGGAGGCCTCGCTCGAGGAAGTGCTCCCCTTGGTGAAACAGTATGGGGTGCCGGTCATCGGCCTCACTCTCGACGAGAAGGGCATCCCCGCCGACGCCGAAGCCCGCGTGGAGATAGCCCACCGCATCGTCGAACGGGCGGAGGCCATCGGCATCCCCAGGGAGGACGTCATCATCGACTGCCTCACGTTGTCGCTCGGGGCGAACGTCAAGGCCGGCCTGGGCACGCTCGAGGCCACCCGCCGGGTCAAGGCCGAACTGGCGGTCAATCAGACCCAAGGGGCCAGCAACATCTCCCACGGCCTCCCGAACCGGCCGGTGCTCACCGGAGCCTACCTGGCCATGGCCATCGAAGCGGGTCTCACCTGCCCGACTGTAGACGTCGCTCTGGTACGCTTGGCGGTGCTGGCGGCCGACCTCGTTCTGGGGCGGGACAACTACGCCATGCGTTTTATCTCTGCCTTCCGAGAAGCTCAGAAGGCGGCCGAAGCTCAGTGAGAACCAGACCCACATAGCGGCTCTTTTCAATCGGGAGATCCACGCTCCTCGAGTTCGCCGAAAGCGAGAAGGGGGTAGACATGGCCGGTCCACTTCACCAGGAGATAATCGGGGAAAGCGGTCCTCCGGTGCGTATCGTGATCGATGGGCGCTCCGTGCAGGTCGACCCGCACATGACCATCCTCGAAGCCGCCGAGGCGAACGGCGTCGAAATACCGACTCTCTGCCACGACCCACGCCTCGCCCCCGTTGGGCGCTGCAAACTGTGCGTGGTGGAAGTGGCCGGGGACGGTCAGGTACAGGCCTGCGAGACGCCGGTGGCCGAGGGCATGGAGGTGACCACCCTCAGCCCGGCACTGGAAGAGGCCCGCCGGCTGCGACTCACCGAGTTCCTCTCCAACCACAACGCCTATTGCGAGCCACCCTGTCATTACGCCTGTCCGGCCGGCATCGACATCCCCGCCTACCTGGGGGCGATCGCTCAGGGAGACGACGCGGAAGCCATCAGGATCATCAAAGAGCGGCTGCCCCTGCCGCGGATCATCGGCCGGATCTGCCCGCGGCCTTGTGAAAGCGCGTGTCGCCGGGCTCAGGTGGATGAGGAGCCGGTGGCTATCTGCCAGCTGAAACGCTTTGCCGCCGACCGTGTGAGCCTAGGCGAGAACCCGAACAAGGAAAGGGTGGCGCCGCCCACGGGCAAGAAGATCGCGATCATCGGTAGCGGGCCCTCGGGCCTCACCGCCGCTTACTACCTGGCTTCAGCCGGCCATCAGGTGACCATCTTCGAAGCGCATTCTCAACCCGGAGGGATGATGCTCACCGGCATCCCGCCCTACCGCCTGCCCAGGGAGATCATCACCGAGGAGGTGAACGACATCCTCGACCTAGGCGTGGAGTTGAGGCTGGAGGTCCGCTTCGGCGAGGACCTCTCGCTTGCCGACCTCGAGGCCGACGGCTACGACGCCACATACCTGGCCATCGGCGCTCAGTGCGGCTCGACCGGTGGGATACCCGGAGCCACCGAAGGGCAGGGCATCCTTCCGGCGGTCGACTTCCTCAAGCAAAGCAACGCCGGGCTTTGGGACGAACCTTTGGGTAGGACGCTTGTGGTCGGCGGTGGCTTCACCGCCATGGACGCCGCCCGGTCGGCCGTTCGCCGAGGAGCCGGCGAAGTGACCGTGGTCTACCGCCGCAGCCGCGCAGAGATGCCGGCGACCGCCGATGAAGTGGCCGAGGCGGAGGAGGAAGGAGTCGAGCTGTCGCTACTCACGGCGCCGGTGTCTGTGGTGCGCGAGGACGGCAAGGTGACCGGAGTGGTCTGCCAGAGAATGAAACTGGGAGAGCCGGACGAGAGCGGCAGATGTCGGCCCGAGCCGGTGCCGGGCTCCGAATTCACCATCCCGGCGGACACCATCATCTTGGCCATCGGCCAGGAGGTGGAGGGCGAGGCCGTGGGCGAGACCTGCACTCTGACTCCTTGGGGCACCATCGCGGTGGAGGAGCGCACCCTGGTGACCAGCAAAGGGGGCGTCTTCGCCGGAGGCGACTGCCAGACCGGCCCCGCCACCGTGGTCGAAGCCATCGCCGCCGGTCGCCGGGCCGCGGTCGCCATAGACGCATATGTCTGGGGTAGAGACCCCGACGAGGCCTGCGCGGCTCCCGAGGCCGGCCTCGAGCGCCGCAAGCCGGACTTCTTCGACATAGGCGCCGATCCTCTGTCCCGAGACCGGCGAAGCCCGATGCCCGTGCTCCCCGTCGACGCACGCGCCGACTTCGATGAAGTGGAATTGGGCTTCGACGAAGCGGCCGCCCGCAAAGAGGCGGCGCGCTGCATGCAATGCACCTGCCATGCCGCTTCGGCCTGCGAGCTCCAACGCCTCTCCATCCGCTACGGCGCCGGCACGAAAGAGTTCAAAGGGGATGGAGATCGGCTGGAGCTGTTCGACGCTTCTCCGATCCTGCAACTGGACCGCAACCGCTGCATCAAGTGTCACAGTTGCATCCGCATCTGCGACGAGGTGGAGCAGTACCACGTGTACCAGGCGGACGAGGCGGAGTATCCCACCCTCCAGAGGATGACCCACAGGGACTCCGGCTGCGTGTCCTGCGGTCAGTGCATCGATGTCTGTCCCACGGGGGCATTGGTCAACATGCAACTCAAGAACGCCCGGGAATGGGAGATCACGCGGGTACGCACGACCTGCCCGCTCTGCGGCACCGGCTGCAATTTCGATCTCAACGTCAAGAACGGCCGGGTGATCGGCGTCACCACCGCTGCGGACGCCCCTGTCAACGGGCACGCTCTGTGCGTCAAGGGCCGCTTCCACACGGACATGATCCACAGCCCCGATCGCCTCACCACCCCGCTCATCAGGAGGAACGGCGTTCTGGAGGAGTCTACCTGGGACGAGGCCCTGGATCTGATCGCGACCAGGTTAGCCGAGATCCGAGACCGTGACGGGGGCGATGCCTTCGCCGCCCTGAGCTCGGCCCGTTGCACCAACGAAGAGAACTGGCTCATGTCGAGATTCGTCAGGGCGGTGATGCGCACCAACAATCTGGATCACTGCGCACGAACCTGACACGCTCCCACTGTGGCCGGTCTGGCCACATCGTTCGGAAGCGCGGCGATGACGAACTCGCTGAGCGAAGTGGAGTTCTACGACGCGATGCTCATCATCGGCTCCAACACCACCGAAGCCCATCCCATCATCGGCGGCAAGATGAAGCGCGCCGCGCGGCGCGGGGCCCGGCTGATAGTGGCCGACCCCCGGCACATCGAGTTGGTCGACTACGCCGAGCTGTGGCTGCGGCTCATCCCCGGTACCGATGCAGCTCTGGTCAACGGGTTGATGAACATCATCATCAACGAAGGCTGGGCCGATCAGAAGTTCATCGAAGAACGCTGCGAGAACTACGATGACCTATGGGCGGTCGTGCAGAAGTACACGCCGGCCATGGTCAGTGAGATCACGAGCGTGCCCGCGGACCAGCTCTACGCGGCTGCCGAGATCTTTGCCAAGACCGCCCGCGCCGGCATCTTCTACACGCTGGGTATCACCGAGCACACCACCGGCACGGCCAACGTGATGAACCTGGCCAATCTGGCCATGGTCACGGGGCACGTCGGGGTGGCCCACGCGGGAGTGAACCCGCTCCGCGGTCAGAACAACGTCCAGGGAGCCTGCGACCTGGGTGCCCTACCCAACGTGTTCTCCGGCTATCAATCGGTCTCCAATCCGGAGGTCGTGGCCAAGTTCGAGAAGGCGTGGGGAGCGGATCTTAGCCCCAAGCCGGGGCTGCGCATCCCAGAGATGTTCGAGGCGATCGTCGACGGCGACGTCAAAGCCATGTACGTCATGGGAGAAGACCCGGTACTCACCGACGCCGACGCCAACCACGTGCGGAGGGCCATGGCCGGGCTGGAGTTCCTGGTCGTCCAAGACATCTTCATGAACGAGACGGCCGAGTACGCGGACGTGGTACTGCCGGCGGCGTGCTACGCGGAAAAGGACGGCACCTTCACCAACACCGAGCGCCGGGTACAGCGGGTGCGCAAGGCGGTGGAACCTCCCGGCCAAGCCCGTGCCGACTGGGAGATCATCTGCGATCTGTCTGGGAGGATGAGCTATCCCCTGGAGTACGAATCTCCCGCCGAGATCTTCGAAGAGATCCGATCCCTCACTCCGAGCTACGCCGGTATGACCTACGACCGGGTCGACACCTGCGGCCTGCAGTGGCCGTGTCCCACCATCGATCATCCCGGTACGGCCTTCCTCCACGAGGACACCTTCCCCCGAGGCCGCGGACGCCTTCTGGGGATAGAGTACGAGGCGCCCGCCGAACTCACCAACGAGGAATTCCCCATCCTCCTGACCACCGGCCGCATGCTCTACCAATACAACATCTCCACCCGCCAATCTGCCACGCTGGATTATCTGGCGCCGCATGAGCTGGCCGAGATCAACCCGACGGACGCCGCTTCTATCGGGGTGTTGGATGGAGAAGAGATTCGGGTCACGTCGCGTCGAGGTTCGGTGGTCACACGGGTAAGGGTCACCGACCGCGTTTGTCCGGGCGTCATGTTCATGACGTTCCACTTCCGAGAGTCTGCGGTGAACGAGCTGACGAACTCTGCCTACGACCCCCTTGCCAAGACGGCGGAATACAAGGTCTGCGCGGTCAAGATCGAGAGGGTATGAGAGGGCCCTGTTGCACCGGACGGACGGTGCCGCCGCACTACTGAGGGGTACGGGCTAGGCGCCCCGGAGGCGGCGACTCCGTTCGAGGGCAGATTCGATCGCCTGCCGGAAGGCGGCGCGGACTTCTCGCTCCGCGAGAACGTCCGTGCCTGCCGCTTCTCTCGAAGCCGAGTCCGGATCCTCTCGGAGTTCCGCGTGGGCATCCG
This sequence comes from uncultured Gaiellales bacterium, assembly GCA_964497095.1. GTDB lineage: Bacteria > Actinomycetota > Thermoleophilia > RBG-16-64-13 > RBG-16-64-13 > CAVPLM01. Next base: position 41,765 of record CAZCCL010000008.1, on the reverse strand, counting down.
CATGGAGAGACAGGTGCGTGGCTGTGGAAAGCGCCGTCTGCCGCAACAGCCTGCGGGCCGTGTCCCGGGGCAGGCCGGAGGCTACGGCACCGTCCTCCAGGGCCTCCACTGCCAGCGCTAGGAAGGCCGGACCCGATCCCGACACCGCGGTCACCGCGTCGAGCATATCTTCGGGGACCGATTCCGTCACCCCGAGGCCGCTGAAAAGTCCAACGGCCATCTGGATCTCGGCGTCCGGCGTACCCGGTTCCGCTGCGATGGCGATCGCACCCACCCCCAGTCCTACTCCCAGGTTCGGCATGACCCGGAAGAGCCTCGGCCCCGGTCCCACAAGCGCCCGTATCTGCTCCATAGTGACCCCGGCCATCGAAGAGATCAGCCACTGCTCCCGGCGCAGCAGGGCGGCGATGGCGCCAAGGACCTCGGGGGCGTCTTTGGGCTTGACCACCACGAGGACGACGTCCGCTCTACCCACCAGGTCTTTCAAGGACTCGGCCGGTGATATGGGGCCGGGGGTAAGCAGTCGCTGTACCGCGGAGTCGATCTTATCCCACACCACCAACCGGACCTCTCGGTCCCCAGAACGGAGCCACCCCTTCACAAGGGCGGAGCCCATGTTGCCGGTACCTATGACACCGATGGTCGTGGATCGGTCGGTGGTCGTGGATCGGTCGGTGGTCGTGGATCGGTCGGTGGTCATGCCTCACTCCCTGACGCCGGTTCTCCGAGCCGCTTGGATGGTAGCCTGACCTTCGGGCCTCAGGCAAGCGGCCGTCCCTTCCGGCCCGCCCGCATCCTCATCTGTTGAGACGGACTTCACGTGGATTTTACATCTCTCTTCGTAGACTCCGGTTGGTCGCTCGGTTCGGACTGGGCGGCGAAAGATCGGCGAAAGCAAAGGTGATGACGATGCGGAAGAAGTCGATCGTCGTAGTCGCGGCCCTGGCGCTTGGCATCGGCGTCACCGGCTATCCGGTATGCGAGGCCGGGAACGATAGCGACGCCTTTCCCCCCAACATCTCGGTGATCGCAGCCATAACCTCGGACGACGCCGACGCACCCGACTGCGGCGCCCCCGCGACCATCGACCCGAGAGCGCTTTCCCAGAGCGCCGGCGACGCGGTCTGATCCGAGCGATCGAATCTGGACTGAAGATGGAGCATCCAGCCGTCACGATAACCCCCCCAAACCTCCACCTGAGCGCCAGACATGCCGTCTCGGCCGCCCCCCGGCCGATAGACCGGGTAGAGCAGAAGTTCTTCATCCCGCCGCACAGGCAGGCCCTAGCCCTCGCGCTGCTGCATAGATGCTCACGCCGCCAGCAGAGGCGGTGTGTCAAGATTGTGGCCGTCAGGGATGATGGAGAGGGAGCCGGGATTCCTGGCCCCCGTGCGCGTGCCGGCCGACTCAAGCCGGCCGCTGTGGTCGCCCTCGCGCACTCGGCTCGCCGAGGACTACGAAACTGAATAGGGAGGTCGGGAGATGTGGCAGGAGATACAGGCGGTCTGGGAGGGAATGCAATCATCGCTGGGGGTGACGGAGGCCCTCATCGCCATCGGCTTCTCGGTCCTGTTTTCGTTGATCGTCTACTTCATGTACCAGGTGTTCTACGGATCGAGGCACATCGGCGCAGGCGTGCAACGCATGTTCCTCCTTGGTGGACCGGCCATCACCGTGCTGTTTCTCGGCATCCAAACCTCTATCCCGCTGTCTCTGGGACTCCTGGGAGCCCTCTCGTTCGTACGCTTCCGCACCCCGGTCAAAGACCCGGCTGAAATCGGCTTCCTCCTCCTGCTGATCGGGTCCTCCATCGGAGCATCATCCGGCAACTTCATGCTCATCGCCCTCCTGTTCGTGGCTACGTTCTTGGTACTCGTGGTCAAGTGGCTCTTGCGAGACCGTACGGCCGTTGGTGCCCGGGGGAGTCTGATGATCTCCGTTGCCCAGGCCGACTTCAGCCGTCTCGAGAGCCAACTCAAGGGCTTCCTGACCTCCCGGCTCAAAAGCCTCAAGCTGGAGTCGATGTCCATGGTCGACAGCCGGGTGAATCTGCAGTACCAATACAAACAGGAGCCCACGCTCGACTGGACCGCTTTCGCCAACGACCTCAATCAAGCGACGGCCCCTGCCACGCTCGAGATCTTCGTCGGGTAGCCCGAGTCGGATCCTCGAAAGGAGCCCGGCATCATACTCTCGAAGCACAAATCCGTGACAACCTTGATGGCGTTGCTTTCGGCATTCGCTCTGGCTCTGACTATCATCGGTTGCGCCGGCTCCCAGACCAGCGCGGACTATGGAGCGACGGCATCTGCGGAAACGACCGTCTCCACTCCCGACGTCTCCGCCGACTCAAGCTCCGACTCGACCGAAACCGACTCCACCACAGCCGACTCGACGGCCGCCGCCGTCTTCTCCGAGGCCATGTCCGTCAGCTATGACAGCGAGGACCTCGACGATACCTGGGATGAGTCCACTGCGGTCGGAATCACGCTGGCCGGCGACACGGCCAAGGTGTTCGGGGCAGGCGCCCAAGTGAACGGGGGCAAGGTGACCATCACTGCGGGCGGCACGTATCTCATCAGCGGCAGCCTCGACGATGGGCAGATCGTGGTCGACACCCAGGACAAGGAGACGGTAAGACTGGTGCTGAACGGAGCGGACATTTCTTGCTCCACCAGTGCGCCCATCTACGTCGCAAGCGCCAACAAGACCATCATCGTCCTAGCCGACGGCACCCAGAACCGCCTGACCGATGGCGAGTCCTACGTCCTGCGGGACGAGGAGTCCGACGAACCGAATGCCGCCGTGTTCGGCAAGAGCGACCTCACCATCAACGGCGACGGCGCGCTGACCGTCACGGCGAACTACAACAACGGCATCGCAAGCAAGGACGACCTCAAGATCGTGAGCGGCCTTATCACCGTCGACGCCGTCAACGACGGCATCAAAGGACGGGACTGCATCGGCATCAAGGGCGGTATCATCACGATCACCGCAGGAGGCGACGGTATGCAGTCGAACAACAACGTCGACCCCGCCAAAGGGTACGTCGCCATCGAAGACGGCAGCTTCAAGATCACAGCCCAGAACGACGGCATCCAGGCGGAGACGACTCTCCTGATCAGCGGCGGTGACTTCACCATTTCCACCGGCGGTGGCAATACGAGCGGCAGCGCTCACACCGATACCGGGTGGGGTCAGGGGCCGGGCCGGACCACCAGTTCCACGGCGACGATCGAGACCACGGCCGAATCCACGAGCGCCAAGGGTTTGAAAGGCGGCAGCGCCGTGCTGGTCGAAGGCGGCACGCTCACCATAGACTCTGCCGACGACGCCATCCATTCCAACGGCAGCATCAGAATCGACGGAGGCAGCCTCGAGCTCGCTTCGGGTGACGACGCGATGCACGCCGACGCGAGCGTAGGGATCGACGGCGGCGAGATCGAGGTCAGTACATCCTACGAAGGCATCGAGAGCGTCACGATCACCCTCCGCGACGGCATCGTCCACCTCGTATCGACCGACGACGCCATCAACGGGATCAGCGGCACCACCGCCTCTGGGGCGACGGCCACGGCGGCGCAGGGTCCTCCCGGAGAATCCGGCGATGCCCAGCTTGTCATCAGCGGCGGCTATACGGCGATCGACGCCGGAGGAGACGGCCTGGATATCAACGGCACGGTCCAGATGACGGGCGGCACCGTCCTCATCAACGGGCCTACGAACGATGGCAACGGACCCATCGACTACTACGGCGAGTTCAAGGTAACCGGCGGCCTCCTGGTCGCCGTGGGCAGTTCCGGCATGGCCGAGGCGCCGAGCGAGACCTCGACACAGTACTCGATCATGGTGAACTTCGAACAGTCCCAGCAGCCCGGCACCCTCGTGCACATCGAGGACCAGAACGGCGAAGACCTGCTCACGTTCTCCCCCACCAAGCAATATCAGTCGGTCCTCATTTGCTCGCCTGACATCCAGAATGGCTCCACCTACACGGTGTTCGTGGGGGGCAACTCGACCGGCACGGCCGCCGACAGCCTCTACTCGGGCGGGAGCTACACTCCAGGCACGGAGTACGCGAGCTTGGCGGTCTCCGCTATCACCACCATCTCGGGATCGACAGGCATGCGAGGCGGCGGGCCGGGCGGCGGCACCATGCCGGGTGACGGACAAGGGATCCCCCCGGGCGGGGGAAGGTAGCCGGGCGAACGGCCCCGCGGCGGACGGCCCCGCAGCGCACTTCCACTTGACCGAAGCCCGGCGATCCCGGGATTCTTGCTTTCCGGACTACCGGGACCGGCGAGAACGGCGCCGAGCGCAGGGGCCGCGCGGCCGGTTCTACGGGACAGGCCGCAGCCGGGCGGCCACCAGAAGGTAGAACGCGACCAGACCTCGAAACGGCGCGAACTGAGCCAGCACCGAACTGACCTCCGCGGCGCTCAGTCTGCGACCATCCCCGAGCATCTCGCCGAGAACGCTGCGGATCCCCAGGTCGTCTGTCGGAGCCACGTCCGCCCGTCCCAAACCTCGTACCAAGACGTAGTCGGCCGACCACGGTCCGAAACCTCGAAGAGACTTGATCTGGGACCGCACTTCGTCGGTGGATGCCGTTTCCAGCGTCGCCAGGTCGAAGGTGCCGCCGGCGACTTCGCGGGCCACGCCGCTCACATACTCGGCCTTCCGACGGGACAGCCCGCATTCCGTCAGCGCTTCGAGCGGAGTCGCCGCGAGGACTTCCGGTAGGGGGAAGACCCACAGGTCTTCGATCTGCTCGCCGAATCTGCGCACTACCCGAGCCCGGATGTGACGTGCCGCCCTGAGTGATATCTGTTGCTCGATGACGGCCGTCACCAACATGTCGAAGAGACTCGCCGGCCGGAAGGGCTTCAAACCATAGAGATCTCGGGTCAGGTGACCCAGGACGCGGTGACCGGCGACGAGCGCATAGAACGGACCGAGGTCGAGCCCGGCGTTGACCACGCGCTCGACCAAGATCCGGAGGTCCCGCGGTGAGGAAACCGGCCGCGACTCGGCCGCAACCACGGTTGGATCGGGTCCCGCCTGCCGTACCTCCACCACGGCCGGACGGCCATCGAGACGCACGGCCAGCCGGAGGGTCGGAGCCGAGGCGCGCTCACTCTCGATAATGGTGGCCCTCGTCGGCGCCACGGAAGAGTCCGTGGCGGGTGAGGTAGGTTCCGTCCGACCCGTCCCGAGATTCTCCCCGGAGACTTCAGCAAAGCTGTTCATGGCTCTCAGGCTCAGAGCCAAGTCGAACGGCCGCCGACACACGATATCGACCATCTACAGGGTCAACCCTTGGATCATCGCTCCCTATCGCTCCCCTTGACCCGCGCCGGCCCCTTTCGAGGCACCGGCGCCCCTGTCACCGAGTCTACTTCGCCTCCATGATGCCGATGTAGTTGCCGTCGAGGTCCTTGAACCAGGCCCCCTTCTCCTGCGGACGCTCGAGGACACCATCCACGGTCTTGAGCCCGGGCAGATCGAAGTCCTCGAAGACCACCCCGTGGCTCCTCAGGTCGGCCATCTCCTTCGCAAGATCACCCACGATGAGGGCTGCCTTGGTGGCCTCGCCCTTTACCGCCTCGGTCTGGTAGACGAGCAGTCCGGTACCGTTGAGGGAGTACATGACCTCCCCCTCGGCCTCGCGGACCTCCTGCGGGTGCAATCCCAGCATCTTCTCGTAGAAGGTGCGGGCCTTCCCCAGATCGCGGACCGGGATGACTGCCGTTACCCTCGCGTCTTCCAACATGTTCGCCCCCATTCGTAGCGCGATACGGCCTTGGGCGAGATGTACCCGTAGAAGGCCGGGATGAGTCATAGAGTCACGAAGGAGTTGCGGCCGCACGTCCCAGAAGAAGGGTGCGCTCCCAGATCCGCTTGGGCACGAAGTCCGGCGCCTAGTCCTCCACTTCCCAGCAGTCCGAAGGACTCGAAAGAGGGTCCTTGGGGTCAGGCGGGTGAGCTGCCAGCCACCCCTGGGGATCCTCGACTACCTCCCGCACCGTCGACTGGACCAGTTCCAGATCTAGGATGTTGTAGCCGAGTTCGTTCCGTCCCGTGACGTAGTCGGGGGGCGTGAACCCCACGGCGATCATCTCGCCCGTCTCCACCTTGGACCGCACCCTGATGAGGTCTGCCAGCCGGTCGATGGGGATGTCGGTCTTCAGATTGTCTTTGACCGCCCCCACGATATCCGGGAATTTCAGGGCGAGATCCGCCACACCGTTCTGGTAGAGCAGGGCCAGGATGACGCAGCGCTGCCTTTGCATGCGGTGATAGTCGTCGGTCCCGGTCCGAGAGCGGGCGAAGGTCAGGGCTTCATGGCCATCCAGATGCCGGACACCCGGCTTGATGTCGTAGACGCGCGCGTCCTCCCCTTTCGTGAACGACGCCATCCTCACCCAGATCCGCTCCGGCACGTTCAGAGTGACCCCGCCGAACGCGTCCACCAAGTCCACGAACCCGTTCAGATCTACCACCGCGTAGTAGTCGATGGGAATGCCCAGCAGCTTGCTCACCGTCTCGCGCATCACCTGAGCCCCCGCGTCCCCCTCGCGCACCGCCAACTCGGGGTGGTTCTGCGCGTCGAAGTACAGGCTGCTGATCAGGTTCTTGTAGACATCCATGCCCATCGCTTCGGCCGTCCGTTCGCCCAGGGCGACCGACCCCGTGTTGCGGGGAACTCCAAAGAGCACGACTGCCCCGGTCTTCAGATCGACCGTGGCGACCATGATGGTGTCGGCCCGAGCCCCGCTCCGGCCGTAGCCGGCGTCCGTACCCAGAAGTAGGACCGTCAAGCGCTCGTCGTCGCCCAGATCGAGGGGCGGCAGCGTGGTCGTGGTGGTGGAGCTGGTGGTAGTGGTCGACGAACTGGTCGTGGTGGACACCAGCCTGGTCGGGGTCGTGCCCGGGGTCGAGGTGGACGTGACGCTGGAGGGCGGGCTCGAGGTGGTGGTGGACGTCTCGTCCTCATCGGTCACGAACACGGTGGTAAGCAGATCGTGAGAAAGGAACGCGTAGTAACCGAAGACCGCGTGGGGCGCCAAGGTCAGAAGGAGCAGCACCGCCAGCCCCACCCCGGCCAGTGCTACCTGCCATCTCGGAGGGTCGGGCAGCCGTGAGTACTGCGCCCCTGCCGCCCGGTACGCATCGACCGCGGCGTATAGACGGAAGGCGAGCAAGAGGACGTTGAAACCGAGCAGCGCGAGTAGCACCTCGGGCTGGATCACGAAGGCGATGACCTCGTCGAGCCCCTGCAGCGCGATGAAGACGCCCACCACGAGGAACAGCGCGACCACAGCGAGCATTATGTGGCCGCGTCTGCGGGCTCCTGCGGCGATCTGCCCGGTCCCGGGGACCAGCATGGAGAAGAAGGCATACAGCAGCCGACGGGCGTAGCGGCCTCGTCCCGGAGAATGCCGATACTCGGTCCGGCTCAACGATTCGCCTGTGTCTGTCACGACCTGCCTGGGTCCCGGACCCCCGGTTCCTCTACGCTCGTGAGCGGAAGAAGACCCGCGCCTACACAGTCTAATAGAATTGCACACGGACCGCGGACGACCTGCCCCGATGGCTTGAGAACCGGCCATATGCGTGCTCTGAGACGGAATCGAGTATGGTGTTGTTCCGCGCAGCAACAGGGCGTCGTCGTTTGCGGGTTCGGCGCAGGAGCGGTAGTTTGTGGCCGAGGAGACACCTATGAAACTTGACTTCCGGGGAGCGCGGAGACATGCTGCCAAGGCCTGGCGGTGAAGGCACCCGTGAAGACTGGGAGACCGGTGTGACAGACCCGCTGAGATCGCTGAGCGGGCTCCAACAGCACTGGAAGTGATAGGAGGAGTCCTCAAAGAACGGTGTGAGGCCCTCTACTCCTAGGGAGCGGCAGGGCCGGACCGCCTGCCACAGGTTCACCAGCTTGCCGGCGCGGAGCATCGTCTCCGAGATCGCGTGCGTGCTGAAGATCTCTCCGACCCTCACCTTATCCTTGAGGTCGAAATACCCGAAACAGGTACCGCAAGCAGGCAAACGAAGGCCTTCGTCGACTAGAGCTTTGAGGTCGTCTATAGTGCTGGTGACGACCAGATCGGGTGTTGATGGACTACGAGCGTGGAGGTCACTATGAAGGGTCTGAGGACTGATCTATCGATATTCGAGAGATTCGACTTCGAGTACGCGCCGGTGGGCGTGAAATTCCTGTTCGAGCGGCCTGAGGGTATCCAGCGGTTGCAGAAGACGTTGCCGTTCTGCCAGATGGTCCGTGAAGCACAGGAGCGGGGAACACCCTTCTACTTCGCCAAGGAGAACGAGGACTGCTTCGGGACCATGACGCTGGGAATGGTGGACGTGCCGCCGTTCGCGGAGGCGGGCATCCTCGGAGAGCGGTACGAGGTCTTCCAGGAACCACGGGCCAACCAGAGGATCTACCAGCACATCATGAAGTTCCCGAAGGGCACGGTCAACTACGTCGCCTACTCGGTGATCGCCGCGCTTACCTTCGAACCCGACCTTCTGATCGTCATGGCCACTGCCTCCCAGGCGGAGATCATCATGAGGGCGTTGAGCTATACCACCGGGGAGCTCTGGGAGTCGAAGAAGACGCCGGTGATGGGGTGTTCGTGGATATACAACTACCCGTACCTCACAGGGAAGGTGAACTACATGGTCACTGGGATGAGCTTCGGCGCGAAGGCGAAGGAGGTCTTCCCCGAGGGATGGTTGCTCATATCCATCCCCTGGGACAAGCTGGTCACGGTGGTCCAGAATCTCGAGGAGATGACCTGGGTCCTACCGTCCTACGCCGAGGGGCGGGAGAAGTTCTGCCAGCGCGAGGCTCGGCTGAGAGAGGAAGCCTTCAGGACCATGGAGGGCATCTGACCTGATGAGGCGCTGCCGCCGGCCCCAACGGGCGGAGTCGGTTGAACCCATCCCTCCGTCCCTCACAGGCCGCGGGCCGGAAGCCCGCTGAGCCGAGCAGAGAAAGCCTGCACGAGACCGGGAGTCTCGGGACCGCTCATAGGGATACCATGCCCGCCGGCAACCACTTGCGGCTCCAGCTCGGCCAGGACGGCTATCGACCCCTTTGCCACTCGCCAACCCCAAGTCGCGTACCAGGGGGGCCCCGAGACTTCCTGACTACTTCTGAGCAGGCCCCACACGGAATTCAGGGCTACAGTCACCAGGGCATCGCCGGTGATCAAGACCCGGTCGCTGCGGCGGAAGAACGCGACGTGCCCAGGCGTGTGACCCGGGGTGGGGATGGCCTCCCAGTCGGGAAGACCGGGAACCCCGCCGTCCGGATCCAACGGCCGAGCCACATCTTTGAGGCCGGCCCGCGCGAGCATGGATTCGGTCCGCTTCGACCCTATGACCCGGAGCCAGGGCAGGACGATCCAGCGATCGAGCGGATTGGCATACGTGTAGAAAGCAGGGACCCCTCCCAAGACGAGCGGTAGCTCGTCGGGATGCACCCAGACCGGGCACTCCCACGCCCGCGCCAGTTCGCGCGCGGACCCCGCATGATCCGGGTGGTCGTGGGTGAGGAGGATGGCCGCTGCAGGCGAGTTCTCACCGAACAAGGACTCCGCGGCTTCCCGTATCGTGCGGCCTTGACCCGCCGAAGCCGCGTCGATCAGGACCCACGACGGCCCTGAGCGCACAAAGTACACGTTCGACTGCAGGGGTCCCTTCCCCACCTCCAGGTGATGGACCCCAGGGGCTATCTCTCGGGCCGGCCTCACGCCACCAGTTCCGCGGCGGCCAGGATATCCGGGACTACCTCTTCCTTCCCGATCGCCATGATATGGACTCCGTCGCAGAGGGCGCTCTCGCGGATCTCCTTGATCATGCGCCCGGCGATCTCGATGCCCTTGGCCAAGCCGGCGCCCTTGGGAGCGTCGCCCGCCACCGCGTCCGCCAGCTCGTCGATGAGATGCTGGGGCACGAAGATCCCGGGCACGTTGTTGGTCATGTATTGCGCCATCCTGGCCGACGACAGAAGGACGATCCCTGCCAGTATCTTGACGGGGTACTGGCGGGCGAACCCCATGAAGCCGGCGAAGTTATCAAGGTCGTAGATCGCTTGGGTCTGGAAGAACTCGGCCCCCGCCTCCACCTTCTTCTCGAACTTTATCAGTTGCGGCTCCAAGGGGTGGGCCTCCGGCGTCACGATCGCGCCCGCACAGAATTCGAGAGTGCCTTCGACCTCGTTGCCGCCTAGGTCCTGACCCGCTTCAAGCGTGCGGATGGCATACAGAAGCTGCAGTGAGTCGAGGTCGAAGACCCCGGCGGCTTCTTTGTGGTCACCCACCGGGACGGCGTCGCCTGTCAAGCAGAGCACGTTCTTTACGCCGCGGCTATGAGCGAAGAGCAGATCGGCCTCGAGAGCCATGCGGTTCCGGTCGCGACAAGTCATCTGTAGGATCGGTTCCCCGCCGTGCTCCTCGATGAGCAGGCAGCCGCCCAGAGACGGGTAGCGCATCACGGAACTCTGATGGTCGGTGACGTTCAGCCCGTCGACCATGTCTTTGAGCAGGTCGATGTGGTGCACAAGGGTACCCAGGTTGGTCCCCTTCGGCGGGGCGACCTCGCTTGTCACGACGAAGGCGCCCGAGTCCAGGGATTCTTTCAAGCGAGACGGCATGCAGACCTCCTTCCTCAGGGTATCCGTGTCGTCCGGGGGCGGGGCAGGACCTGATGATTCATGGGGGGTTGGTAGGCCCGCATCAAGGGCAGCCGGTCCTGCGCCCTCAGGCGCTCGTAGATCAGGGTCCACGCGCAGTCCATCTCCTTGTCGACTTCGCACTTGCCGTGGTTGGTCCCGCCGCAAGGACCGTTCAAGAGCCCTTTGTGACAGGAGACCACGGGGCAGATCCCGGCGGTCTCCCCCAGCACGCAGTGGCCGCACTGACCGCAGGCCTCGCGGAATATCCCGGGGGACTCCTCCACGCCTATGAAGAGCGTGTCGAGCGCGGGCATGACCGGACGATCGACGTACATGTTGAGACGGTGGACACCCAGAGCGCAGGTCATGACGAGAACGCAGCTGGCATCCCGTATGGTCTGACCGTGCTCCTTCACGCTCGCCTGGGTCATCTCGTCGCAGGCAGTGGGAATGACCGTCCAGCCGCTGACCCACTTGTCCATCTTCTCCAGCTGCTCTTTCATTTCGAGGACCTCGTCGATCCCGCCGGTCTTGGTCACGGTGGTGCACGTTCCGCAACCGACGATGAAGACCCGGTCCAGCCCGTTGAGCTGCCGCTCGATCTCCTCGAGGCTCTTCTGCTTGGTTATGGATTTCATTCTGATCGGCCCCCTATTCGAGGTCACAGCGGAGGCAACGCCCGGCCTCCATCGCGGCTTCTTCTTCCGAGTAATTGAGCTCTATCTCCGCAAAACAGGTCATCCTCGCGGAAGCGCTCACCGTGGCTACCTCGAGCCTCGGCTGCAGCTCCCAGGTCTCCTCGGTCTCGCGCTCGCCGGAATCGACCTCGATCTCCTGATCTGCCTTCCGATCGTAGACCGTCACCCGAGAGCTATCGCCTCTCAGATACTTGTCGATGGCCAAGGCCGAGCGTCTGCCGGCGGCGATGGCCTCGATCACCATGTCGGGGCCGGTGACGAAGTCGCCCCCGGCAAAGACGCCGGGAATGTTCGTCGAGAGGGTGTTTTCATCGACCACCAGGGTCTCCCACCGGGTGCGTTCCAGAGCGCTGTCCCGCGGGAGGAACGTGAGATCGGGAGCCTGCCCCACCGCAGCGATCACCGTATCGGCTTCCACGAAGAACTCCGAACCTGGGATCGGTACGGCCCGGCGCCGCCCCTGAGGGTCGATCTCTCCCAAGGTCATCCTCACGCACTCAAGGCCTTTGACCTTCCAGCCCTCGCTGACCACCCGAGTGGGGCTGACCAAGAAGTCGATGGAAACGTCTTCGGCGATGGTCTGGTCGTACTCGACCTCCGACACGGGCATCTCCTCCCGGGAGCGCCGGTAGTAGATGTGGACATCGCGGGAACCCAGGCGCACCGCGGTGCGGGCGGCATCGAGCGCCACGTTGCCGCCGCCGATAACGGCCGTACGATCGCCTACGCGGACCTCTCTCTCCAACTTCACGTCGCGCAGGAACCGCAGCCCGTAGTGGAAGCCCTCGATCTCCTCCAGCTCGCCCGGAATACCGATACGCTGGCTGCGCTGGGCTCCGGCGGCTATCAAGACGGCGTCGTAGCCTTCCTGCCTGAGGTCCTCCACCGATCGGTTGACGTTGATGGGCATGTTGTACTGGATGGCCACTCCACAGGCCGCGATGTAATCGACCTCCCGCTGGATGACCGCCGCCGGCAGCCGGAACTCCGGCAGGGCCACCGCCAGCATGCCGCCGGCTACGGGCAGCGCCTCGAACACCGTGACCGAGTAGCCCATCTGGGCCAGGAAGTAGGCGCAGGAGAGGCCCGTGGGCCCCGCTCCCACCACCGCCACCTTCTGGCTCTTCGTCACGGGGAAGGGCTTGGGCTCCGCCAGGCCGTAGTCGAAGCACCAGTCGGCCGCGAAGCGCTTCAGCAAGCGGATAGACACCGGTGCGTCGAGCTCTCCCCGTCGGCACCGGGTCTCGCAGGGGTGGTGGCAGATGCGGCCGCAGATGGAGGGAAAGGGGTTGCGTTCCCTGATGGTGGTGACCGCCCCTTCGTAGTCGCCCGTGGCGATCTGAGCAACATATTTGGGAACGTTGATCCCCACCGGGCAGGTATGCTGGCAAGGGGAGATCATCAGGGCATCGCAGACTGCCGCCGGGCAATGTTTCTCCTTGATATGGGCCTCGTACTCTTCGCGGAAGTAGGTGAGGGTGGAGAGCACCGGATTGGGCGCCGTCTGACCCAGGCCGCAGAGAGAGCATTCCTTGACCACCTGCGCGATCGACAGGAGCGTGTCGATATCCTCGTCGCGTCCTTCGCCCTCGGTGATCCTCGTCAGGATCTGCAGCATCTGCCTGGTGCCGAGGCGACAGGCCGTGCATTTGCCGCACGACTCGGACTGGGTGAAGCTGAGGAAGTAGCGGGCCACGTCGACCATGCAGGCGGTCTCGTCCATGACGACCATGCCGCCGGAGCCCATGATCGAGCCGATCCCGCTCAGCGACTCATAGTCGACGGGAAGGTCGATGAAACGGGCCGGGATGCAGCCTCCTGAAGGTCCGCCGGTCTGGACTGCCTTGAGCTTCTTGCCCCGGGGGATGCCGCCGCCGATGTCGAACACGATCTTCGAGAGTGGGGTGCCCAGGGCGACTTCTACAAGACCGCTGTTGGCGATCTTGCCCGTGAGGGCGAAGACGGTCGTACCCCTGCTCTTCTCCGTGCCGATGCCCGCGAACCATTCCGCCCCTCGCTCGATGATATGGGGCACCGACGAAAGGGTCTTGACGTTGTTGATGATCGTCGGCTTACCGTCCAGCCCAGATTGGGCGGGGAAGGGAGGGCGAGGACGGGGCATGCCCCGCCGGCTCTCGATCGAAGCGAGGAGGGCGGTCTCTTCACCGCAGACGAAGGCACCTGCCCCCTCCATAACTCGCACGGAGAAATCGAATCCGGAGCCGAAGATGTTGGCGCCCAGCATGCCGTGCTCCTCCGCCTGAGCCACCGCAGTCCGTAGGCGCTTGACTGCCAGCGGGTACTCGGCGCGCACGTAGACATAGCCCCCAGCCGCTCCCACGGCGTATGCGGCAATAGTCAATCCCTCGATCACGCTGTGCGGGGTCGCTTCCAGGATGGAGCGGTCCATGAACGCCCCAGGGTCGCCCTCGTCGGCGTTGCAGACGACATATTTGACCGTGCCCGGCGCATCGCGACAGAATTGCCATTTGCGCCCGGTGGGGAAGCCCGCGCCTCCGCGTCCGCGGAGACCCGCTTCCGTAATCTCGTCGATCACTCCCTGGGGCGTCATGTCGAGCAAGGCTTTCTTGAGTCCGCCATAGCCGCCCCGCTCGCGGTAGTCGTCGATCCGCTCGGGGTTCACGTGCCCGCAGTGCTGGAGGATGATCCGCTCCTGGCCCTCGTAGAAGGGTATCTCGTGGTAGGTGGGGATGGCCTCCCCGGTCATGGGGCTCCGATAGAAGAGGCGTTCAACCGGAATGCCCCCCAGAAGGTGCGACTCCACGATCTCGGCGGCATCCTCAGCTTCGACGTGCGTATAGAAGATGCCATCCGGCTCGACAACGACGTTCGGGCCCTGCTCGCAGAAACCATGGCAGCCGCTGAAGTCCACGGTCGCCCCAGTGACACCCAAGCGCGCCGTCTCCTCTTTCAACGCCCGGTAAACGGCGTCCGAACCGGCTGAAACGCACCCGGTACCCCTGCATACGAAGATGGTCCGGTGCTCCTCCATGCTAATCATCATCCTTCGGCCTGCTAAGGATCTGAGCCACCTTCTTGGGATTCAGGAGTCCGTACGTGGTCGCCCCTACTCTCATGTTGGGTGCAAGAGCGCAGACGCCGATGCAGGCCACCGTCTCGAGCGTGTACTCGAAGTCGGGAGAGGTTTCGCCTTCCTCTAAGCCGAGCTGCTGTTTGACCAGCTTGAGGATAGTCTTTCCTCCGCGCACGTGGCAGGCGGTCCCGCGACAGACCGTGACCACGTTCTTGCCCCGCGGCTCCGTGTGGAGCTGTGAGTAGAAACTGATGACACCCGCGACTTGAGCCGGGAACAGTCCCAGCGCATCCGCCACCGGCCGGATCACTTCCGGGGGAATGTAGCCGAAGGAGTCTTGAATCTCTTGGAGCAACGGGATGAGGGCCCACCGTTGTCCCTGATGCCGGGCGATGATCGGAGCGAACTCCGTGGGGTCCGGCGGCGGGGGCCTCAACGGCGCTTCAGACATGGGAATGCCTCCTTTCCAGCCGAACGGCGCAGTGACCCAGCGCCGGGGTCTTCGACTGCGCGTCCAGTATCGCCGGGAACAGCCTGTTAACCCGACCGTCGGGGAAGGCCAATGGCGCGAAGAGCATGCCGGTAGGCTGAGCGTCGGTCACCTTGGCCAGCGCATCCACCGTTCCCGTTGCAGATACCACCCGCACCTCTTCACCATTCCCTATTTCCAGCCGCTGAGCGTCCGCCGTGGCGACTTCTACGTACGATTCGGCTGCGAAACGGCGCAGGCCCGATGATCTCGAGGTACGGGACCCAGTGCCGAACTGATAGAGTTGGCCGCCGGTGATCAGAATCAGGGGATAGTCCTCGGTCCGCCCTTCTCCAGGCACATAGTCCACGGGCGAGAAGCGACCGAAGGTGCTGGGGAAGAGTTGCTCGTATAACCGGCGCGCCGCCCAGGGCGCGCCGTGGCCGCCGGCGGGTGCACCATTCCCCCCCTTATCCCCATTCGCAGACTGGAAGAAGGGGACGAGTCCGCCTATCTCCCGTTGAATGTCGTCCAAGGTCTCCAGGCAGAAGGGCGAGCCCATAGCCGCCGCCAGGGCCAGGATGATCTCCCAGTCGGGGCGGCTGTCGCCGATGGGCGGGAACGCCCTCCGCACGGGCTGGACCCGGCCCTCGAAGTTGGTGAAGGTACCATCCTTCTCGGCGAAGCTGGCCGCGGGTAGGACCACTGTGGCCAGAGCGGCCGTCTCTGTGAGGAATATGTCCTGCACGAGGAGGAACTCCAGCGCGGCCAGGCCCCGCTCGACCTCAATCGGGTCGGGGAAGCTGGCGACCGGGTTCTCGCCCACGATGTACATGCCTTTCACCCGCCCGGCTGCTGCTTCCGCGATCATTTCTACCGCGGTCAGGCCGGAGGCCGCGGGCAACACGACCCCCCACTCCTCCTCGAACCTGACCCGGCTTTCGCTGTCGTCGACGGAACAGTAACCCGGAAGAAGCTCGGGCATGGCCCCCATGTCGCACGCACCCTGCGCGTTGTTTCGAGCCTGCAGGGCGAAGAGACCGGTCCCTTTGCGCTCGACATTACCGGTCAGCATGGCCAGATTGGCCAGAGCTTTGACGGTGTCGGTGCCGCGGACCGACCGCGTCACGCCACCGCCGTAGACGATGGCCGCTCTCGGGCTGCCGGCGAACGCGCGCGCCGTTCGCCGGACGTCTTCCGCAGCCACGCCGGTCACGCCCTCGACATAATCGGGCGTGTACCGCTCGAGATGGGCCCTCAGCCCATCGAACCCATCGGTCCTTCGCACCACGAAATCCTGGTCCAACAGTCCTTCGTCGATGATGACCGAGCCCAGACCGTTGAGCAGAGCGATATCGGTCCCCGGCACGGGACGAAGCCACAAGTGGGCGAACTTGGTGAGGGTCGTCTTTCGCGGATCAATCAGAAGGAGTCGGGCGTTCTTCCGCGTCACCGCCCGCTTCACCGCGTAGCCCACAGATGGTGCCGACGTTGTGAGACCGGCCCCGATGACCAGGATGACCTCCGCGCATTCGAGGTCGTCGATAGTACCTATCGTACCCGGGTATCCGACGGTCCCTCCTAGACCGGCATAGCTGGGAGCATCGTAGAGCCGAGCTCCGTTGTCGATGTTGGGTGTCCCCAGAACGCAACGGGCGAATCGCTGCAGCAGGTAGTTCTCTTCGTTGGTCCCGGTGGGTGTGCCCAGTACGGCGAACGCTTGGGGCCCGGCCTCTCTTTTCAACCGCTCCAATTCTGTACATGCCACCCGGAGCGCCTCCTCCCAAGAGGCAGGCTCCAACCCATCCGCGCCCCGGACAAGCGGCGTCTTCAGCCGCTCATCACTGTGGACGAAGTCGTACCCGTATGCCCCCCGCACACACAGCGTGCCCCGGTTCGCCGGGCTTCCGTCTCCGGGGCGGGCCCGAACGATACGACCGTCGCTGACCTCGAGGGCGACGCTACACCCGCACCCGCAGAAGGGGCACGTGGTCGTGACGACGGTCGAGGTGCTACCGGCACCTAGCCCACCTTTCTCCGCGAGAGCGCCGGTGGGACACATAGCCACACAGGTGCCGCAGAAAGTACACTCCGATTGCTCCAGAGGTAGATCGCCCACCGTTGCCGGGCGAGTACCGAAGCCTCTGCCCATGTAGTCGATAGCGCCCTCCACCACCAGCTCGTGATCGGCGCGGACACATCTGCCGCAGAGGATGCACTTGCTCATATCCCTCACGATGAAGGGATTCACATCGGTGATGGCCGCATATTGAGGGATCTTCTCGAAGCTCAGGACTCCTATCCCCATGTCGGAGGCGATGCGGTGAAGATCGCACCTATTGCCTTTGTCGCAGACCATGCAGGTGTCGGGATGACTGGCCAGCATCAGTTCGACGATCGCCCTCCGTCGTTCCAGAACCCGTGGGGAGCGGGTGTTGATCAGCATCCCCGGCCCTATGGCGGTCACGCAGGAGACGAGCAAGGCCTGCGAACGCTCGTCTTCGACCAAGCACACGCGGCATGCTCCGGTGGGAGCCAGGTAAGGATGGTGGCAGAGGGTGGGAATACTCACCCCGGATTCCTGAGCGATCTCCAGGATGGTCATGCCCCGTGGGCCGGTAACCTCGCGTCCATCCAGGGTAATGGTCACCTTCTCCAAGAGCACCACCTCCCGGCCGTCAGGCCATCTTTCCCAACCCCCGGGCCCAAGACCGCGGGCCCGGGGTAACTCGAAAGTTGGTGACGGGAGACAACCGTGGGGTATGTGGTCCTCGGCCGGCTCCCGCCACCATCTTCAGGCGGGCTACGCCGCCTGGGTTGCCGCTCTTATCGCGTTCACCAGTTGACCGCTCACGCTCTGCTTAGGGATCAGATCCCACGCTCCGGCCCCCTTGCTGGCGATGACGTTCTCCTTGTCGTCATACTGCGAGAGTATGAGCACCTTGGCGTGATGAGGCGTGCAGCAGATCTGCTTGGTCGCTTCCAGTCCGTTCATCTCGGGCATGCGCAGGTCCATCAGAACGACGTCGGGGTCGAGCTCCTCGACCATCGTGAGTGCCTCCCGGCCGTTCTCCGCGACCCCGACCACCTGGATGTCGCGCTGTAGGCTGAGCAACGCGCAGATACCTTCCCTGACGAGCGCGTGGTCATCCACGACCAGCACCCTGACCCTGGCGGTGGTCCTGTCGAGGAGCTTGGCCACCCGGGGCAACAGACCGGCAGGCTCAAGGGGCTTGACGAGGTACTCCTCGGTGTCGAGCCTCATCCCCTCGCTCTTCCGCCATCCGGCCAGCACCTGCTTCTCCGCCGGGACGTCGAGCACCATGATGGGTATCGACTTGTACGGACGGGTGGCGCGGATCCACTGGTGGAGCGCGAAAGCGTCGCCCCGGGGCAGGATGGTGCCGAGGATCACCAGATCGGGTGGCATGGCCGATATGGCCTTCCGCCCATCGGCCCGATTGGTGGCGGATTTGATCTTGTACCCGTTGGAACGTAGCGTGTCGCACAGGGCTGCGCCGAACGCCGGCTCGTTGTCTACGACTAAGATTGTGGACTTGCTTTTCATCGTTGTCCCCTCCATGGTCATACTGTTACTCTCTATGCTAATGACTGAGGCGCGTACGCCAAGGGGTGTTCGTCCCCAAAGGTGGGTGAAGGACCCCTGGTTCGCTCCAGGTGTTCCCCCTGTTTGTGAAGGGTGTGGATACCGATACTCTGGGGTCGACGCCCCGGTGTCCCCCGGGTCGCCCCGGTGTCCCCGGGCTTCTACGGGGAGCCTGCGGGCAGAGCATGCCTCGAGATCGAGGCCACGGAAAGGTCTGGGATAGTGAGGCTCCGAGGCGGCCTCAGACCGTTATGATCCCCTTGCGCACGGCGTACTTCACCAACTCGATCCGGTCGTGGACTCCCAGCTTGGCCATCAGGTTGGTCCGGTGTCCCTCCACGGTCTTCCGGCTGATCACCAGCACGTCGGCGATCTGCTGGGTGGTCTTGCCCTCGGCGATGAGCTTGAGGACGTCCTTCTCACGGGAGGTCAATCGGTCGTAGGGATCGTCGCTGCGCGGGTGTTCGGCTCGCTGGAATTCTCCGACCAGTCGGCGCGCCGCTGTGGGAGAGAGATAGGAATCCCCGCGATGTACCGAGCGGATGCCGGCCGCGAGCTCTACGGAGGCGCCGGTCTTGTCCACGAAGCCCTGTACCCCGGCTTCCACCGCGTCGAGCACGTGACTGGCGTCGTCATATTGGGAAAGGATCAGCACCTTGCTCGCCGGGTAGCGCTGGTGCATCCTCCGCGCGGCCTCCAGCCCGTCCATGACCGGCATCTCGATGTCCATGAGGACGACGTCGGGCCGCAGTTCCCTCACTCTTTCGAGGGCCTCCTTGCCGTTGCCCGCCTCGCCCACCACCTCTATGTCCGGGACGAGATCGAGCAACGCCGTGATTCCGTCCCGAAGGAGGGTGTGATCATCGACTACCAAGACACGTATCTTCGGCATCCCCGACGTCCTTCACGGGTATTTCAGCGGTCACCGTGGTGCCTTCGCCCGGCACCGACTCCACCTCGCAGTTGCCACCCAGAAGGCGTATGCGCTCCTTCATGGCGAAGACCCCTCTCCCCCGGCCGGTCGTCTCCTCGATGCCGGTCACGGTCGAGGCATCGTAACCGCGCCCATCGTCGCTGATGCGAAGCAAGAGCGTCTCCTCTCCGGCTTCCAAGAAGATGTACAGGTTCCGGGCTTCCGCGTGCCGGGCGACGTTGGAGATGGCCCCTTGGGCGAAGCGGAAGAGGGTGGCTTCCACCTCTGGAGCAAGCCGGGGCAGGGTGCCGTGTACCTCGATGGTGATATCGACCTCCAGGGGCTGCAGCTTGTCTTCGGCGAAGCGGCGAATAGCCGGCAGGAGCCCCGCGGAATCGAGCAATCCAGGGCGGAGGTCGTTGATGATCCGAGTCAACTCGTGCGCGGTCTGCTGGGCCATGGACTCGACCTTCTTCATACGCTCGATAAGCTCATCGGTGGGGCCGGACATCTCGGCCATCTCCACGAGAGCCCGCATGTTGAGGGCCAGCGCGGAGATCGACTGACTGGTCTCGTCGTGAAGCTCCCGGGCGATCCGCCGGCGTTCCTCATCCTGAGCCAGCAGGTAATGCCGGGCCATCCGCTTATAGGTCTCCCGCCCGGTCGTCAGTTGCTCGAGGACCTCCGCCCGCTCGATGGCGACGCCCATCTGCTCCCCTATCGAATGGAGCACATAGATGTCGTCGGTGCCGAAGCTTCGGGACTCCCGGCTGGCCACGTTGATCGCGCCGAAGATCCTATGGCGGGAACGGAGCGGGATGCTCACAAGCCCCCGTAGACCCTCGAGCGGCAGTTCCGCGGCCGCTAGGCTCTCGTTGGCGGCGTCAGGGTCGATCGAGATGTCCTGAAGCATGATCGCCCGCCCCGTATCGACCACTCGGCCGGCGATCCCTTCCCCTACGGCGAGGGTGGTCTCTTCCACGACCTGGCTGGGAAGACCGTAGGCGATGCGGTATCGAAGGGTCTGGGTGGCTTCATCGATGAGAAGGATCCCCCCGACTGCTCCCCGCAGAAGATCGTAGACACTGTCGAGGCCTACCCTGAGGATCGCCTGCAGATCCGATAGGCCGCAGAGCGCCGCCGAGACTCGGCTGAGAGCCCGGAGGTGGGCGGACCCAAGGCTGGTCCCCTCGCTTACGGACGCGCGCGGCCCCGCAACAGGTTCGCGAGGACCCTCGTTCGCGTTCGAGTCAGGCACTTCCATCACCCGATGGGGCTTCGCTCAGGGTGCTCACGGACCCAAGCTCCTTTGTTGTGCGGCGCGAATGGCGGCCGACGCCTGCAGGACAGTGATAGGGGTCCACATGCGTGATCGGGCTCTACACGCGCGGCCGAACGTCTGGCTGCGCTTCGAGCCGAGGCGTATCGCAGAGACCGAGTTGCCTCTCTTCTTGGGGCTAGGGGTGTCGGCTGAGGCTCCAAGTATCCATAGTAGAGAGCGCGAAAAACCCTGTCAATGGCACGGCCCTGGGGCCGGTCGGGCGCGGAGTCCGGTCATACGCGAAACCGCTGGACAGGCAGACGAGGTTTCTATACAGTCTCCGTATCCCACGAGCCATGGCTACCGCAGAGGGCTCCGGGACCCCACGGAGCCGTGCGCCGCCAGAGCGACGGCGGGGCTGCCTCAATCACGACAGAGGAGAGAGTCGCATGACAAAGGAGATCGCTGCGGAGGAGCTCGACCCGCAGAGCTTCATCAGCGAGAAGGTCGAGGAGATCAGAGGGGCCGTCGGGGACGGCCGGGCCATCAACGCCCTCTCCGGCGGCGTCGATTCATCCACGGTCACGATGCTGGGGCATCGCGCCCTGGGTGAACGACTGAAGACCGTCTTCATCCAGAACGGCCTCATGCGCGCGGGCGAAGCCGAGCAGGTCGCAGGCGTGTTTCGCGACCTGGGCGTCGCGGTCGAGGTCATCGATGCGCGCGCGGAGTTCTTCGCCGCCCTCAAGGGCGTGACCGACCCCGAGGAGAAGCGCGAGGCCGTCACCCAGACCTTCTACCGGGACGTGTTCGGCCGTCTTGTCCGCGAGAGCAAGGCGAAGCACCTACTCCAGGGGACCATCCTCACCGACGTGGACGAGACCGTCGCCGGCATCAAGAGGCAACACAACGTCTTCGAGCAATTGGGTATCGACCCCCAGGAGGCCTTCGGCTACCAGATCCTTGAGCCGCTCATCCAGTTGCGCAAGGACGGCGTCAGAAAGCTGGGGCAGGCCCTTGGGCTGCCCGACGAGATGTTCCGGCGCATCCCCTTTCCCGGGCCCGCCCTTGCCGCCCGGGTGATCGGCGAAGCCAGCCTGGAGCGTATCGAGACGGTCCGGCAGGCCACTCAGGTGGTCGAGAAGAGGCTGTCCGGATATGGAGCCTTCCAGTACATGGCGATCCTTCACGAGGACCGGGTGACCGGGATGCGCGACAACCGACGTGATTTCGGCCAGCAGATCGAAGTGCGCTGCTGGGACAGCGTCGACGCCCGGGTGGCCACGCCCACCCGGCTCCCGTTCGACATCCTCGAGCAGCTCGCCCAGGAGATCATCGACGCGGTGCCCAGCATCGTCAGCGTCACCTACAACATCGCGTCCAAGCCGCCTTCGACGATCGAAGCGGTATGAGAATCCAACCCCGAGTATCGGAGAGAGCGACCCCATGGAGACCAGACTCAGTGCCGGCGGAACCGGTCCTTTGGCGACCAAAGTCTTCTTCAGCGACGAAGATGGCTTCGAAGTCGCTTCCGTCATCGTCACGGGAAAGACCGATGCAGTCCTCATCGACGCCCAATGGACCCTGTCGAACGCCCACAGGGTCGTGGCGGAGATTCTGGAGACCGGCAAGGATCTCAAGACGATCTATCTCACCCACGCGCACCCCGATCACTACTTCGGAGTGGGCACGATAGCCGAGGCTTTCCCACAGGCCAGAGTGGTCGCGATACCCTCAGAGGCCGAGATAATCAACAAGCAGTTCTTCGGCAAGATCGAGATCTGGGAAGCGGTCATCGGGGCTCACAACGTGTGTCGGAAGACGACCTTCGTCGAGTCTCTGACAGAGGACTACATCGAGCTGGAGGGGCACCGCCTCGAGATCATCTCCAAGGTCATAGGAGACATGAGATACAACACGATGGTGTGGATCCCATCGATCAAGACCCTCTATGCCAGTGACGTCCTCTTCAACCAGGCCCACCCGTTCACCTGCGAGCTCACCGCCGAGGAGCGCGGGCAATGGATCAAGGAGCTCGACAAGATAGAGGCCATGGGCGCTGAGGTGATCATTCCCGGCCACCAGAAGCCAGGAATGCAGTTCGACAAGAGCTCGCTCGAATTCACCAGGGAGTATCTCCTGGCCACGGAAGAGGAATTGGCCAGGACCGACGATGTCGCGAACTTCTACTACGCCATGGCCGAACGCTTCCCCGAGGCCAATCTCACCCACCTGAGCAACGAGATGAACTCGAACGTGTTCAAGGGGGGCAGGGACTGGCATTGGCGCGAAGAGGAGTAGGCGCCCCACTCCGGGCCGCCCAGGGGGAGCGCCGTGACGAACAGCGTAGGTTTCGACAACGAGAAGTACCTCGAGGAGCAGAGCCGGGCGATCGTCGAGCGCACAAGCCGCATCGGCGGAAAGCTCTACCTCGAGTTCGGCGGGAAGATCGCCTACGACTTCCACGCCGCCCGCGTTCTTCCCGGTTACGACCCGAACGTCAAGATCCGCCTCCTCCAGAAGCTCAAGGACCAGGCCGAGATCGTCGTCTGCATCTACGCCGGGGCGATCGAGCGGCGCAAGATCCGGGCCGATTTCGGGATCCCCTATGACGTGGACGCGCTCAAGCTCATCGACGACCTGCGCGACTGGGGCCTCTTGGTGCGCGCGGTGGTCATCACGCGCTTCGAGCACCAGCCGTCGGCGTGCGTCTTCAAGGCAAGGCTCGAGCGGCGAGGCATCCCCGTCTATGCCCACCGCTATACCAGCGGCTACCCCACCGACGTCGATCGCATCGTGAGCGATGAAGGCTACGGCGCGAACGACTACATCCCCAACGAGCGGCCCGTGGTCGTGGTTGCGGGTCCCGGCCCGGGCAGCGGCAAGCTGGCCACCTGCCTGTCGCAGGTCTACCACGAGCATCTCCGAGGAAACGCCGCCGGGTACGCCAAGTTCGAGACCTTCCCGATCTGGAACCTGCCGCTCAAGCACCCGGTGAACGTGGCCTACGAGGCGGCCACGGTGGAATTGGGAGACGTCAACCAGATCGACCCGTTCCACCTGGCCGCGTACGGCGAACAGGCGGTGAACTACAACCGGGACATCGAGGCGTTCCCGGTGGTCGCCCGGATCTTGGAGCGCATCGGCGGTGCGAAGTTCTACCGGTCGCCGACAGACATGGGCGTGAACCGTGCCGGTTTCGCGATCGTGGACGACGCGGCGGTGCGCCACGCGGCCGAGCAGGAGGTGATCCGCAGGTACTTCCGCTACGCCTGCGAGTACGCCGTGGGGCTGGTGGAGCAGGAGGACGCCGACCGCGCGCAGCTGATCATGCACGAGCTTGGCCTAGACGAGGAGCAGCGGGTCGTGGTCCGTCCCGCACGGGAGGCGGCCGCGGAGGCAGAGTCCGGGGGCAAGGGCAACGAAGGCGTCTTCTGTGGGGCCGCCATCGCCCTGCCCGACGGGCACGTGGTCACCGGCAAGAACTCCACCCTCATGCACGCCGCCCCCGCGGTGGTACTGAACGCGGTGAAGCACCTGTCGCGCATCCCGGACGACATGCCGCTGCTGACCCTGAACGTCATGGAGTCGATCGCCGGGATGAAGAAGGACATCCTCCGGATGAAGTCGGTCAGTCTCGATCTCGGCGAGATGCTGATAGCCCTCGGCATCAGCGCCACCACCAATCCGGCCGCCCAAGCCGCCGTGGAGCACCTCAAGCAGCTCTACGGGTGTGAGTTCCACACCACCCACCTGCCGACGGCCGGCGACGAAGCCGGCCTGCGCCGGCTGGGTCTCAATGCCACGAGTGACCCCCGCTTCGCTACGAGGTCGTTGGTGATCGGGTAGCCGTTGAAACTGTCGCCCGCGTGCCGTACCCTATCCGCCTGCATGGAACGAACGGACTCGCGCGGACTGGATCCTGGCCGGCCGGGCCATCGATTCGATCAACGTTTCCAAGCCGTAGGCCCAAGCACGCGCGAGTAGCCATCTTTTGAAGGTCATGCCTGGAAGGGCATGCCTGAAAGGTCTTGCTTGAAAGGTCACATAGAGATCGACAGAGAGCGCTGCAAAGGTTGCACCTTCTGTATCGAGTTCTGTCCCAAGAAAAGCATCTACCTCTCTGAGGAGCTGAACCTGAAAGGCTATTTCGTAGCCGCCTACAACGACGGTGGGGAATGTACCGGCTGCGGCATCTGCGCCCTCATGTGCCCTGAGGTCGCCATCGAAGTGGAGAGAACGTGAAGCGGCTGATGAGCGGGAATGCCGCGTTGGGCGAGGCCGCGGTGCTCTCCGGGTGCACAGCCTATTTCGGGTACCCCATCACTCCTCAGAACGAGCTTACAGAATACATGGCCAAGCGGATGCCCGAGGCGGGCGGGATCTTCATCCAGTCCGAGAGCGAGATCGCCGCCATCAACATGGTGCTCGGAGCAGCCGCGGCGGGCGCGCGGGCCATGACCTCGTCGAGCGGCCCCGGTATCAGCCTCAAGCAGGAAGGCATATCCTATCTGGCGGCCGACGAGCTCCCCGCGGTCATCGTCAATATGGTGAGAGGCGGCCCCGGCATGGGGAACATCTCGGCGTCGCAGTCGGACTACCTCCAAGCGACGCACGGGGGCGGTCACGGCGACTACAAGAACGTCGTCCTCGCACCCGGCTCCGTCCAAGAACTGACCGACGTCGTACCTCTGGCCTTCGATCTGGCCGACAGATACCGCAATCCCGTGATCATCCTCGGGGATGGCATGCTCGGGCAGATGATGGAGCCTATCGACTTCGACCGGCTGAAGCGCCCCCCGGACTACGAGAAGGACTACACTTTGACCGGAGCCAAAGGCCGGCCGGCAAGGATGGTCCGCTCCCTGATCTTCGACACCAAGCTCCAAGAAGAGCACAACTGGAAGCTCTTCCGGAAGTTCAAGCAGATGGAGCAGAACGAGGTCCGCTACGAGAAGTACCTGGCCGACGACGCCGAAATGGTGGTCGTCGCGTACGGCATCGGTGCCCGCATCGTCAAAGGCGCCATCAAGCGACTCCGGCAGGAGAACCTGAAGGTCGGTCTGCTCAGACCGATCACGCTCTGGCCTTTCCCCACGAAAGTGCTGCAGGAGATGGCAAAGACGGTGCACGACTTCTTCGTCTTCGAGATGAGCGCCGGTCAGATGGTCCAGGACGTGAGACTTTCTTTGGAGGGCAAGGGACGCGTCCACTTCTACGGCAGGCCCGGCGGCGTCATCCCCATGCCCGTCGAGCTTTCCCGGATCATTTCCCGCCACCACTACCAGGCGCAGTCGGCCGGTAAGAGGAAGAAACGATGAAGACGGGTTACAGAAGGCCGCGGCTCCTCAAGGAAGCGCACTTCCACTACTGTCCCGGATGCGGCCACGGCATCATCAACCGCCTTCTCATGGAAGTGGTCGAAGAGATGGGCCTTGAGGAGCAGGCCGTGTGCGTCGCCCCCGCCGGCTGCGGCATGCTCCTCTACAACTACTTCGAGATCGACGTCATCGAATCGGCCCACGGCCGGGGGTCTGCCGTGGCCACCGGTATCAAGCGGGTGACGCCCGAAAGCCTGGTCTTCTCCTATCAAGGGGACGGGGATCTAGCCGCCATCGGCACGGCCGAAGGGTTCCACGCCGCCAACAGAGGCGAGAACATAACGGTGATCTTCGTCAACAACGGCGTCTACGGCATGACGGGCGGCCAGATGGCGCCGACCACCCTTCTCGACCAGGTGACGACCACCACTCCGCTCGGGCGGGACTCCGTCTTGGCCGGTCACCCCGTGCGGATCTGCGAAGTCTTCGCCATGCTCGACGGGGCGACCTATCTCGAACGTGTCGCCGTGAACAAGCCCGCGGGGGTGATCAAGACCAAGAAGGCCATCGCCAAGGCGTTCCAGCACCAGCTCGATGGACGCGGCTTCTCCCTCGTCGAGATACTGGCCCCCTGCCCGACCAACTGGAAGATGGGCTCCATCGAATCCTGCCGGTGGATCGACGAGGTCATGTGCAAGCAGTTCCCGCTGGGCCTAATCAAGGAAGTGCCGTGCACATAGAGACCCTATTCTCCGGATTCGGGGGGCAAGGAGTCCTTTCCATGGGCTCGATACTGGCCACTGCGGCTATGCTGGAAGGGAAGCACGTGACCTATCTCCCCGCCTACGGCGTGGAGGTGCGGGGCGGCACCGCCAACTGCACCGTGGTCGTCTCCGACGAGGAGATCGCTTCTCCGGTGGCCTCGGAGCCGGAATTCGTCGTCGCCATGAACCAGCCGTCCTTCGCCCGGTTCCAGAGCATCCTCCAGGCCGGAGGCCTGCTCTGCGCCAACTCGTCCCTGGTGAACACCGACTCGGCTAGGAGCGATATAGAGATCCTGGCGATCCCCACCAGCGAGCTGGCGGAGAAGCTGGGCACCATCAAGGTCGCCAACATGATCATGCTGGGGGCCCTGGTCAGAGCGAGCAACATGATCTCGTACGAGGCCATGCTGGAGAACCTCGAAGCGATTCTCGGCGAGGGCAAGGCGAAGCTGGTCAAGCTGAACAGGGAAGCCCTCGCTTTGGGCTACAACTACGCGAAGGAGTAGGCTCATGAGCATCAAACAGCTGTCTGTGAGCCTGGAGAACGTGCCGGGCACCTTCTCCACCGTCAGCGAGATCCTGGGGCGCGAAGGCGTGAACATCCGGGCCATCTCTGTGGCCGACACCTCCGATATCAGCACGGTCCGCTTCGTCGTCGACGACCCGGAGAAGGCGAAGAACATCCTGGTCGGCAACGGCTACACGCCCAAGGAGACCGAGGTGCTCGCCGTCGAGATACCCGACCATCCAGGTGCTGTGAACGCCGTGCTGAAGCCGCTCAAGGCCGCCGATATCAACGTCCACTATCTCTATCCTCACCTGGGAAGGATCAGCGACGCCGCTATCGTCATCCTGGGGGTGGACAGGACGGATGAGGCCCAGGCCGTGCTCACGCGGAACTGGGTCAGAACGCTGGGGCCCGAAGTCTACAACGTCTAGCCTAGCCGCTTCTCTTCTCGACCCGAGCCTTCTGCGCCGCCTCGGCCCGCTCCAGGGAGGCATAGCCGTACCCGGCCACCGTATGCTCCAAGACGACCTCTGCCGGGTTCTTCCCCTCGGCGGCCATCTTCAGATAGTGGTCCTCCAGAAGGCCGGAAGCCCGCCGCGAAACGCGGTGAACTCCCCCAGAGGGTCGGCGAAGACCCTGCCGTTGGTGGCCGTCGCCAAGTTGGTCTCCGGTAGGGACCGCCACTCGGCAAGGCCCGCCGGGACGTGGTCGTAGCGTATGAAGCTGCGATAGAAATCCTTGATCTCGAAGACCCCGGTCCGCTTCCCGGCGTGCGGCCCCTCGAGCCTGCGCTCGAAACCGGCGTAGCGTTTCGGCAGCGCGTCGTACCGCTCCTGCAGATCCGCCCCAAAATCGGCGTAGTCGCCATCCGTCAGCCACAGACAGAAGCCGGGGCCCCAATCGTGGTCTCGCGAGAGCTCGTCATCGAATCCGAAGCACTCCGAGCTCTCTCCGACCAGACCGACCGCGATCCTATCCTGATAGGCCTCGAAGTGCTCGGCCACCATGGGGCGGCCGTACTCTTTATAGTTCTTTATAGTATCTCTCCGCGAGCTCCAGTCCCCTCATGCCGGCACCGGCTACCGCCTCTGCTCCCCCTCTGCCTGCCTCAGCCTGTCACGGACCCGGGCCAGATTCTTGTTGGTCTTGGCCCAATCCGGGTGATCAGCCCCCAGTACCCTCTCGATGATCGCCAGGGCCTGCGAGAACTGTCGCTCGGCCTGGCTGTACTCACCAGCCATATAGCCGACGGCAGCCAGATTGTTCAGCCCGGTGAGGTAGAGCACCGACTCCGTCCCGGCGGTCTGCTCGTACACCGTGAGTGTCTCCCGCAGGAAGCGCTCGGCTTCTTGGTATCGCCCTGTAGCCATGGAGACAGCGGCCAGATTGTTGAGGGTGGTCGCGTAGGCGGCGTTCCGTTTCCCACTTCCCTCGAGCACGGCCAGCGCTTCTAGGTGCAGACCCTCGGCCTTGTCGTACTTCTTCATATCCTGGTAGACCAGGCCCAGGTTGTTGAGCGCGCTGAGGTACGCGAAGTGCTCGGTTCCCAGCTCGCTTTCGTAGATCGCGATGGCCTCGATGAACAAGGACTCCGCCGTCTCGTAGTCGCCTTTGAGGCGATACGTGCCGGCCAGGTTGTTGATGCAGGTGGCATAGTCGGGGTTTTGCCGGCCCCTGACTCCGGCCTCGATCGCGGCGGCCTTGCGAAACTCCGTCTCGGAATCGTCGAGGTCTTTGAGCGTCCGGAGCAGCGAACCCAGTTCGTTCAGCGCCGCCACGTAGGCCGACGAGTCATCACCGGCCTCCTGCCGGGTCAGTTCCACGCTCTCCCGCAGAAGCGGAAGGACCTCTCTCGGCCTGTTTTCCGCCTCGAGGCCGGAGATCTTTGCCTTCAGCTCTTCCAGTCTCTCGCTCACCCGTGCCGCTTTCTCGCGCGGTCCCCTCGCCCCCTCAGCTATTGAGCGATGTATCCGCCGTCGATGACCAGTTCCGTGCCCGTGCTGAACTTGGACTCGTCAGAGGCGAGATAGAGCACGCCGTAGGCGACATCGCGGGGCTCGCCGTAGTGACCCAAGGGCACGTGGCTCAGTATGCGCTTGTGGAACTCCTCCGGTCCCTCGGTGGAATCCTTACCGACGTTCTCCAGCATGGGTGTCCAAAGCCAGCCGGGATGTATCGAATTGACCCGAACGTTGGCTTTGGCATAGCAGAGCGCGTCCGACTTGGTCATCAGGCGCACAGCCCCTTTGGCCGCGTGATAGAGGAACGGCGGCGGGACGTCCATGCCGCCGACGATGCCGTAGACAGAAGAGATGTTGACGATGCTGCCTCCCCCTCCCTGAATCATGTAGGGGACGGCATGCTTGGTACAGAGGAAGACCCCTTTGGCGTCCACGTTCAAGATCTGGTCCCACTCCTCCACGGTGATCTCGTGGGTGGGTTTGGGCGCTCCGGTGATCCCGGCGTTGTTCACCAGTATGTCGATGCGTCCGAAGACCTTGAACACATCGGCGCAGACCTTCCTCACCTCGTCTTCCGAGGTCACGTCCATGTGGTAGTAGCGCGCTGCGCCGCCGCTACCATCGATCTCCTCGGCTACCCCGATACCCAACTCGTCTTGGATGTCGGCTATCACCACCCGGGCTCCTTCTTCGGCCAGAAGGATGCAGGTAGCCTTGCCCAGACCGGTCGAGCCTCCGGTCACGATAGCTACTTTGTCCTGGACTCTGCCCACGTGTCCCTCCTCTGGAAAGTTGCCGTGATTCGTCTCCACTCACGCAGATGTTACAGGCCGAGGCCCCGGGCGATCACCAGTCTCATGATCTCCGAGGTACCCTCGCCGATCTCGAGCAGCTTGGCATCCCGCAGGTAGCGCTCCACCGGGAACTCCTTCATGTATCCGTAGCCGCCGTGGATCTGGATGGCTTCCAGGGCCGCTTTGGTCGCCATCTCCGAGGCGAAGAGCTTCGCGTAGTCCGCCTCTCGGGTATAAGGCAGGCCGTTGTCTTTCAGCCACGCCGCCTTCAGATACATGAGCCTGGCCAGCTCGATGTTCATAGCGATGTCGGCCAGCTTGAACTGGATGGCCTGAAACTTCCCGATGGGCCGGCCGAACTGGACGCGCTCCTTGGCGTACTTGAGGGAGGCGTCCAAGCAGGCCTGGGCGATCCCCACTCCCATCGCCCCGATTGCGATCCTGCCGCCGTCGAGCACCACCAGGAATTGTTTGAAGCCTTCCCCGCGCACACCGAGAAGGTTCTTTTCGGGCACCCTCACGTCGTCGAAGGACAGCTCCGTGGTGTTGGAGCCGTGGAGGCCCATCTTCTCGTAGGAGGCCCGGACGGTGAACCCAGGCGTCCCGGTGGGCACGATGATGTCGCTGATCCCGCGAGTGCCCTTGCCCTTGTCGGTCACCGCCGTGATGGTCACGAACTTCGCATAGCTTGCGTTGGTGATGTAGCACTTCGAGCCGTTGATGACCCACTCGCCGTCCTCGAGCCTGGCCGTGGTCTGGGTACCACCGGCATCGGAACCGGCCTCCGGCTCGGTGAGGCCGAACGAGCCCATGCTCTCCCCGCTGCAAAGCAGGGGGAGATACTCTTGCTTCTGCTCCTCGGTCCCATAGAGGTAGATGGGCATACACCCGAGAGAGATGTGGGCCTCATAGGTCAAACCCGTCGACCCGCAGGCCCGGGTGATCTCCTCCAAGGCCAAGCAGTAGCTGGTGTAGTCTCCCCCGGACCCCCCGTACTCCTCCGGTATCGGCAGCCCCATCAACCCGAGCTCGGCCATCTGCTCGAGGATCTCCACAGGGAAGGCTTCGGTCCGGTCGATCTCCGCCGCCTGAGGCGCTATCCGGCTTTGGGCGAAGTCCCTGACCGTCTCCCTGATCATCTCCTGGTCTTCTGTCAACGTGAAGTCCACTTCCTACTCCTCCCGCCCCTGTCTTTCACGCGGCAGCAGTAGTTCCCCTTTGCCGGTGATCACGGTGGTCCCGTCCTGATTGGTCCATACCGAGCTGACGATGACTCGGCGCTTCTCTTCTATCTTCTCGAGGACCTCTGAGACCACCGTGATGGTATCGCCGATCCCGACGGGCGCTTTGAAACACACCTCTTGCGACACATGGACGGATCCGTCCCCCAGTATGGCCGACAGCGTCTGGGTGACCATGGCTGCCACCAGCATGCCGTGCGCGATCCGACCCTCCCAGCGAGTCTCCTTGGCAAACACCTCGTCAACATGAACGGGATTGAAATCCCCCGTGATCCCGCAAAAAGCGAAGATGTCCGCTTCGCTGATCGTCTTGCTGAAGGTGCTTGTGTCACCTATCTCGATATCTTCGTATCTCCTACTGTTGTGCAACCGTGCCCTCCCTTCAAAGCCAGAAGAACCCCATTGGCGCGATCGTCATACGCATTGTCACACGTGCCCGGCAAACCACGGGTGCCTACAAAGACGCCGCAGGCGAAGTAGAATACCTCGCACGCAACGTAACGACACGAGCAGGATGAAGCGAATGATCGAGATCCGCTGGCACGGCCGGGGTGGGCAAGGCGCGATCACAGCGGCGAAGATATTCGCCACGGCAGCGTTCCAGGCCGGGTACACCGGGGTGGTCATGGCTCCGACCTTCGGTACCGAGCGCCGGGGCGCCCCTGTCTTCACCTCCCTCAAGATCGCCAAAGAGAAGATCTACGACATCTCCCCCATCGAGACCCCCGACATCGTGGTCGTACTCGACCATCTCCTCCTGACCGAGGCGGACGTGACAAGCGGGCTCAAGGCCGGCGGGCTCATCGTCCTCAACACCCCCAAACCTCCGGCCGCCTATGAATTCGACGGTATGCGGCTGGCAGTGGCCGATGTCACGGCCCTTTCCGTGGAGGCGGGGCTGCGGCAGGGCGTGGTCAACTCCGGTATCATCGGGGCCCTGTGCCGGGCGGTAGACCTCGTGCCGTTCGATCTGGTCCTTGCCGAGATCGAGGCCGAGTTCAAAACGAAGAAGCCGCAGGCCAACGCGCAGGCAGCCAGGCTCGCGTACGAGAAGACCATCGTGGGAGGCTCATGATGGGAACCAGGGGTTATCGGTACAAGACATCACACAGCCAGTCCGGTCCGGGCGACGGCGGGAGGACGGGCTCCTGGAGGGTCCAGCGTCCGGTCATCGACCTGGAGCGCTGCACTCCGGCGAAACGCGGGGCCGAAGCCTGCTTCATCTGCTGGCTCTACTGCCCCGACTGCGTGATCTCGCGCACGATCCCCCCGGTGATCGACTACGAGTACTGCAAAGGCTGTGCCATCTGCGCCGAGGAGTGCCCGACCAAAGCCATCACCATGGTGGACGAAGCCGACTGGCACTTAGACGATGAGGAGCCGACGGCCTGCTCGTACGAGGGACCGAGGCCATGCACATAATCGAGAACGGCAACGTCGCGGCCGCCTTGGGGGTCAAGCTGGCCGGAGTCCAGGTGATCGCGGCCTATCCCATCACCCCCCAGACTCCCCTGACGGAGAAGCTCTCCGAGTTCATCGAGGCCGGCGACATGAGAGCCCAGTACATCCCGGTCGAGAGTGAGCACTCCGCCCTGGCGGCTTGTATCGCCGCAAGCTCGACCGGGGCGCGGGCGTTCACGGCCACGAGCGCCAACGGTCTCCTCTACATGCACGAGCAGATCCACTGGGCGGCGGGCGCCCGGTTGCCCATCGTCATGTGCGTGGTGAACCGGGCGGTGGGCGCACCCTGGTGCATCTGGAACGATCATCAGGATTCCATCTCCCAGCGTGACACGGGCTGGATCCAGATGTATGCCTGCGACCACCAGCAGATCATCGATGACGTCCTCAAGGCCTTCTACATCGCCGAAGCGACCAGCATACCGGTCATGGTCTGCTTCGACGGCTACCTCCTCTCCCACACGTATATGCCCTTCGATGTGCCGGAGCAAGAGGCGGTCGCGCGCTTCCTGAAACCCTTCCGTCCTTCCTACGCCCTCGATCCGCGGGATCCGGCGAACCTCAATACCGTGACGCTGCCCGACGTACGGATGGACGTCACCGGAGAGATGGCCCACGGGTACATGGAGATCCGCTATCTGCTCCAGGAGGACTTGAGAGCCGCCCTGGCCGTGGCCCAGCAGGCCGAGGACGCCTTCAAGGAGATCTTCGGGCGGGGCGGAGATGCCCTCCTGGAACCCTATCGTTGCGACGATGCCGAGTACATCGTGGTCGGCCTCGGTTCACTGACCTACCAGTTGCGGGACGTGGTGGAGACCCTGCGGGACGAAGGCCTCAAGTTCGGCGTGCTCGGAGTCAGGCTCTACCGGCCGTTCCCCGATGAGGCCCTGGCCGAAGCCCTGCGGGCCGCCCGAGGAGTGTTCGTGATCGAGAAGGCGCTGTCCTACGGCTACGAAGGCGCGCTCTCTTCCGATATCAAGGCGGCCCTGTACGAACGTGTCGAGGACGGAAGCCGAACTCCCTTCGTCAAGGGCATGATCGCCGGCATCGGCGGCCGCGACATCAGGACTTCCGATCTGACCGCCACTCTGCGCGCCGGCGTCGCCGGCGCGCCGGACGAAGTCCCCGACTGGATCGGGATCAAGCTCTAGGAGCGCTCGTATGACCGCGAAGACCACCATCCTCACGCTCCCCACGGAAGAATTGGTCCATCCGGGCAACCGGGCCTGCACGGGCTGCGGGCTCAGCATCGCCTACCGTATCGGCCTGAAGGCCTTGGGGCCGGACACGATCCTGGTCGTGCCCCCCAGCTGTCTCACCGTGCTGCAGGGGCTCTTCCCCGTATCCTCGACCAAGCTGCCCTGTCTGAACGTCACCTTCGCCTCCACCGCGGCGGCGGCCACCGGGGTGTTGGAGGCGCTCAAGGCGCAGGGCAGAGAGCACACCAAGGTCGTGGGCTGGGCCGGCGACGGCGGCACGAGCGACATCGGCATCCAGGCGCTCTCCGGGGCGGCCGAGCGCGGGGACGATTTCATCTTTCTCTGCTACGACAACGAGGGCTACATGAACACCGGGGTCCAGCGCTCGGGTACCACGCCGCAGGGAGCCTTGACCGCCAATACGCCCATCAAGGGGAAGCTGCAGCAGAAGAAGGACGTACCGGCCATCATGGCCGCGCACGGCATCGACTACGTGGCCACCGCCTCGGCCGCCTACCCGCTGGATCTCTACGACAAGATCAAAAGGGCCATGGCCTTGCGGGGAACGAAATACATCCACATCCATACACCCTGCCCGCCGGGCTGGGGTTTCGACCCCCGCTATTCCATCAAGATCGGCCGGCTCGCCGTGGAGACCGGATATTTCGATCTCTATGAGGTCGAGAGCGGCACGTTCAGGTTGACCGGCGCCTCAGAGAAGCTCTTGGAGAAACGACGGCTCGTCCCGGTGCAGGACTACCTGCAGACCCAGTCGCGCTTCAAGCTCCTCTCGGAGGAACAGATCGCCGAGATCCAGCTGCAGGTCGACGCCAAGTGGAGCGGGTACTATCGGGAGAACGAGTAGCTCGCAGCGTGTCGGCCGCACGCCGCAGTCGCGGACGGCGCCGCACGCCCATGATGACCATTCATCCGAGGACTCTCTTCAGAGCCCCGTATGAGATGACGTCACTGATGCTCTCCACGAACCGGATGTTCTCGGGGACACCGCTGGCGAGCGAGTCGCGCAGCAGAATGGGGGTCAGGTCGAGGTCTTTTGCGCCTCGGCAGGTGGACAGCACACAGTACTCAGCGGAGAAGCCCGTGATGATGACGGTGTCTACGTCGAGTTCTCGTAACTCCTCCTCCAGAGGGGTCTTGTTGAAGGAATTCCCATACGTCTTGCAGATGTGCGGGTCTGAGTCGAGCACATTCAGTCCGTCGGGCAGCTCAAAACCATCTTCGCCAGGAATGAGTCCGCCATCTTCGTCCATGTGTTGAACACAGATGACCGGTAGGTGCTTTTCCCTGAACAGTGCTATGGCAGCATTGATCTCCTCGACCGCCATCTCGAGAGACTGCGTCGTGACCGGGTCGCGTGCGAAGAAGGCCTTCTGGACGTCGACGATCAACAAAGCAGGCTTCACGCGTTATCCCCTTTACATCGCCACCGTGCTGCTGAGGGGCCGGAGGGGTCCGTCCCGACCACTAGGCCAGCGCCTGCAGCAGGTGCTCGTGATCCAGGTTGCCCCCGGACATGATGAGGGCCACCTTCTTCCCGGCCAACCGGTCCTTGACCTTGAGCGCGGCCACGATGGCCGCGGCCCCGGCCCCTTCAGCCATATTGTGTGTGACCTGCATGGCCAGCCGGATACCTTCCAGGATCTCTTCCTCGCTCAGCAGCACCACATCCGCGATATGGTCCCTCATGATCACATATGCGAGCTGGAAGACGCTCCGGGCCGCCAGACCGTCGGCCACGGTGTCGGCCCCCTCGATGATGACCCACTCGCCCTTCTTCCAAGACTCGTAGAAGGCCGCCGCCCGTTCGGCCTGGACTCCGATGATCTCGACCTTGGGATTGATGGCCTGGG
This sequence comes from uncultured Gaiellales bacterium, assembly GCA_964497095.1. Taxonomy (GTDB): domain Bacteria; phylum Actinomycetota; class Thermoleophilia; order RBG-16-64-13; family RBG-16-64-13; genus CAVPLM01. The sequence goes on along the minus strand of CAZCCL010000008.1, from coordinate 5,958 downwards.
CCACCTTGATGAGCGAGGCGCAACCCGAGCCCCCACCTATCGGGCAGATGATGACGTCCACCTCCGGTAGGTCCTCGAAGATCTCGAGCCCCATCGTTCCCAGCCCGTTGAGGATCGCCGGTTCGTTGCCCTGCTCGACGTAGTAGTACCCGGCGGTGTCGACCAGTTCGTCACAGTAGGATTGAGCATCGTAGAAGTCGTACCCGTGCACGATAAGATCGGCCCCAAAACTCTCGATGATGCGGTTGGTCTCAGGGTTGTTGTGTTCCGGGACGACCACCGTGCAAGGCACGTGAAACCACCGGCCGGCCCAAGCCATAGCCAGACCATGGTTGCCGCGAGTCGACACGAGCACGCCGCTCTCCAGCTCCTCGCCGGACACGTGGTGGAAGAAGTTGAGGGCACCGCGGATCTTGAACGAGCCGGTGGGGTTATGGTTCTCGTGTTTGACGAACACCTCGCAGCCGACCAGGCGGGAGAGCTCCGAGTAGTAGGTCAGGTTCGTCCGGTTCAGGTAGCGGTTGGTAAGCGATCTGGCCTGGATGACCCCTACCAGATTGACTTCTTCGCTGAGCAGCTCATAGTTCCTCATCATCGATCCTCCACCTTATCGGGGCTCCGGCTGCCAGACGAGAAGTAACCCCCACCGTCCATCCCCACCGTCCATCCGCACCCTCTAGAACGAGAAGCCTTCGGGTAGCGACTCGACTTTCGTGCCCGCCGGGACCCAGGAGAGGTCCAGGATCGTATAGGTGGGGTTGAACATCCGGAAGACCGGCGTCACCCGCATCCCGATCACAGGCTCACCTACCAGAAGATAGCTGAAGAGAATGGTAGGCACGTCTTTGAACTCGATGTTGATGAACTTGATCGGCCTGTCCAGGACGTTGAAGGCGCCCGACCGCTCGCAGACCATGAACGTGTGGATGGTGCCGGTCTCTTTCGCCAGGTCGGTCATGTCGATGACCGTGCACTTCGAGAGGCAGTCCGGGCAATGGACCCTGAACGGCTGGAATATCGAACCGTTGGCCTCACAGTCCGGGTTCTCGCACTTGGTGGCCATCAGCCGGCCTTGAGAGAGCGATTCGAAGAATATGGCCTCGCCCCCGTAGGTATGGACATATGTCATATCCCTGGGCTTCGTGACCCCCACGAGCTCGTAGCCATGGTCGGCATCCCTGATGGGCAGGTTCTGCTCGAGGCGATGGAAGTCGCCCCTGAACCGGTATCTATGGTCCTTGACTTGGACTCGTCCGTATGAACTCATCGTCGGCCTCTCTCACGCGTCTTTCGTCAACAGATGATCCGGGTCCATGAGGATGGTCGCCGTCACGTGCGAGCCCACGCCCGCGTGACTGACGGAAAGGGCCCGCTTGGCACCCTCGACCTGTAGATCGGTCCAGTCTTCCGGCTTGACCCGGCGGAACTCCTTCCACAGCCTCTCGTCGCCGTGTATCTCGGCCCAGCGGTCCCAGAGGTGGGTCGCTATCTCGAAGACCTGCATGATGCCGCTGGCCCCGACCGCGTGCATGCAGCCGATCAGGCCGCCGGACAGGTTCGACGGGAGCTTGCCCGGCCTTCCCGTGTGCGGGTTGATGTGGTAGCAGTCACCGGACTCCACGTAGTCGCGGCCCTGACCGTACGGTCTGATACCGATGTCCTCGTAGGTCTGTACGTCGCTGATGGTAAAAGCGTCATGCAGTTCGATGACGTCGAAATCCTCGGTGGGATCGACCACGCCCGTCATGTGGTAGGCGTAGTAAGCGGCAATCCTGGCAGCGAGAAAGCCGGTGAAGCCGGGATAGCGATCGCCTCCCGGGAATTCCTTGCCCAAGTCCTTGTACTGATCCGCAGTCTCGTTGGGCAGCAGGGGTATGGCCATCTCCCGTCTGTCCGCGGGGCGCAGGGTGTGCGAACCGGCGGTCACCCAGATCCTGAGCGGCTTGTTCTTGCTGTTCTTGGTCAGTTCGATCGCCGTGTCCTCGTCGCAGAGGATCGCGCACGCGGCCCCTGTGCTCATGAGGCAGGCATCGAGGGCCCTCAGCGGGTCGGCGATCACGGGCGACATCAGGACGTCGTCGATCGTGATGTTCATACCGCTCTGGGCGAACGGGTTGAACCGGGCGTAGTTGTGATGCTTCACGGAGATCTCGGCGAGAGTGCGCCGGAACGACGCCTCCGCCTTGCCGAACACCTGCCAGTACTTCTGGGCCATGACCGCGTAGTAGCCGGTGTAGATGTGGCCCAGGGGGGATTCCCAGTCTCTGTCGGCTGCACAGGAGATCAGGAAGTTGCCCTCATCCGTGGGGACCTCATCCATGCGCTCCCACCCCATGGCGAGAACACAGTCCGAATAGCCGGAGGCCACCGCCTTCGCGGCTTCCCATAGGGTGGAGCCGCCGGTCGCGCCGCCCGATTTGATCCCCACGTTGCCCAGAGGATCCAGCCCCAGGCGGTCGTGGATCACCGCCTCGCCAAGAAGCTGATCCCCGAAGTGGTCCGCGAAATGCCCGTAGTAGCAGGAATGTATGTACCGCTTCAGCTCGGCCGGAGAGAGGTCGAGCAGTTCGGCCGACATAGTCAGGGCGTCGACACATAGTTCCTCGGTTCTCTTCTCCGGGATCGCCCTGTCGTACTTGGACTGGCCGGCAGTCACCAGATAGACCGGCCGCAAGAACTTGGGCGTCTTGAGTTGCTGCTCGCTGAACTTGATCATCTGTCCCCTCGTGTGCCGGATGGTAGAAGCATCAATTGGACCCGTTCCATGGTCAGCGTCCTATGATAGTGCGAGAGCCGGGCTTTGTGCCAGCGCCGAGGCGCGACAGCCTGCCCGACCGGTGCCCCGCCGGGCGGCCGGGCGCGGGTGGGAGTGTCCCCGCCGGGCGGCCGGGCGCGGGCGCGGGTGGCTTCGACAAGGCGATGGGCGGTCAATGCGCCGAAGGCGGAGGGGCGGCCGGCCCAGGGCGGTGCCCGGCCGGGAGCCTGAGGAAGGCCAGCCCCACGCAGCTCAAGGCGGCGATCCCTGCCAGCATCAGGTAGCCCGCGAGGTACCCGGTCTGCCCTCCCGTGACGTCCAATAGAAGTCCAAAAAGCCACGGCGCAACCAGTGCACCTGTGAAGCCGAAGACTTCGAGAAGACCGGTGGCCGCTCCGACCTCGGGGATCGTCTTCACCACTTCGGCGATGCCGGCGAAGAGCGGGGAGAAATAGGCCATGGTCAGGAATCCGGTGATCGTCACGAATATGAAGACGACCCACAGCCACGGAAGGAACGGCACTAGGGCGATGCAGGCGGTCATGAGGAGCATGCATGCCACGATGACCTTCTTCTTACCCCACCGGCCCATGGCCACCGCCCCGAAAGGATTCCCGACCAGCTGCGCCACGCCCAGTCCCGCGGTCAGGTAGGCTGAGACGCCGATGCTCGCTCCAAACTCCTCTCTCATGAACTCCGGCGTCCAGACGAGCGCGCCGACGCCCACGGCCAGCGCCGCGAGGTTGAACAGACAGAGCAAGAGAACCTGCCGGTTGGTCACGGTCGTCCTTAGGGCACGGGCCAACTCTCGCGGGCCGACGAAGCCTGAACAATTGGCCGGCTTCCGGCGTACGGGGCCCTGAGCCAGGGCAACAGCGCCGAACAAGACGATGAAGCCCGCGGTGGCCACGAAGACCGCCCTGTATCCGCCGGCCCCTGCGATGCTGGGCAGGATGAGAAGCGCTATGACCACACCGAGGCCGTGTCCGGTGCCGAAGAACCCCCAGGCTCGACCCCGGAAGCGGGGCGAGACCGCATCGGGGATTACCGTACCAACCGCGGGGACTATCACTCCAAGGCCCATCCCCTGCACGAGCCGCCCGGCGAGAAAGGCGCCGTAGGAATCGGCGAAAGCGAGCAGCAAGCAGCCTACGACCCCGAGGCCCAGCCCGAACGCAAGGGTCCTACCGCCCCAGCGGGCGCCGGCCAACCCCCAGGGGATGGCGACCGCGCCGAGAGCGAGCATGAACACCGAGGTCAGAAGGCCGATCTGAGAATCGGAGTAGCCGAAGTCGGCCCGCAGTTGATCGGCAACCACCGGTATCAGCGATAGCGCCATGCCGGTCAAGGCGAGGAGCAACATGAGGCTGGCGGCCAGAGCGTCCGTCCGACCTCGGGTGTCGACAGGGCAGATGCTTGCCTGGGGATCGGTCACGTCGAGCGGCCGGCTCAGGGACCTATGATCCCGAGCCTGATGCGTCCAATCGGGCCGGCCCTCGTGCAAGCAACTCCACCATAGCCCGGATGTGAGCAGGCGACGTACCGCAACAGCCGCCCACCAGCCGGGCTCCCGCCCGCAGGCATTCCTCGATGCCTGCAGCGAAGCGAGCGGGGTCCATGTCGAAGACGAGGCGCTTCTCGGTCAATCTGCCCTTCCCCGCGTTGGGTTGGGCGACGATGGGCAGCGAGGTCGCCGCCCGCATCAACGAGACGACCTCGGCCACTTCCAGTGGATCGAGACTCCCGCAGTTCGCCCCCACCGCGCATGTTCCCGCCTCGGTGAGCGCCTGCGCGCATTCGTGCGCGGTGTTCCCCATCACGGTCCGCCCGCCGTTCCCCGCCGTGTTGAAAGCCATGGTGGCGATGACGGGGAGATCGCTCGCCTCTTTGGCGGCGCGTACGGCACAGAGGGCCTCCCGCAGGTCGAACATGGTCTCTATGATGAACCCGTCCACCCCGCCTTCAGCCAGAATGGCCGCCTGCTCCCTGAACGCGGCAAACGCGTCATCCTCAGCCAGCGGCCCGTACGGTTTCAACATCTTCCCCGTGGAACTCATATCGCCGAGAACGTACTGGCCGTCACCAGCGGCCTCTCTGGCCAGTCTCGCTCCGGCCAGGTTCACCTCCCGCACGTCGACCCCCACCTTATGCGACTCGATGTTGACCCGGTTCATCGTCAGGGTGTTCGTGATCAGCAGGTCGATCCCACAGGCGGCATACTGCTGGTGGACGGCCAGGACCGCTTCCGGGTGGCTGACGTTGTTCTGCCCGCCCATCTCCAGACCGGCTTCTCCCAACTGGGTCCCCATCGCCCCGTCAAGGAGGATGGCCCTTCTCTTGCTCGCGATAAGGTCAAGCACGCTCATCAAGGCTCTTTTCGTCCTGGCGCCTGCAGCCAAGTCCGTCAGGGAATCCGGTTGTCGTGTACTGCTCGGCGATTCGCCTTTCCTCGTTCGTCAAGTCCGAGTCCTTCACGGGAGCGACGAAGGTCAGGTGATCGCCCACGGGACACCGTTGCAGCCTGACCCGGCCAAGGCGGATCGCCTTGAACGACACCCCAGGGACCCAGATGGTCGTGAACAGGTGGCCCTCCAAGCAGCGCACCACGACTCTGTCGCCGCCCACGGTGTAGACACGCCGCCGAGCTACCAGGGTCGCGGCAATCATGAATACGACTATAGCGAGAGGGACGATGGCTGCTGCCGACGGCATGGGGTCAGTCTATCATTCCGGGATTTTGGCCTGGCGAGGCTCTCTCGAGACCCGCTCCGGCACCACGATGCCGACTGATTCCCGTGGTTCTGGACAACCCCGGGCCGTAGCTCAAACATACTTGCTCCAGAGACTGGGTAGGACAGATCCAGGAATGGTTTCCGGGAACGCGTGGATAGAAGGGCAGGTCTGTGACGAGGCTCCAGGGCAAGAACCACGCCGGTAACAGCGGGAAAGACCCGTCGCCCGACGCCTCGTCGCCGCCACAAGTCCCCCTGGAGACGCATCTGCAGCACCTGGGCTTCTCTAAGGAAGGCCTCACCTCCGGCGAGGCCGAGCGGCGCCTGCAGCAGTACGGCCCCAACGAGTTGCCCGAAATGCGCGGGGCCGGTCTGGGGCTATTGTATGGTCATGTTCGTGATACAAGACTTCGTCAAACGCTCTGGGGCCGCCGTCCTCGAAGAGGGGCCGCCGTCCTCGAAGAGGGGCCG
>CAZCCL010000007.1:30420-50082 GCA_964497095.1 uncultured Gaiellales bacterium | reverse complement strand
ACCTTTGCCATCAATTTGGCGCCTCTGGGTTCGTACTGGCTAGTGCTAGACACAGGGGTTCATGGCCGCCACCAGGCTGAAAGCCGCCGGAAAGACAGACGTGCCGGTCCTTCTGCTGATCGCGATCCTACCTTCCTCGAGGGGTTGCCTCAGCGCCTCAACCGCGTCCCGGGAGAATTCCGGTAGCTCGTCCAGAAAGAGGACACCTCGGTGCGCCAGACTGACCTCTCCCGGCCTGAGGACCGCTCCTCCGCCCACCAGGGCCGCTCTGGATGCGGTGTGGTGCGGGGCCCGAAAGGGCCGTTCTTTGATCAGACCCGAGTGCGCGACCGCAAACCCGGCCGCACTCCAGACACGAGTCACCTCGATAGCTTCCTCCCGGGACAAAGGAGGCAGGATACCCGCGAGCCTACGGGCCAGCATGGTCTTTCCCGCCCCCGGCGAACCCACCATGAGTAGGTGATGGCCCCCGGCCGCGACGATCTCCAATGCCCTCTTGGCCTGATGATGACCGGCCACCTCGGTGAGATCGCACCTCTCCGAAGCGTGGTCGCGAGCAGGCTCGCGCTGCATGCGCAGCCACCTTCCACCCCGCTCGATAAGCCGAGAACGATAGGCCCCGCTGCTTGCCGCCATCACGGCCTCGGCCAGGGATCTGACCCCGGCGACCGGCACCGGGCTTACCTCGCAGGCCGCGGCAAGACCTTCGATGGGAACGATCAACAGGCGCACCCCGATGCGTCCCGCGGTCTCGGTCACCGGAAGCATGCCCCGACTCGGCCTCACCATGCCGTCCAGGGAGATCTCTCCCACAGCCCCCACGTCTCTCAAGAACTCGGCCGGCAGGTGGCCGCAGGCAGCCAGGGTCGCGAGCGCCACCGGTAGGTCGAAACCGGATCCGTCCTTGGGCACATCCCCTGGGCTCAGGTTGATGGTTATGCGTCTTGTGGGCAGGGCAAGGCCGCTGCTGGCCGCTCCCGAGCGTATGCGTTCTCGAGCCTCCCGTACGGCCGCACCGGGAAGGCCGACGATGGTGACGCCGGGCAGACCGCTGCGGGCATGAGCTTCCACCCGCACCGGCACCGCCTCGATACCCACCAGCGCGAAGCCCCACGTGGAGGCCACCCCCACAGCTACGAAGCCCCTTCGATCGCGTCCTCGAGATGTTCGATGCTGCAGGGCAACCCCTGCCGGTCGAGAAGGACGCTGACCACGTCGAACTGGATCTCGCAGGGAAGCAGACCACGGTCGGCCAACCACCACAGCGCCGCAGCTCTGAGTCTCCTGGCTTTGCCGGGGCCCACCGCCTCCAGTCCAGTACCGTACGCCTGGCCGGAGCGGGCTTTGACCTCGACGATCACGACGCGGGAGCGGTACCGGCACAAGATGTCGATCTCGCCGGCGGGAGTATGTTGGTTGAGGGCGATGACGCGGTATCCTCGTTCTGCGAGATACGCAGCCGCGGCCTGCTCCCCCGCGCGTCCCCGGGCGGTACGATCGATGTTCGGATATGGATGGGGGTTCGTGTGCACCTCCCTCCTTGAAGCGCACGCACGGTGCGCCGGTCGAGCGCTGTCGGACCGGCCGGCGGCGTCGGCGGCCGCCGGTCGCGGTCTTCGCTCACACTAGCGAACAGGGAGGAATGGTCATCTCGAACTTTGGCCCCAACTTGGCGGAAGATTACGGCGGCCTCCCGACCGGGACTGCGGAGGACTTCCGCGCCGTCGTGCTGGGTCATTATCGTGAGCACGGCCGTGACCTGCCGTGGCGAAGAACCAGCGATCCCTACGAGATCCTCGTATCCGAGGTGATGCTCCAGCAGACGCAGGTCGCCCGCGTGCTCCCCAAGTACGACTTGTTCCTCGCGCAGTTTCCCGCGCTAAGCACATTGGCAGCGGCCCCCCTGAGCGCAGTCCTTGCCGCGTGGCAAGGCCTGGGATACAACCGGCGGGCCCTCGCCCTCCACAGGACCGCCCAGACCGTGATGAGCGAGCACCGGGGCCGCCTCCCCCGCTCGGTCTCCGAGCTTCGGCGCCTGCCCGGCATCGGCCCGGCCACGGCCGCGGCCGTGTGCGTCTTCGCCTACGGCCACCCGCTGGTCTTCATCGAGACGAACATCCGCTCGGCTTTCCTTCACCAATTCTTCAGAGAATGCTCCACCGTCCCCGATGCCGACATCCTGCCGTTGATCGAAGCCACCCTCGATCGAGACAACCCCCGGGACTGGTACTACGCCCTCATGGATTATGGGGCCTGGGTGAAAAGGACCCAGCCCAACCCCAGCCGCAGGAGCAAGCACCACACGACGCAGACTGCCTTCCGCGGCTCCCGCCGTCAGCTCCGAGCCCAAGTGCTGCGGCTGCTGCTTGAGCCGGCCATCAGAGATAAGCCGCCTGCCGAGGATGGGACCGACACGACGGCAGGCCTCGACCTCGCCGACATCGCTGCGCTCCTGCCGGGCTGGGACCCTCAGGAGATACGAGCCGTGGTGAGGGACATGGTCGCTGAGGGCTTCCTGAGAGCGCGTGCCGGGCGCTACCGGATCGCCTAGGCCGTTTCCCCGCGACGGGGCGTCTCGGCGCCTAGCTTCGCCGAGCGAAGAGATAGTGGCCCACGAAGTGCTCGGTGCCTTCCGCCAAAGCGAAAGTCTCCTCACAGGCCATTAAGAACAACCGCCAATGCGCCAGCCGAAGCCGCGCCCGATCCGGACCGTCGACCTGCCCCAAGATGGGCAGCACCAGGTCTCGGCGGCCGTCCAGATTGTCGAGCCAGGCCCGCAGCGTCTGGGCATAATACCCTCCGTTGACCTGCCATCTTTCGGCAAGGACCAAGTCCTCCTGATATCGAGACAAATAGTCCCAGGAAGGCATCATCCCTCCGGCGAAGAAATGGCGCGCCATCCAGCCGCCTGTTCCGTCGGGATCGAACTCATAGACCTGCCGGCGATTGCAGAAGACGTGCACGAACAGCCTACCCTCCGGTTGCAGCCAGCCGGCGATCCGCCGCAGCAGCTCCCCGTGGTTCCGCAGATGCTCGAACACCTCCACCGCCACGATCCGATCGAAGCGCCGCTCCGGCGCGAAGCGACCGATCTCGGCGGTGATCACCTCCACGTTTTTCAAGCCGCGCTCCCGACAGACGTGCTCGATGAACAAGCCCTGCTCGCGCGAGTTGCTCAGAGCTACCACCTTGCTGCCCGGGTACCGCTCCCCCGCCCACAGGGCCAAAGATCCCCAGCCGCAGCCCAGATCGAGGATGGACTGGCCGTCGTCAAGGCCGGCTCGTTCGGCCGTGAGTGCGAGCATCGCCTCCTCGGCCTCGGCGAGATCGCGCACGGACGGAGGCCACAGACAGCAGCTGTACTTCAATCGCGGGCCCAGGACATGACGGAAGAACTCGGCGGGAAGGTCGTAGTGCTGCCGGTTCGCCTCGTCGGTCTCGATGGCTATCGGCCCCGAATCCAGACGAGCCAAGACCGCCCTCTCACGCTCCGCCCGCCCGTCTGAGCCCAGGCGTTCGAAGCCGTCGGCCAAACCTGTCACTCGGGAACGCACGGCACGCCGCAGCACACGATCGGGTACCAATCCTCTTGCGAGCAGCCTATCCTGCAGTCGGTCATCCACGTCCGGTCCTCGGTCCGCGCCCGCGCCCTGCCGAGACCACCGCTCGGCTTACTCGTCCCACAATCCCAGTTGCAGCGTGTCCACGCCCCGAAAGCTCAGCCGGTGAAGGCCACAGGGCCCATGCCGCCGGAGGGCGTCACGATGCCGTTCGGTGGCGTAACCGACATGCTCCTCGAAGCCGTATTCCGGATGGGTGGGGGCGAGGGTCCTCATGAGGCGGTCTCGCACCACCTTGGCCACGACCGAAGCCGCCGCCACCGCGGCGCTCTTGTAGTCCGCCCCCACGATCGAGCGGGCGCGCAGGTCGGGGCGCTCGAGATCGAACCCGTCTACCACCGCGAACGCGTATTCACCCCTTAAGGACTCCAGGACCCCGGAAAGGGCCGACAGATTGCACCGGTGCAACCCCACGCGATCGATCGTTCCCGGACAGCATGCCGACCAGGAGATATGGCTCGCCGAGCACAGCACCCTTTGGTACATCTCCTCTCGCGCCTCGGAAGAAAGGAGCTTGGAATCGGTCAACCCCTTGAGGATGGGGAAGGGAGCAGCCGCGTAGTCCAGCACTACGGCGGCAGCCACCAGCGGACCGGCGAGGGAGCCGCGACCGGCCTCGTCCGCGCCCGCGATTCGGAGGTCTGTCTTCTCCACGGCCGGGGTGTGTTCGGCCAAGAGCCCCCGGTCGAATCTGAACGGGTCGCACAGCCGTCGCTTCCCGCGGGCCGGATTTCGGCGGGGGCCCGACTCCTGCGGACCTACCCAGGGAGGCTCCGGTGAGACCATGCCGGGCATGGGTCCGGTCCGGCTAGAGCCCGCTGAGATGGCCAAGCGGCCAGTAGACGGCGAAGGCCTCGCCCATGATGGCCTCTTCGCTCACCGGCCCGAACACCCGACTGTCGCCGCTGTTGTTGCGATTATCGCCCATGACCCATACGTAGCCCGGGGCGATGGTGGTCTCCGGGAAGTCGTCGAGGATGGGGTGCTCCTTGATGTACGGCTCGTCCTGAGCCACACCGTTCACCCACAGCGCTCCATCGTAGACGGCGACGGTGTCGCCGCTCACCGCCACGACCCGCTTGATAAAGGGGTCGGACCCCGGACGATCGGGGGGATGGAACACGATGACGTCACCCCGCTCGGGGGATCGGAAGTGGTAGATGAGACGGTTCACCAGGACCCGGTCGCCCTCCACCAGAGTAGGCTCCATGGAGGGAGAGGGGATGGCAAAAGGCTTGACCACGAACTGCTGTACGAGAAGAGCGAGAACGAAGGCGGCCGCCACGATGACGACCACCTCGACCACCCAGCGGAGCGTGCGATTCCCACGCCTGGCCGCGCGGACCGTGGACGCCTCTTCGCCGGCACTGACTGCGTCCGACTCGGCCAGAGGCTCGGCCAGAGAGCTCGAATCCGGTTCGTTCACCGGACCCCGCCTCAGATACGCTTTTCTTTGACTCGGGCCTTCTTGCCCAGCTTCTCCCGCAGGTAGTAGAGCTTGGCCCGCGAGACGTCACCGATGGCGGTGACCTCTATCTTCTCGATCTTGGGCGAGTGAAGAGGGAAGGTGCGCTCCACCCCCACCCCGAAGGACTGCTTACGCACGGTGAAGGTCTCCCGCACCCCATGGCCCTGTTTGCGGATGCAGAAGCCTTGAAAGACCTGGATCCTCTCCCGGCTTCCTTCGACCACCTTGAAGTGCACGCGCAAGCTGTCTCCGGACTTGAAATCCGGGATGCCCTGGCGGAGTTGTCCTCGCTCGAATTCCTCTATCGCGCCCATGTGTATACCTAGCCCTAGCGTCATCCTGCGTTCATCAGAAAGGCACAGCCCAGAAAAGCCAGCAGACTTTAGAGCATACCGCCTCCGATTGCAACCTGGGGATTCTGCCGGTCCGGACCCCGCTCCAGCGAAGCGCTGCGCGGCTGGTGGCGGCTACACGCCCCCCCAATGCCGGATGGGCCAGTAGATCACGAACGCGCTTCCGATGATGGAATCCCTGGGGATCGGTCCGAAGATGCGGCTGTCACCGCTGTTGTTGCGATTGTCGCCGAGCACGAAGACCTGACCGGCCGGTATCACCGTCTCGCCCTCCTCGCCCTGGAAATCCTGCTCCAAGAGATAGGGCTCCTCTTGACGGACGCCGTTCACATAGAGGGCCCCGTCGCGGATGGCAACCCTGTCCCCCTCGACGGCCACCACGCGCTTGACCAGGTCCTCATTCTGGTTGAGGGGAGAATCGAAGACCACCACGTCGCCGGCCTGAGGATCCCTGAAGTGATAGGTCAGGCGGTTGATGAGGATGCGGTCCCCTTCCATGAGAGTGGGCTCCATGGAGATCTGGTGGATCGTGAACGGCTTGATGAGAAGCCACTGCACCAGCAGGGCTATCGCGAAGGCGGCCGCCACGATCACCACGACTTCGATCACCATCCCCCATGCGCTGCGCTTCTTCTTAGCAGCCCCACGGGCCTGCGGGCTTTTCGCCGTCGCCCGACGCTCCTCGGTCCGCGAGGAGCTCCTCTGCTTGGTCTCAGTGGGCGACGAGCCGCCGCTGCCGGACCCCGGTCGCTCTCGCTCGCTGCTCACGCTTCACTCCCTCCTCTCCACCCCCACGGTGATGGATGAGCGTTCTCCCGGCGCCAATGCGCGATGGCACCGTGGTCCCCGCTCAGGAGGACCGCCGGGACTTCTGCGCCTCGGTAGACACGAGGCCGCGTGTAGTGAGGGTACTCCACCATCCCTCCCAGTCCTTCGCTGAAGGACTCCTCAAGAACGCTTTCCGCGTTTCCCAAGGAACCGGGAAGATGACGTATCACCGCCTCGGCCACGGCCAGAGCGGCCACTTCCCCTCCCGCCAACACATAAGGCCCGATGGAGAGAGACCCCGTGGCGAACAACGCTTCCACCCTGGCATCGAAGCCCTCGAAGCGTCCGCAAAGCAAGACGAGGTCACGTCCGCTCTCGGACAGCTGCCGACTCAGGCCCTGGTCGAACGGCCGCCCCCCGGCCGACAGCACATAGACGTCGCGGCTTTCGCGCACGTGCCCGGCCGGCTCCCCGAAGACCTGCTCGAGGGCTTGGCCGACCACGTCGACCCGGGTGACCATGCCCGGTCCACCGCCGTAGGGGGTATCGTCGACCTCATGGTGGGGAGGGGCGCCGTAGTCACGGAGGTTGTGCACTTCCACGACCGCCGCGCCGCTCTCGATCGCATTGGCGACCGGATGCTGGGCTTGAAACCAGACGAAGGCCTCCGGCACCAGGGTGAAGACCACGATGCGCTTCATCCGGGATCGGTGCAGTCCTGGTCTGCAACGTTCGGAGCGCCGGGCCCCTGAAGAAAACCGGGGGAAAGCACCAGGTAACCCTCGGCCAAGGCCACGACAGGCACCGCCGCTCTCACGAAGGGGACCAGCTCCTCCGTCGGGCTGAGGCCCCCTGCGGCTTCTTCTGTCGAGTCCGACCCACTCGTGACCTGCAGCAGCGCGTGCGCCGGAGAGTCCACGACGTCCGTCACCCGGCCTACAACAGTCCCGCTCTCGTCGCGGACATCCAGACCGATGAGGTCGAAAGGATAGAACTCGTCTTCGCCCAGCTCCGGAAGCTGGCTCGAGCGGATCTCGAGCACGTAGCCTCGCAGGGCCTCAGCCGCGTCGCGGTCCCCGACCTCCCCGAACCTCAGGATGGGAAAGCCTTCGGCGCCGCGAACGGCCGAGACGGTCAGCCGCATCTGCTCTCGGAGGCGCGGCCCGGCGACGCCCAGGCGCCCCGGCCGCGCGTACAGGACGGAGTCAGGGGTGAAGCGCTCCGGGTTGTCCGTGCTGGGGACGATCCGCACCTCCCCGTGTACGCCGTGAGGCCGGGACACCCGACCCACTTCGATCCACTCCGGGCGCGACATGACGGGGGTCAGTCGAGTATCTCGACGGTGGCCTGCTTTCCGTCCTTGACGGCGCTCGCTTTTACCACGGTCCGCAAAGCCCGGGCGATGCGCCCCTGCTTGCCGATCACCTTCCCCACATCTTCCTTGGCTACGCTGAGCCGTAGCACCACTCCGTTCTCGGACTCTATCTCGTCCACCCGTACCTGCTCGGGGTGATCGACGAGCGAACGGGCAAGGAATTCAAGCAGCTCTTTCACCTAGACGATGCCTTTCAGACTCAGGAGTTTGCGCACCGTATCGGAGGGCTGAGCGCCGGATTCCAGCCATTTCTTGGCCTTGGTCTCGTCCACTTCGATGACGGACGGATCGCTCTGGGGGTTGTAGTAGCCGATGGTCTCGATGAACCGGCCATCGCGAGCCCGGCGAGAATCCGCCACCACGATGCGGTAGGTCGGACGCTTCTTACTGCCGCGACGCGCCAATCTGATAGCTGTTGCCATGGGTCACCTCCTCCCTCTAACTCGGGTTCCCGAACATCTGGAACGGGTTCTTGGGCACGCGGCCGGAGCCGAGCTGCTTCATCATCTTCTGCACCTGCTTGAACTGACTCAGCAACTGGTTGACCGAATGGATGTCGGAACCCGAGCCCGCGGCGATGCGCCGGCGGCGGCTTCCATTGATGAGTTCCGGGTGTCGACGCTCTTCGGGTGTCATGGAGAAGATGACGGCCTGGATCTTGTCGAAGGCCCGGTCGTCGACCTGCAGTCCCTTGAGTTTGGCCGAGGGGATCCCCGGGATCATACCCAGGAGGCTGGAGATCGACCCCATCTTGCGCACCTGTTGGATCTGCTCGAGGAAGTCGTCGAAGGTGAAGCTGCTCTTGCGCAGGCGCTGTTCCAATTCCTGCGCCTTCTTCTCGTCGATGGTGCGCTCGGCTTTCTCGATAAGCGAAAGCACGTCGCCCATGCCCAGGATGCGCGAAGCCACCCGATCTGGGTGGAAGTACTCGAAGTTGTCGAGCTTCTCCCCGCTGCTCGCGAACTTGATCGGCTTGCCGGTCACGGCGCGCACCGAAAGCGCTGCACCGCCTCGGGCGTCGCCATCCATTTTGGTAAGGACCACCCCGTCGAACTGCACCCGCTCCTGGAACTGCAGAGCCACATTCACGGCATCCTGACCGGTCATGGCGTCCAGCACCAACAGGATGTTGTGCGGTTTGACCGTGTTCCGGATATGCACCAGCTCTTCCATCAGCCTCTCGTCGATGTGCAGCCTGCCGGCGGTGTCCACTATGAGTACGTCACGCCCCTTCTCCCGGGCCCAGTCCACCCCGTGCTTGGCTATGTCCACCGGATCGGCTTCAGCGCCCTCATCGTAGACAGGCACCCCCAGCTGCTGACCCAGTGTCTTCAGCTGGTCGATGGCCGCCGGCCGATAGACGTCACCCGCCACGAGGGCCGGGCTTTTGCCCTGGGCGAGGAGGAAATTGGCCAGTTTCCCACAGGCCGTGGTCTTGCCGGAGCCCTGGAGACCCACCATCATGATCACGGTCGGCAGCCGGGGGGAGAACGTCAGCTTCATTGTGGAAGAACCCATGAGGGCGACCAGTTCTTCGTTGACGATCTTGATGAACTGCTGAGCCGGGGTCAGGCTCTCGAGCACCTCGACCCCGAGGGCCCGCTCCTTGACCTTGTCCACGAACTGCTTGACCACTTTGTAGTTGACGTCCGCTTCGAGCAGGGCCAGGCGGATCTCACGAGCAGCGCGCTCCACGTCTTTGTCCGTGAGCTTGCCCTGTCTCTTGAGGCCGTCGAACGCTGTCTGCAGCTTGTCGGAAAGGGAGTCGAACATCCGTCACCTTACAGTCCGGCGACGCCCGGCGGGCGCCGCTGCGAGAGCGACCTTCGCGGGCCGCGAAGGTGGGAGTTTACTAGCAGCCGGAACTCCCGTCAAACCGCCGTCCGCCGGTCGCCTGCCCGCGGGCCGGGCCGTCGATAGGCTGCGGCCGAGAAGCTGTGGGCGACCCGCAGCCTCGAGGGAGCCCGGCTCACCTCCGGACGAGCGAATCATCGAACAGGAGCGCCGTGAAGTCGACCGCGTCGAAGGGCTGCAGGCTCTCCAGCTTCTCCCCAGTGCCTATGAGCTTGATCGGCAGTTCCAGTTCGTGCGACACCGCGAGGGCGATGCCGCCCTTGGCCGTACCATCCATCTTTGTCATGATCACCCCGGTCAGGTCGACCGACTCTTTGAACATACGGGCCTGAACCAGGCCGTTTTGGCCGGTGGTAGCGTCGATGGTGAGCAAGGACTCGTGTGGAGCGTCGGGTATGCGCTTCCTAATGACCCTGACGATCTTCTCCAACTCCTTCATCAGGTTGACCTGGGTGTGCAGCCGGCCGGCAGTGTCGATGATGACCACGTCGGCCGCCCGGGCCTCGGCGGCTGCAAGACCATCGTACACCACGGCCCCCGGGTCTCCCCCGCGCTCGTGCCTCACCACTTCACAGCCGACCCGCTTCCCCCATTCCACGAGCTGCTCCACCGCAGCAGCCCGGAACGTGTCCCCGGCCACGAGCAGTGGTTCCTTGCCCAGTTCCTTTAGGTGCCAAGCGATCTTGCCGATGGTCGTGGTCTTGCCCGTACCGTTCACCCCGACCATCAGGATGACGGCAGGAGACTGCGTCACGTCTATGCGTGTATCGGCCTGGCAGAAGTGAGCCGCCGTGACGTCACGGAGTCTTGCCAGCAGCCCGACCGAGTCCTTGATGGTCCCGGCATCCGCCTCGGCCTCCAAAGTCTCGACGATCGATACGGTGGTGTCGACACCCACGTCGGCGAAGATCAGCGCCTCTTCTACCTGCTCCCATAGGTCTTCGTCGAAGCGGTCGAACAGCACCGAGGCGAACTGCTGCTGGAGCATCCGACGACTCTTGGACAGGCCATCCCGGAGCTGCAGCAACCAGCCTCCCCGTCTCGCCTGCTCTTCCTCCGGCGTGTGGACGACGGCCTTCTCGGATACCCCAAGGAACACCTCAGACCAATCGTGGCTCAATCCGTCACGCCCCTTTCGCAAGCTGTTTGACCGTGTCCCGCCGTCCCGCGTGGTCTCGCGCGTCCTTCTGGCCGCCGAATCTCCTGGATAGCAACCGTGAGGTCCCGTCACTCTCCAAAGCGACGCCGTAGAGCGTGTCCGCCACCTCCATGGTCTGCCGCTGATGGGTGATGATTATGAACTGCGTCTTCTCTCGGTACTTTCTTATCAAGGAGAGGAAACGGCGGATGTTCACGTCGTCCAAAGAAGCCTCGACTTCGTCCAGGATGTAGAAAGGACAAGGGCGAGCCAGAAACAGCGAGAAAAGGAAGGCGATGGCCGTCATCGCCTTCTCTCCTCCGGAGAGCAGAGTCAGACTGCGCGGGGCTTTGTTCGGCAATTTCACCTCGAGCGCTATGCCGCCCACAACCTCCCCTGGGGCCTCCTCATCTGCAAGATCACCCGGCGGACCGTCACCCTCCGCGGCCGACCGTGCAGAAGTGGTCTTGGCTTCCGTGAGCCTGAGCGTCCCCTGCGCTCCCGGGAACACGGTGGCGATGACGGAGGAGAAATGCTCCCTGGCAGCCTGGAAGATCTCAGAGAAAGCCGCCTCGATGTGTTCGTCGAGCCCGGAGATGAGCTCCTGCAGTTGCGAGACCGAGGCCTCCAGATCGCGACGTTGCTCCTTCAGGAAACGAGCCCGCTCCTCGAGTTCCGCGCACTCTTGCTCCGCGAGCGGGTTCACCGGTCCGATCTTGTCCCGCCGGCGTTCCGCTCGTTCGACGGCCATGAGCAGAACATCGGCGTTCTCACCGGCGACCTCTGCGGGGGTCAACCCCCGGGGAGACAGGTGCCGTCGCCGCAGTTCGGACAACTCCCCCGCGAGGGCCGATCTGCGGTCGTCCAGCCTGGCTTCGTCCACCTGTAGCCGACCGATCCGGTCCGTCAATCCGTCCTGCTCGCGCTGCAATTCGGCCTCCGCCCCTCCCCAGTCCCGGATGGTCTTGGCCGCATCTTCCGAGCGCGCCCGCGCCGCTTCCACCTGCGACTCCAAGGCCTTGGACACAGTCCTCAGGCGTTCTGCCAGCCGTTCGACCACGGTAAGCAATCCGGTCACCACGGGCAGATAGCGCTCCAAGAAAGCTACCCGGCGGCCGTACCGTTTGACTTCTGTGGTCGCGGCCCCCCACTGAGCCTGCACGCGCTCGCGCTCGTTCTGATTGGCCCGGCACCGCTCGCGCAGCCTGACTTCGACAAGTTCCGCCTGACTCTTCTTGGCCCGCAGCCTCCCCACGGTGTTCCGGAGTGCCTCGAGACGCGTCTGCGTGGCCCGCAGAGACGTGCGGGCCTCCTCCAACTCGATCTCCCGCACGGCCGCGCTCTCCTCCAGCGCGCGCAGATCGGTCTCCAACTGAGCTACCGCTGCAAGTTCGCGCTCGTGCCGGGCCTGCAACTCCGAACGCCCCAGCCCGGATTCTTCCATGCGGCGGGCATGCAGGTCGCACTCGTTCGTGCGCGTGGCCAACCGACCTTCAGCCTCACGCACCGCTTCTTCCGCCCGCCTACACGCGTCCTCGGTGTTTGTGACCTGGGTCCGGGCCTCCTCGGCAGCCCTGCGAGCCTCCAGTAGTCTTGAAGCGAGCCCCGAGCGCTCCGTGGAGGTGAGTTGCAGTTCGTTCCGCGCCTCGAGGATGGCCTCGGCTCCCGCATCCTTCCGCCTCGCCACGTGGAGACCGGTGCTGAGCAATTCGCCGGACCGGGTCACCACACGCCACGACCCGCTCTCTGTTCCCTTGAAGTCCGGGCCAAGCCGGCCTTCGCCGGTGACTACCGCCGTAGCCGGAACAAGCGCCTTCAAGCTCCCGATCAACCCCTCAGGCCCCGAGACCACCTCCCACAGATCGCGGGTCCCCGGAGGCAAGAGCCCCGCCGAGGCCGTATTCGCCCCGGAACGATCGGCGACCTCCGCTGCTGAGGGGCCTGCTTCTGCCTGGCGGGCCTCTGCGCTCAGAGCTGCCTCGGCTCGAACGGCCTCCAGCGGTCCGTCGACCTCCAAGGCACCGAGGAGATCGGCCTCTTCGGCCCAGACCACCGCTTGGGCCAGCGATCCCAACGCAGCGGTCACGGCTCTTTCGTACCCCGGTTCGACGACAAGGACTTCGGTCAGAAGCCGGCACCCCTGGGTAGAGGCCAAAAGGGCCTGGGCCCCCGCCGGCAGACCCTCTCTGCGCTCCAGCACATCCCTCAGGACCACCTCTCGTGATTCGAGTCCGGCGACGACCTGCTGCAGGGCCGTCTCCTCGCGCGAGGCCGCGGCCTCGCAGGTGCGCGCATCCTCGCGCTCAGACACGGCGGCCTCGAGATCTCGCCGGGCCCGGCGGACGGCCTCCTCAGCGGATCTCTTCTCTCGCTCCAGCGCGGCCGCCTCCGCCTCGAACCCCTCCAGGCGGGCCATGGCCTCCTCCATCACCGCGCTCAGTTCCGAGATCGCCCGCCCCCTGCCTTCGATCTCCCGCCGCAGGAAGTCACGCTCCTGGACGGCCCGCGAGCGGGCCGCCTCCAACTCGAAAACCGTGTCCTTGAGATCGTCCTCGGTCTGGCTCAAGGCCCGGTAGGCGGGGAGAGACTCCTCCAGAGCCGAGGTTATCGCCGCCTCCCAACCGTTCACCCGCTGCAGCCTCGCCTCGTCCGTCGAGGGGTCCATCGCCCCCTCGACCCGGGATCCCAGCGACGCCAACTCACTCTCGGCCAGTTCCCGCCGCCTGCGGGCACGGTCCAGATCGCCTTCGAGACGGGCCAGCCTCTGCCGCAGAGCGATCGCCCGGCCCTCTGCCCGCTCGGTCTCGGAGTGCACCCGATGATAGACCCCGCTCAGCTCCTCCCGACCCTGAAGCACGGAGGTGAACTGCTCCTCTTCGGCCAGGCGTTGGCGGCGAAGGTCGGCAAGCTCCCTCTCGATCTTCCCTCGTCGCCGGCGCAACTGAGCCAGTTCTCCCGCAGTCTCGGCATACGAGTCCTCGGTCTCCGTGAGGTGAAGGAAGACCCACCTGGCCTTGGCCAGAGCCCACTCTTCCGTGGCCGCCGCAAACCGCTCGGCGGCCGCCACCTGCTGTCTGAGCGGTCGAAGGGCTCCACCCACCTCTCGCTCGATGTCGCTCACGCGGAGGAGATTCTGCCGCGTCCGCTCGAGCTTCGCCTGAGCCCGCTCCCGCCGCTTCTTGAAGACTCCCAGCCCCGCCGCTTCCTCCACCAGGGCCCGCCGTGCTTCAGGGGTGGAGTTGAGGAGGGCCTCGACTTTCCCTTGGCTGACGACACTGTGCATCTCTCTACCCAGACCGAGGCCCCCCACCAGCTCCTGCACGTCCAGCAGTCTGCACCCGGCCCCGTTGAGACGGTATTCCGACCCCGCGTCCCTCACCAGGCGCCTGGTGATCTCCACCTGGTTGCACTCCATCGGGAGCGAACCACAATCGTTGTCGAAGACCAGACTGACTTCGGCGACTGCGCTGGCTTTCCGGCCGTCCGGTCCGGAGAAGATCACATCCTGCATGGACCGCCCTCGAAGGTTCCCGGGACTCTGCTCGCCCAGCACCCAAAGAACGGCATCGGCGATGTTGCTCTTGCCGCTCCCGTTCGGGCCGATGATCACCGTGACCCCAGGTTCGAAGAAGAGTTCGGTAGGCTTGGCGAAGGTTTTGAAGCCCCGTAGCCTGATGGAGTGGAGGTGGGCCACGTTACTCTTCCTCGCCTTCCCCCAATGAGGTGAGCGCCTCCCCAGCGGCGGCCTGCTCACTCATCTTGATAGTGGTGCCCGTGCCTCGGCCCTTCGCGGAGCCGTGCACAGTGACCTCGGACGTGAACACCCGAGCATGCGGCGGACCGGTCTCGGAAACCAGGCGGTAGACGGGCTGCAGACCCCGGGGAGCGAGCAATTCCTGCAACGCCGTCTTGTGATCGACATACGACGTGACCGCATAGTGGATCTGTCGCTCGAAAGCTTCGACCACCGCGCCTCGGATCTGCTCGAAGCCATGAGTCAGATAGACGGCGCCGATAAGGGCCTCCAACACGTTCCCCTGGATGGTCCGGTTGCTCGCCGCCTCCACGCGTTTGCGCTCCGGCGCCGGGGCCTGCTCGATCAAGAGCTGGTCTACTTCGAGCGCTCGAGCCACCTGCGCGCAACTCGCCCGGCTGACCACGAAGGCCTTCGCCCTGGCCATATCGCCTTCGTCGCTCTCCGGATAGCGCTCGTAGAGGGCGGAAGCGATAGCCAAACCGAGGACGCTGTCTCCCAGAAACTCCAAACGCTCGTAGGATTCGATCCGCTCGTCCACCCAGGAGGAATGCGTGAGGGTGAGTTCCAGCAGTCTGGGAGGCAATTGCCGGGCCAGGGCCATGAGCGTCGGACCCTCGGCCGCGGGGCCAAGACGGTCGGTCCGGCGTGACCGCCGCCACGAAAAAGCGGGGACTGCCCGCACCAGCGCCGGCAGGCCCCGCACTCTCCAGTCTCTCCCCGGGGACAGAAGTCAGGCGCGGGCCGCGATGAAGTCGACCGCTGCGCCCACCGTGGTGATCTCTTGCGCTTCTTCGTCGGAGATCTTCACCCCGAACTGGTCCTCAAGCTCCATGATCAGCTCTACGAGGTCCAGGCTGTCGGCGTTAAGGTCGTCCTGGAAGGAGGCTTCCTCCGTGACGTCGTTGGCGTCGACACCAAGCTGCTCCACCAGGATATCGCGCACCTTGGCGAAGATCTCCTCTCTGGTCATCTGCTACTCCTTGCGTCCAGTATCGAAACGGTGACGGCTCTGAATCCAGGGACAGGACCATTGTACCAACGGCGGTCAAGAAGAGGCAGCATCTCCGCGGCCTCGGATCGCGGCCACTTCCGCATCTATCCCGGTGAGTACGCCCCTTCGCAGCGCATCGGCGCCGAACCGCAAGGCATTGGCGATGGCCTTGCGTGTAGCATTGCCGTGGCAGATCACAACCAGTCCCCGTACCCCGAGCAGATATGTGCCCCCGTATTCCTCGGGATCGAAGCCCGCACGCAACTCGCGCAGTGCCGGCCTCAGCAGAAGACCTCCGGCCCGGGCCCTGGCGCTCGACAGGGCCGTCTCTTTGAGCCGCTTGAACCCCTCCAGGAGCTTCAGCGCCACATTGCCGGTGAAGCCATCGGTCACCACCACGTCGGCCACGTCCCGGAGCAGATCGCGCCCCTCCACATTGCCGACAAAATTGAGCCCCGACGCTTCCAGGCCATGGTAGGAAGCTTGGGCCAGTTCGTTGCCTTTGCCCTTCTCTTCACCGATGTTGAGCAGTCCCACTCGCGGCTCGGCTGAACCCATGACAGTGCGGGCATAGGCAGTGCCCAGCACGGCGAACTCCACCAGGTGCTCGGGACGGCAATCGGCGTTGGCTCCCGAATCCAGGAACACCACCGGGCCCTGCAGTCCCGGGAGAACGGTGACGATCGCAGGTCGCCTGATGCCTTCTACCCTCCGCACCACCAGCAAGGCGGCCGCCAGCACGGCCCCGGTGCTCCCGGCGGAGACGAACCCTTGTGACGAGCCGTCCGCCACGGTGCGGGCACCCACCACGATGGAGGAGTCCTGCATGGCCTTGACCGCTGCGACAGGCTCCAGATCGGAGCTGATGACCAACGCGCTCGGCACGACTTCGACATTCCGGTGATCCCCACCACCTAGGTGGGCCTCCAGTACCTCCCGGCGTCCAACCAGAAGCACGCGAAGGGAGGGCGACGCCGCTTGAAGCGCGCCCGCCACGATCTCCGTCGGGGCGTTGTCCCCGCCCTCGGCATCGATGGTGAGGATGACAGGCGCCTCGGCTCGATCGGATCCTCCGGAGGGAGTCATGTGCATCTCCTAGGTCAACCCGCGTATGACGTAGTTCACGATTGTCGAGCTATTTGGCGTGCTCGAAATGTCTCACAAAGCAGCGCCGCCGGGAAGACCGCCACGACGCCCTCAGCTCCCGGGTAGGGGGCAAAGCGGGAACCTCCTCCCCGCGACCCGCGTCTGTGCTTGGAAGCTACCGCTGCGCCCGGTTGCCATACGAACGTTTGTTCGTTATAATAAGTGTGCAAATAGGGCTAGATTGGTGTTGACAGCACGAAGAGGGCGGAGTAGACTATTGCGGTTTGCGTCGCGAGACGGTATAAAAAGAGAAAGCTTAAATCTCCACTTAGGATAGCAGAAGACAGTGCATAGAGAAAGTGATATTGCCACCATCGACGTTCGCACTATCGTGGACGTGCAGGACCTTTTGCAGCTCGGCCAAGAGCGCGGCTACGTCACGAGCGACGAGATCATGGCCCTGGTCGAAGAATACGACATGACCATGGAGGAGATCGAGGATCTCTACTCGCAGCTTTTCGATCAGTCGATCGAGATCTACGAGCAGAGCCCGGTCACTCAGGGTGTTCTCGAATCTACCGAACCCACGCTCGATCTCTCGATCGAGACCGTCACCCATGACCCCCTTCGCCTCTATCTCAAGGAGGCGGGCGAGATCCCCCTGCTCACCAAAGATGAAGAGATCGAACTGGCTAAGCGCATCGAAGCCGGTGACAAGCGGGCAAAAGACCGCATGATCCAATCGAACCTGCGCCTGGTCATCTCCATCGCCAAGAACTACTACACCCAGGACATGGACCTCCTCGACCTCATCCAGGAGGGCAACACCGGACTTATCCGAGCGGTCGAGAAGTTCGATTACCGCAAGGGCTACAAGTTCTCCACTTATGCGACTTGGTGGATCAGACAGGCCATCACCCGGGCGATCGCCAATCAGGACCGCAACATCCGTATCCCCGTCCACATGATCGAGAAGATCAACAAGATGGTACGCACCGAGCGCAAGCTGCTACAGGAGACGGGCAAAGAGCCCAATGACGACGAACTGGCCTTCGAACTCGGCATCGAGCCGCAAGAAGTCCAGGAGATGCGCAAGATCGCTCAGCGCACCACTTCGCTGGAGACCCCCATAGGTGATGAAGAAGATGCCGAACTGGGAGACTTCATCGAGAACGCGAACACCCCGGACCCCGCCGACGTGGTGTCGAGCATCATCGCCAAGGAGAGCCTTGACCGGGTGCTCAAGGCCATGGACGAACGGGAGCGTAAGGTGGTCGAGTTGCGCTTCGGTCTGAAAGGCGAGCATCCTCGGACCCTGGCCGAAGTCAGCAGCCGCTTCAACGTCAGCCGCGAGCGCATCCGGCAGATCGAGGCCAAGGCCTTGGAGCAGATCAAAGCCGCCGAGGAGATCCAAGCCATGAGGGAGACGGCCTAGGCCGCTCCCGGGCCGAGGCGCTTACACAGGCCAAGGTAGTTGCGAGCGTCCCCAGAACGGGGCGTACACGAGGTGCGCCTTCGTCTCGAACGGCGTCCGATCGAACCCGCAACAAAGGGCCCAACAAAGGGCGATCACATGCGTCCGCTGCGCTCAGATTACATCAGCCTGGCGATTCACCTGGTCGGTGAGCGACAGATGTGGTAAGTATGCACTCACATCTCAAACCCGTAAGGAGGGGGAGCAGAATGTCCGACAAGAAAGAGATACGCTCGGACCAGGAACGAGAGGAACCGGGGGTCATCCAGGGCAAACCGGTCAGCCGCCGCGAGTTCCTGAAGATCGCCGGGATAGCGGGCGCCACCATAGGGGTCGGCGCCGGTCTCGGAGGGCTTCTGGCCGCGTGTGGCGAAGAGGAGACGACCACCACGGCCGCAGCCGAGACAACGACCACCGCCGGGGGTGAGACCACCACTACGGCGGCGGCAAGCACGACCACAGTGTCGGCTGGAGCCGAGACAGGTCGCCCGATCAAGATCGGGGCGGTGTCGCCCATCACGGGTTCGCTGGCCTCGTTCGGAGCGCCAGACAAGTGGATCGTCAGCTACGTTGAGAAAGGTGTTGGCGAGGGCGTCCTCTGTGGCGATGGTATGCTCCATCCCATCGAGATCACCCAGCTCGACACACAGTCGAACCCCAATCGGGTGGCCGAAGTCACGGGCGACCTTATCTTCAACACCAAGGTCGACATGATGGTCGCCTCGTCGAGCCCGGACACAGTCAACCCGGCAGCCGAACAGTGCGAGGCCAACGGTGTGCCCTTCCTGGCCAACTTCGTACCCTGGCAGCCGTTCTTTTTCGGCCGGGGCGCTACTCCCGACAAGCCTTTCACCTGGACCTGGATGTATCACTTCGGGGTGGAAGACGCGGCCGAGTGCCGTCTGGGCATGTGGGATCAGATCGAGACCAACAAGCAGGTCTGCCTGCTCTTCCCCAACGACGCCGACGGGGTGGCCTGGTCGAACAAAGAGACCGGGCTTGGCCCATACCTGGAAGCAGGCGGCTACACGATAGTCTCGCAGCCGGAGATGTATCAGCAGCCGTCAGAGGACTTCAGCTCGCAGATCGCCGAATTCAAGAAGAGTGGAGCCGAGATCTGCTCCGGGCTCCAGGTCCCGCCCGACTTCACCAACTTCTGGAAACAGTGCATCCAGCAGGATTTTCGGCCGAAGATCCTCTCCATCTCCAAAGCGGCACTTTTTCATGACACCATGGAAGCCGTCGGCGATATCGGTGTGGGTCTCTCCGACCACGCGGTCTGGCACCCATCGTATCCTTACAAGAGCGCCCTTACCGGTCAGACCTGCCAGGAATACGCCGACACCTACACGGCCGAGACGGGCGAGCAATGGACCCAGCCCCTGGGACAGTTGGGCAAGTACGAGTGGGCCATCGATATCCTCAAGCGCTGGCCGGACATCGAGGACAAGAGCCTGTTCCCCGATATCGTCAAGGTCACCAAGTTCGAGGGCATTAACGGCCCGGTCGACTTCACCCAGCCGGTGTTAGCGGGTACCGTCCGCCCCGTTCCGAACGTGTTCAAGATCAAGATCTCAGGCGGGCAGTGGGTCAAACTGCCCGAGGGCAGCCCGTATCAGTACGACATGCTCACCGTATACGGCCAAGACGAGGCCATGCCCATCCTCAAAAAGTTCGAGCCGATGCCGTACAACTTCTAGAGTCTGCTCCGTTCGGCGCCGAGGCGCCGGAGAGCGAAGAGACAAAAGGGGGCGGCCCTCCAGGGCTGCTCCCTTTTT
>CAZCCL010000007.1:0-30320 GCA_964497095.1 uncultured Gaiellales bacterium | reverse complement strand
AGTCGGCAGCGTACCTACGCCGGGAGAGTGATCATGCCGGGAGCGGGGTCTCCCCGCGCCGGGCGCGCACAGCCTGGGCGATGTTGTCGAGAACGATCTCGGCGATGGTCTCTTTGGGAGCCTTCTGCACCAGCACTTCGGAGTCGGGAGTAAGGATGCGCACCTCGTTGAAGTCGGAGTCGAAGCCGATGTCGGCGCGGGAGATGTCGTTGAAGACGATCATGTCGAGGTGCTTACGCTCCATCTTGCCCCGGGCTCGTTCCAGGCCCTCCAGGCCGTATTCCGCGGCGAAACCCACCAGGAACTGACCCTTGTGATGAGCGGCCACGTCACACAGGATGTCGGTCGTCGCCTCCAAGCCGATGGCCCATTCGTTACGGCCTTTGCCGATCTTGCCACCGGCCGGCCCGTCCGCCACCCGGTAGTCGGCCACGGCCGCGGCCATGATGAGGATGTCGATGTCGGGTAGCCGTTTCATGACTTCGGCATGCATCTCGCCCGCGGTGGGAGTCTCCACCTGCCGGACCCCGGGCACAGCCGGCATATCGACATTGGCCTGGATCAGTTCGACCGTGGCGCCGCGGTCGAACGCGGCCCGAGCGAGCGCGAATCCCATCTTGCCCGAACTGCGATTGCCGATGAATCGCACGGCGTCGATGGGCTCCCGGGTACCCCCGGCTGTGATCACCACGCTGAGGCCGCGGAGGTCGCGCTTGCGCTGCACCTGGAGCCTCAGCTTGACCTCAGCCACGATACTATCGGGCTCAGCCATGCGACCCCAGCCGTATTCGCCGCAGGCCAACTCGCCCGCGCCGGGCTCCACCACGAACACGCCCCGCTCGCGGAGCAGGTCGACGTTGTGCTGGGTAGCGGGGTGCTCCCACATGTTGGTGTTCATGGCCGGCGCGACCACCACCGTCTTGGAAAAGGCCAGACACATGGAAGTGAGAAGGTTGTCGGCTACGCCGTTGGCCATCTTGGCCATCGTGTTGGCTGTAGCCGGAGCGATGACCATGATGTCGGCCTCTTGGCTGTCTTCCACGTGAGTGATGCGCGAATCGGCGCGCATCTCACTTATGTCATCCAAGCGGACCGGATGAGTGGATAGCGCCTCGAAGGTCATGGGCGTGATGAACTTCGTGGCCGCCCGGGTCATGATCACCCGGACTTCCATGCCCGCCTTCTGCAGGCCCCGCAGTAACTCAGCAGCTTTGTAAGCGGCGATTCCTCCCGTAACCCCCAGGAGGACCACGGGCCGATCAGCCATCACACGCTCCTTGCAATCCCTACTGGCGGCTAGGACGCAACCTGTACCCGATCTCGGCCCTGGCTACCTCGGCCATAGAGATGCTGAGATAGTTCTTCGTGAAGCTGGCGACCAAAGGGGGTGCGAAGCTGTCGAGAGCCCCTCCCTCACCCAGACTGTGGTAGTAGCTGTTTATCTGCCGGGCCCGCTTGGCCGTGACCATGACGGCTGTGTACCGATTGGGCTCCTCGGTCTCCTCGTCGCGCATAGCGTTCAAACCCGCGAGAATCTCATCGACTGTCGGCTTGTTCATCCTCTTCCCTGGTTCGCTCGATCACTCGGACCAGCTCTTCACTCGCCCGTTTCATACTATCGTTCACTATAACATAGTCGAATTGGCGCCGACCCGGCCACTCTCCCGCCGTCACGACGGCCATCTCCTCCGCGGCCCGCTGGAGCCGAAGTTTGATCGCCTCCTCGCTCTCAGTCCTGCGTCCCCGAAGCCGCCTCTCCAGTTCGGCCAGGGAGGGAGGCATGATGAAGATCATGACCGCTTCGGGACACTTCTCCAACACCTGCCGGGCCCCCTCGATCTCGATCTCGAGAACGACGTCCGATCCTGCTTCCAACCGTTCGTACACGGCCTCTCTGGGCGTACCGTAGCGATGTCCACTGTACGTGGCCCATTCGAGAAAGAGGCCCTGTTCCACCCACTCGTCGAAACGGGCCTCACTCAGGAAGAAATAGTCGCGACCGTCCACCTCCCCCACGCGCCTGGGTCGCGTGGTGGCGGAGACGGAGAGGACGATATCGTTGAGTCGCTTGAGAAGACGGGCTATCAGCGTGCCCTTACCCGCCCCCGAGGGCCCGGCGATGACTATCAGCCTGGCTATGGCCGCCCCCGGCTGCGCGCCGGTCAGTCGACCAGCATATCTATCAGCTCTTTGCGCTGCCGAGGAGTAAGCCCGTTCACCGTTTTGGACGAACTCACCCGGCACCGCTCAAGAAGCCGATTGGCCTTCACCCGCCCGTACTTGGGGACAGCTAGGATGAGATCGAGGACCTTGGCCGTGTGGATACAAGTGGGCGGATCGACCAGCACGTCTACGATCAATACCTGGCCGTTCCGCAGTCCCTCTTTGAGTCGAGCACGCTCGGAACGGATGTCGTTCGCACGCCTAAGTGCCTCCATCCGCTGCTGATGACTGCGCTCGGGCGTCTGCGGGGTCATGTTCAAGGTCTGATTCACAGAGGCCATTATACTCACGGCGCTCAGGGACGCAACAGGAATTTCAAGATTCTTCCAAAACTATCAAGCTTAAGTACAGCCTAATGATTTTCCTCCATGGGCGAAGCCCACAAGATCCTCGAGATTCATGCCCCGGGCGGCCAACTCCTCTTCCAGCCCGGCAGCGAGATCCCGGGCGAGCCAAGGGTCGCGAAACGCTCCGGACCCGACCGCCACCACCCGAGCTCCGCACGCCATGAACTCAAGCACATCTTGTACACTCGTTACCCCGCCCATCCCGATGATGGGTGCCTCCACTTTGCGGAAAAGCTCATACACCATCCGTAGAGCGAGAGGTTTGATCGCCGGTCCGGAGAGGCCTCCTGTGATGCCGCCCAGGTACGGCCGCAACGTCCCCCGGTCGATGGCCAATCCCTTGAAGGTATTGACGGCCGCGATGGCGTCGGCTCCGCCTTGTACCGCGGCCCGGGCGATGGCGGAGACGTCGGTGACATTAGGCGTCAGCTTGGCGACGAGGAGCCCGGGCCAGGCTTCCCGGATGGCCTCCACCACGGCGAGAGTCTCCTGGGGATCGCTGCCGATGGAGGCACAGCCGGAGTGGACGTTGGGGCAGGAGATGTTGGCCTCCAGACCCACCCGTGTCGGCCAGTCCGCCTCGCGTTGTTCGAGGGCGCTACGCAGTCCGGCGGCAAGAGACGCGTACTCCTCCAGGGAGAAGCCCCCGATGCTGAGGAGGAGCGGACAGGGCAGAGCGAGGAGTCTGGGGAGCCGTTCCGTCACGAACGCTTCCAGGCCTTCGCCCGGCAGCCCGATAGAGTTGATCATCCCGCCCGACGTCTCCAGGATGCGAGGGGGAGGATTGCCCATGTTCGGCGAAAGAAGGACCGTTTTGGGCACGTAGGCGGCCACCGGCGGGTCCTCCAAGATCCCGGGTCCCAGCGAATCGGCCAGATCGAGGATCTCCATGGTGCCGGAGGCGTTGATGAGCGGGTGCTTAAGACACAAAGGACCCAGACGCACGGACAGGTCAGGCAGATCTCCGGACCCATCCGGGATGAGGCGGCTGTTCATGCCGGTCCTTTCGCCCGATCGGGCGTCGCCGCGGAGGAGGCGAAGACCGTATCCCCAGGGAAGACCGGTCCTTCGTGGCATACCCGCGCGAACGAACCATCGGTGAGAGTTATGGCGCACCCGTGGCACGAGCCTACCCCGCAGGCCATGTTCGCCTCCAAGCTGAACCAGGCGCGCACACCCTCGACGGCGCAACTGACCTGCCACGCTGCGGCCGACATGGCTGCGGAGCCGCAGACCACCACTCGATCACCCGGTCGCAACTCTCTCTCCAACAGGTCGGTCACCTTCTGGGGTGGACCCAGGGAACCATCTTCCGAGGCCAGCACGAGCCGGCAGGGAAGGCCTGACGCGCTCGCCCTGGCTACCGCCGTTTCTAGAGGAACCGCTGCATGGGCTTGAGAAGCGTCTCGGAAACCTGCGAGTACGGCTACCGAGAGACGAAGAGCCCGAGCCGTTTCGTGATCCGCCAGCCGAGACAAGAACAACGGGAAGGGGGCGACCCCCACGCCGCCGGCCACCACCAGCAGCCGAATCGCTCCCCCAAGCGAGGCCTCGGACGGCTCCTGCGGGGAACCGCCCGAGACGATCTCATCGAGGTCGAACCCATTGCCCAGTGGGCCCAGCACCCACACAGGGTCCCCCGGGCCGAGATCGCAGAGTTCGTGGGTTGCCTCGCCCACGGGGTCGATCAGGAAAGAGACCCCGGTCTTCGCCTCATCGGCGACCGAGAAAGCACGCGCGAGGAAGCGGCACGAGGGCTCGGCCTGGAGCAGCGCGAACTGGCCCGGTCGGGCTCCGATCCAGGCGGGGACCGCGACGGTGAGCCAGGATAGGCGTCCTCTCGAGTCGTTTCCGGTGACGCGGCCGAGCACGCGTCCGCGCTCGCCCACGCGTTTGCCCGCTTGAGGTGCCCCTGCGGTGACGCCCGAAATGGCGTTCATGACCCGCTGCTCCCATGCGGGCCGGGCACGCCCGGAGCCGATCCGGCGCCGCTCGGGAGCTTGCCCGCGCTTTGTCGCGAATGGTCGGCGGCCTCTCGGCGAAGCTCAGCGCCGCCCGCGCCGCTACCCGAGGCGGCGGAGGCGGCCAAGCGGTGGTGAAGATCCTGCAGGCAGGCGACGGTGACTTCCCGGTTCCTGCGGGCGCTGGCGATAGCCTGGACGGCCGCGTGCGCCGCGGCGGCGTTGGTCATGGTCGGCACTCCCCTGCGGAGCGCAGCCCGTCGGATCTCATAGCCGTCGGAGCGGGCTCCCCGTCCGCGCGGGATGTTGATGACGAGATCCACGTGTCCGGCCTCGATGAGGTCGACCACGGTGGTGATGGGCCCGGCGGCGGCCTCGGCCGACGTTGTGGAGGCGAAAGTACCATCTGAGACAGCCCCCCCTGCCTCGATCACTGCCCTCATCTCCAGTCCCACCGTGTGCTTCAAGACAGGCTCCGAGTCGATACCGTTGAGGTTAAGGGCCCGATGCGTGCCCTCGGTGGCGAGGATCTTGAAGCCGAGCGTGCTCAACATCAGCGCCATCAGGATGACGGCGTCCTTCTCGGCATCGGCCACCGAAACGAAGACCGTGCCGTCGACGGGGAGCCGGTCGCCGGCGCCCCAGGAGGCTTTGGCAAAAGCCGCCGGGAAGTCGGCGCCCACCCCCATCACCTCCCCCGTGGACTTCATCTCCGGACCCAGGGTGGTGTCCACTCCCGGGAATCGAGGGAAGGGTAGGACCACTTCCTTCACCGAGACGTGCTCCAGGTCGCGCCGGCGAGGCACCCGGCCGGCGCCCACCGACTCTTCCCAACCGGGAAGTCCCATGTCGCGCAGTCTCTCACCGGCTATGACCCGGGTGGCGATCCGAGCGAGAGGTACCCCCGTAGCCTTGCTCACGAACGGCACGGTGCGGCTGCCTCGCGGGTTCACCTCCAGCACGTAGATGCTGGCTCCGCCGTGGTCGCTTTGCTGCACCGCATACTGAACGTTCATCAGTCCGACGACGCCCAACTCGCGTGCGAGCGCAGCCGTCTGCTCTTCGATACGCTGTACCGCGTCGTTCCCCAGGGACACCGTGGGGATCACGCAGGCCGAATCGCCGGAGTGTATCCCCGCCTCCTCCACGTGCTGCATGACGGCGCCGATGTACACGTCCTCGCCGTCGCAGAGGGCATCCACGTCGATCTCGGTGGAGTGCTCGAGGAACCGGTCGATGAGGACCGGGTGGCGCGGGGACGCCTTCACGGCGGTGCGCAGATAGTGCTCCAGGCTCTCCTTGTCATAGACGATCTCCATGGCCCGGCCACCGAGAACATAGGATGGACGCACCAGGACCGGGTAGCCGATGCGCTCGGCCACGGCGAGCGCCTCCTGCTCGTTGCGGACCGTGCCGAACGGCGGGGCCTTGAGGTTCAGCTTCCTCAGCACCTCGCCGAAACGCTCCCGGTCTTCGGCCAGGTCGATGGCATCCTGCGACGTCCCCAGGATGGGCACTCCGGCCGCTTCTAACCGCTCGGCGATCTTGAGCGGCGTCTGCCCTCCGAACTGGACCACCACGCCCTTGGGCTTCTCGTTCTCGATGATGTTGAGCACGTCCTCGAAGGTCAGGGGCTCGAAATAGAGCCGGTCGGAGGTGTCGTAGTCGGTGGACACCGTCTCCGGGTTACAGTTCACCATGATGGCCTGGTAGCCCAGCTCGCGCATCTCTTGGACGGCGTGGACGCAGCAGTAGTCGAACTCGATCCCCTGCCCGATGCGATTGGGACCGCTCCCCAGGATGATCACCGATTCCTTTTCGGGGACGGGCAAGGCTTCGTTCTCCTCCTCGTAGGTGGAGTAGAAATAGGGGGTGTAGGCTTCGAACTCGGCCGCGCAGGTATCGACCGCTTTGTAGGTGGGGATGACGGCATCGGCAATGCGCCGCTGCCGCACGTCGGCCTCGTCGGTCTCGAGCAGACGGGCTATCTGTTCGTCGCTGAACCCCAGCCGCTTCGCGTGCCACAGTTCTTCTCGGGGTAGAGCGGAAAGACCGCCCTTTTCAAGGAAAGACTGGAGGCGCTCTTCAGCTTCCACGATCTCCCGCAACTCTTCGAGGAACCACTCATCGATGAGGGTGGCCGCGAAGATGGCCTCCAGAGTCACTCCCCGGCGGTAGGCCTCGAGGATGAGGTCGTAGCGCTCGGCCGAGGGGATGGCGATCATGGCCACCAGAGCCTCGTTGTCGTCGGGGATGTCGGGGCGGACGTCGAGTTCCCGAGAGCGCATGGACTTCTGGAAGGCCTCCTTGAACGTGCGGCCGATGGCCATGTTCTCCCCCACGCTCTTCATGTGGGTGGTGAGGCGGGCGTCGGCCAAGGGGAACTTCTCGAAAGCCCAGCGGGGAGTCTTGACTACCACGTAGTCGATGGTGGGCTCGAAGCAGGCCGGCGTCTTGCGGGTGATGTCGTTGGCGATCTCGTCGAGCGTGTAGCCGACGGCCAGCTTGGCCGCGATCTTGGCGATGGGAAAGCCGGTGGCCTTGGAAGCAAGCGCCGAGGAACGGGAGACGCGGGGGTTCATCTCGATGACAACCAACTCGTCCGTCTCTGGCGAAAAGGCGAACTGGATGTTGGAGCCACCGGTCTCGACCCCGATGGCTCGGATGATAGCGAGCGAAGCGTCGCGCAGACGCTGGTACTGGACATCGGTGAGGGTCTGCTGCGGCGCCACGGTGATGGAGTCGCCGGTGTGGACCCCCATGGGATCGATGTTCTCGATGGAGCAGACGATGACCACGTTGTCCTTCAGGTCGCGCATGACCTCGAGTTCGAACTCCTTCCAGCCGATGACGCTCTCCTCCAGCAGCACCTGGTGGGTGGGCGAGGCGTCCAAGCCGGCCTGGACGACGCCGTCGAACTCCTGGTCGGTGGCCGCCACCCCTCCCCCATGACCGCCCAGGGTGAAGCTCGGCCGGATGATAAGGGGCAGACGTAGTCCTTCGCGGAGCGCCGCCCGGGCTTCGGACAAGCTCTTCACCACCGCGCTGTCGGGCACGCGCAGGCCGATGGAAGCCATGGTCTCCCGAAACTCGTCCCGGGCTTCGGCCCGCCGGATGGCGGCGTAGTCGGCCCCGATCAGCTCAGCACCGTACTTCTCCAGGGTGCCGTCCTCAAAGAGGGCCACGGCCAAGTTGAGGGCGGTCTGACCGCCCAATGTGGGAAGAAGAGCGTCCGGCCGCTCGACCTCGATGATCTTCGCCACCAGTTCCGGGGCCAGGGGCTCGATGTAGGTGCGGTGGGAGAACGACGGGTCGGTCATGATGGTGGCCGGGTTGGAGTTGACCAGGACCACCTCGTAGCCTTCCTCCATGAGGACCTTGCAGGCTTGGGTGCCGGAATAGTCGAACTCGCAGGCCTGACCGATGACGATGGGACCGGAGCCGAGCAGGAGGATCTTGCGGATATCGGTGCGGCGGGGCATGCGTCAGCCACTCTTCCTTTCGGCCTCACGGGGCTCGATTAAAGGTCGACCTATCGTAGCGTATCGGACAGGGAGTGGGAAGCGGGGCCGGCTCAGAGCGGCGCGAAGCCAAGCCAGCAAGGGCAGTCTGCGTCCACCTCGTACGAAGTCGAGAACAGGTCGAGCTTCCTGGTCAAGCCCCACGAGCCCAACGCGATCACCAAGACCGACAGTGAGTGCGGCCTCATCCTCCGCAAGCCAGGCGGATAGGGGTGGTCTTCTGCCCAGTCACAGGCGGTCCTGCCAGTAGAACGGGCGACGACTGTTGTGAGCTACTGCCAGCACCACCACATCATCGTTCACCAGCGAATAGATGACCCATAAGGAAACCTCGCCATGAGTTTCTTGCGCGTGGGTCCCCGGGTCACGGGCGATGATTCGGGTAGAAGTAGAACGTGCGCCGTTGCCTGCTCGAAGTCGTCGACGAACGCCGAGCCCAATCCAGAGCGCTCGAACTCATAGAAGGCGGCGGCCTCCCGCAGTTCTCGTCGAGCGGCCGGGTGGAGCCTGACCCGACGACTCACTGGCACTCAGCGCGCGCCTCAGAGAGCGCCTCCTCCAGTGACACGGTCTCGACCCTGCCGGAGACGACTTCCTCGTGACGCCGCAGGGCCTCATCAAGCCACAACTGCTCGATCTCGGCTTCAGAAAGGTCGTCAAGACTATCCGGCAGATCCTTGGCCAGGCCTGCCCTGTCGTGTGCGTCGAGGCCCAACACCTGGCGCTTGAGTTCGTCGATCGTCATCCTAGCTCACCTCGCATCCTTGCACTGCCTCCACCCATTGTACGACCAAAAAACCTCATTTCCCGCCACTGTGACTTGGGCGATGCATGCCTCGGGGCTACGCGGCATAGAACATCTGCCTGGTGCGCTCGATGTCCCGCAGGATGTAGCGGTTCTTGACGGCACCGGTCATGACAAGATCGACTTCGGTGCCAGGGATTGCGCGTAGTTCCTCAAGCATGCCGAAATAGGCGTGCGCCTTGGAGTGTCCGTCCATGGGTCCAAACTCCACAAGGAGATCGACGTCACTCTCGCGGCCGGGGAAGCCACCGCCCCCAATGCCGAGCCGAAGACGTACAGCCACGGTACACCGTATTTCTGACATGTTTCGGCGATTGCTTCGCGTTCATCTTCGATGACAGCGACCATCTCGAACCTCCGCGACCATTGTATCTCAAGGATGCTTGAACTGGCCCTAGCCGACGAAGGCGCAGCACTCGTCTTCTTCCACGATGCGCACCAGCGCCGCCAGATCATGGCTCGGGGCGGCAAGTTCATACGCGTGCCACTTCAGATCCCGGCGCATCCAGTAGAGCGTCCACTCCCCGCGCGTAAGCTTTTACATGAATCTCGCAACACCCACACGCGTCCAGTCGCCCGGTGTCCCATCCCACGGGGGCCGCTCCTCGTAGATCGAAACGGCGTGGCCTTCGACGTCATAGACAAACCGAAGCTCGTCCGCGTGTTTGGGCGGCGTTTGTCGCCTGCACAACTCACCAACCGTGCGGTGGATCTGCTTCAACTCCAGCTCGTTGAGCGCCACGACCTCATCTCCTTCCGCAGCTTACGTTCCTTAGTCCGCGCCGAGGGCAACGAGCGTATCGCCTTCGACGGCCGGATAGAGCGCATCGATCTCTTCCTGGATATCGATCGTGCGGCCAAGGGCCGTTACGATTCGGCAGTAGGTGCGGATGTCGTCGTCAGTCTACATGTTCACTGCGATCCGCCGGGTGCGCTTGTTAGGAGACCCAGCCAGAACTGAGGCGTGGTGTCGAAGTAGCGCAATGTTCGGCAGATCAGTTGTTCTTGCCGGGATTCTCATCTTCATTTCGCGGTTGTGCATAGGAAGACCTGGTTGTCAGCGCTTCTTACTTATGATCGGTTTTCCCTCCAGACCATCCAGGATTTCCATCAGGCGGCGTTTACGGGCGTGCGTTTCCCTCAGATCCAGCAGGTACTCGTCCCACTGCTCCTTCTCTTTCTGCCGGGCCATCACCGCCCCCGCTTTCCGAAGATACTTGGCCGCCTCCTGGTATGCACTGGGCTTGACCTGGGCGATCAGCCGCTCGGCCTTTTTCTGCCAGATGGCCACCGCCCGATCCGGCGCGTGGGTTTGAACAGCAGTGGCGATCTCATCTTCGTCAACTCCATACCACCCGAATCGCTCTTGGGGAAGCCGATCGTACCAGCGCAGCACCTCATCGGGCTTCTTTTCCAGAATGGCAATACAGATGAGGTCCCCCACCATGGGGAAACGGTCCTTTTGTCCCGTTGCCGGTGCGTCGAGGTGGGTTTCCGGGAGCGGCCAGCCTTCCTGCTCCCAGGGCAGATCTCCCTTTTCGAGGTAGCCCAATAGGCATTCGCGCACCGTGGGCCAGGCTTTGACCTTGCTGGAAGCTCCCTTGCAGTCCCTGAAGGCTTTTCGCGAGGGACGGCGCACAAATTCTTCCGCCTGCATCGCCGCCACGGCCGGCCAGTTCTTTTCCAGCGCTCGAATTTCCCGCAGTCGATCGCGTAGCCCGGCGGCAAGGCCGGGCCATTTTTCCTTCGTGGCCCGAAGCCCTTCCTGAATCCAGCGCTCAGCGTCCTCGTAGCGCCTCGCCGCAACCAGCCGTTCGACGAGGCGCCCGTAACTACTTGTCCTTGTGGCTTCGGCTTCGCACAGCGGAATGATCTCGTCTTGTCGGCCGGCGCGCTCCAT
This sequence comes from uncultured Gaiellales bacterium, assembly GCA_964497095.1. Classification (GTDB taxonomy): domain Bacteria; phylum Actinomycetota; class Thermoleophilia; order RBG-16-64-13; family RBG-16-64-13; genus CAVPLM01. The sequence continues at coordinate 19,563 of CAZCCL010000007.1, read as the reverse complement.
GGCGTAGATGGCCCAGTTGCTGAGCCGGTCGCGGGCATAGTCGCGGCTGAACTCGTCGGCGCCCTCGGGGCTTTTGAGATCGTGCAAACGGGCCAGCAGCCGGTCGGTCAGCGCCTGCCAGGAGGATGGAGGATGTCGCCGCTGGAGGTACTCCACTAAGGCCTCGCACACTTCATATTCGTCCTTGAGCACGGCGTCCAGGGCCCAGCTCAACTTGTCGGCGCAATCAAGAGGCGACTGATCCAGTGCCTCGACGATCACCGGCATGCAGCCCGCAATTTCCCCGGCGGTTTCGCCCTCGTCGTGGCTTTCCTCCACCTGGCGGGTGCCGGTAGTCACCAACTCCTGGCCCAGAATCAGCACCTCATTGGCATGCCCCTCCTTGAGCAGCACTTCAAGCTTCTTGCGAATCCCGGAGTAGTCCGGCGCATGGCCCTCACCATGCCAGTAGTTCTGCCAGGCGGGCTCAGCGCCGATGTCGCGGATCTCCCGACGCAGGCGTGTCACCAGCGTTTGGCTATCGCCGGAGACTATCCGCCGCCGGTCGGCTAGATCTTGCGCGATCTCCGGGTACTGTTCAGCTATTTCCTGGACCAGCCCGATGAGCTGCGCCTTGGACTTGCCCTTCACAAAGGCGGCAATCTCCTGGCCGGCATCGTACAATAAGGCGATTTCGTTTTCGCCGGCTTCATCGGCCCGATCCTCATCCGCCAAGAGCTCAAGACGTTCATCGCCCCTGCCCGCTTGGGGAACGCGCCGGTTGTGCTCAACTCGTTCCAGATACTCAAGCACCACGGCAACACCGTGCTTACAGTCGCATTCGTAGGGGCAGGTGCAGATAGAACCAGGCATGCCATCAGCGTCCGTATCGACCTTGGTGGCATAACGATCCGAGCCATCCACCCACGCGACCAGAGCGTCGTCTTCTGTTTGCGCTAATTCTGACACGCGCCCCTGTTGTTGGTAGCTCCGGCCCCTGGACACGATTTTGCTGCCGGCCCATTCATTGAGGTCGTCCCAGGTCAGGTCTTCGAATTGGCTCGTGTGTCTTTTCTTTTTCGGCATGCTCTTGGTCTCTCAGCTCACTCTCGAAAACACATTTCTTTGCGGCGGAACCGCCCAGCAGTACCCGCCTACGGAACTCTATCGCGCCCAGCTGCAGCATACGGCACAACGTACTCCTTCCGGAAGGTGAGCATCCAATCCTCAACTTCCGCCATATCGGTGTGGCGCCAAAGCATACGTCTGTCGAACTAGAGGTCGTTCTTAGAGGGCGGTGGACTATGCATTCTGCATGGCCGTGACCCGGCGCATGGATCAGACCCTTCTCGATCAACCTCCCCCGGACCGGTCACGCCTGCTCGGCCGTCTGATTGACCATGCAGGACGATGAGTATGCCGAACGCGATCGCCAAACCAAGCTCCTTATGACGATTGTGAGTCGATCAGCTTCTGTCTACTTCCAGAAGCCTGCTGAGCAGGGGTGCATGCTGGAAGAGCACGCCCATGCCCTCCGAGACCACGCGGCACGTGCCGGGATCGAGGGGGCTGGGCGACGCACTCCTCAGAGGTGAAACCATGCTCGACCTCGATCCCACTGGCATACCGAACGCGCACGGAAGTCACCCGACAGCGCGCTACAGACGCGAGCGTCTTTCGACTTCGAGCGCTTCCGCGAGCGTCTTGCGGTGGGCCTCCGTCTCCACCGCGAGCTGCCTAAGGATCGGGCCGGCCTCGACATGGACCGAGCCACCCATTCGCGAGAACTGCTCCTCGATAAGGGCGTTTTCGAGATCCTTGGCGATCGAGAGCGCCTGCAGCGAGCTGAGTCTCCCCTCCTGAGCCCTCTTTGTCTGACTCTCTACATACCCGATCGACGACTTGATCGCCTGAGGTCTAAGCCCACTCTCGTGCGACAGCCACCTGCTGATGGAAGGCTCGGAGCCAAGCTCTCCAAGCTTCTCGGCGTGCATCTGCTCCGCTGCCGCCAAGGAGCGCCAGAATTGCTCGCGATCCGGAAACAGTGAGGCGAAGACCTCGTAGAGCCGCCCGACCACCGATTCGTGTTCGATGAGAAGCTCCAGGAAATGCGGTTCCTCGTCCGTCATGATGCTTCGATCCTATCGCAGCACAGTCGCGTCGGTCCGGACGCTAGCCCAGCCTGTCCCCCACCTTGAGTCCGGCCGACGCGACGAAGTCGGCCGCGGCCACCTTCCCGGCGCCGGCCGGCTGGACGCGCTTGACGAAGACGCTGCCGCCGTTGGCCGCGACCAGGAAACCCTCATCCGCGATCTCCGTGATGGTGCCCGGCGCCTCGGGACCGCTGACGGCGCGCCTCTCGCAGTCGAAGATCTTCAGTGGGTCCCCCTGCCAGACGGTGGCCGCCCCCGGTGAGGGGTTGCAGCCCCGGATGACGTTGTAGACGATTCCCACCGGGTACATCCAGTCGATGGTCATGCGCCTGCAGATCGGCTCGTACTCACCTTGGGCCAGATCCTGGAGGATTCTCGGGGCCTTGCCGGCCTTGACGAGCCGCACCGACTCCAGCAGAGCCTCCACACCGAGAGAGAACAGCCTGCCGAAATAGACCGTTCCCAGGGTGTCATCCGGCTCGATGGTCACCTCTTTCTGTAGCAGGATGGGCCCGGTGTCCAGGCCTTCATCCGGCCAGAAGACCGAGAGACCGGTCTTCGTCTCCCCGTTGATGACAGCCCAGTTGATGGCGCTTGCTCCCCGGTGCCGGGGTAGCAGGGATGGGTGGTACTGGATAGTGCCGAGCCGCGGATGGTCGAGGATCGTGAGCGGCACGATGTCGGTGACGAACGCCATGACGTTCAGGTCGACGGCGAAGCTCTTGTAGTCTTCGAAGACTTCGGGGTCGCGCATTCCGTCCGGCTGCCGCAAAGCGATCCCGTTGCCTTCCGCCAGTTCCTTGAAGGAGTTGCCCCTGCCGCCGGGAGCATCAGGAGGCATGTAGACCACAGCCACCTGCTCTCCCTCACCCAGCAGGGCCTCGAGGACCTTCTCTCCAAAGGCCGCCTGCCCGATAAGCGCGATCCTCATACCTCGCTCCTGTCTGGGTCCGGAGACCCCTCGGCATCGCCATCCGTCTCCGATGATTCTAGCGCTTCCGACACAGTCGGTGCTTCCATGCCGGTGGTCGGCGACCCTGTCGCCGGCGGCATGCGCGCGACCATTATCCCTGCCGCTACTACTCCGGCACCCCCGACCGCCGTGACCCAGGTAAGAGGCTCCGAAAGGAAGATGGCCGCGAAGATGACGGCCGTCACCGGCTCGGCATACATGAACACCCCGGCTTGATCGGTGCGCACGTGACGGAGACCGGAGAAGAACACGAGTATAGCGAAAGCGGTGTGGACCACCCCCAGGGTGGCGAGAGCCCCCCACTCTTTCGGCGAAGAAGGCCCTGGGAGCAGCAAGACGGCGGGTAGCAGAAGGACGGTGGCGAACGCGTACTCCCCTAAGGCGAGCACCGGAGCGGATATATTGCGGAGGAGCCGCTTGCCGGTGAGCATGAGACCCGCATAGGTGAGCGCCGAGCAGAAAGCCATGCCCGCGCCCAGCAGGCTGCGCCCCCCCTGGAGAGAGAGCCCGCCCAGGCCGACGATGATCGCCGTGCCGCTCAGAGCCAGGACGAGAGGGAGCACGATCCGCCTATCGTAAGGCTCCCGGGTGATCAAGGGAGCAAGGGCGGCCACGAAGACCGGGCCTGTGTAGCCCAGCAGCTCGGCCACCGCCACCCGGGTCATGGTCAGAGCGCCGAGGAACAGGATCCAGTTGACGGTGATCAGGACCCCTACGGCCAGAAGCGCAAGCACGCTTCGCCGTTCCAGCCGGGCCAGGTCCTTCAGCCTGCCGGTGACAACCAGGTAGACCAGCGCCGCGGCGGCCCCGAATGCCACGCGCCAGAACACGATCACCAGGGGAGACGTCTCCACCATGCGCACGAATATGGGGATGGACCCCCAGATGACCCCGGCCAGGCCGATACGGAGCAGTCCGGAGGAGCTCCTCACGCAGTGGATCCTGTTGCCGGCCCAAGCTCCAGAGCCTTCACCCTCTCGAGCACAGGCGGGTGCGAGTAGTTGAGGAACACGTAGAAGGGGTGGGGGGTGAGATTCGAAAGACTGTCTCTGGAAAGGCGTTTCAGACCGGAGGCCAGCAGATCGCTGCGGGCGGTGGTGGCCACGGCGAACGAGTCGGCCTCGCGCTCATGGCGCCGGGAGAGCGCGGCATCCCCGAGGGAGAGCACCAGTTGAAGCGGCCGAAGAAGAACGGCCACGAATACCACCCCGGCGTACACCGAGGGCTCATCCACGCCGAAAGCCTGAAAGAGGGCGACCTGATCCACGAGCAGGGCGAACAACCCCAGGAACAACCCGGTCTCCAGCGCGGAGATGATCGTTCCGATCAGAATATGCCGCTTCCTGTAGTGCCCCACTTCGTGAGCGAGGACGGCTACCAGCTCACCCGTCGGGTGCCGCTGGATCAGGGTGTCGAAAAGAGCGATCCGCTTGGTCCTGCCGAATCCGGTGAAGAAGGCATTGCCCTTGGTCGTGCGCCGCGAGGCGTCTATGGAGTAGACCCCCTTCAGCGGGAAACGCACTTTCTCCGCGTAGGTCAGGATGGCTTCTTTGAGCTCGCCGTCCTCCAGCGGGACGAACTTGTTGAAGAGAGGCATGATCAAGGTCGGAGCCAGGATCTGCATGACGAACGAGAAGGCGACCACGGCCGCCCAGGCGTAGATCCAGGCCAGCGAACCGCCGTACTCGAACAGGGCGAGGAACCCGATCAGAAGCGGCACGCCTAGGACGACAGCGACGCCCAGTCCCTTGACCAGATCGAGGACGAACGTGCGCGCGGAGGTACGGTTGAACCCGTACCTATCCTCGATGACGAACACGCTCCACACGCTGAAGGGGAGACCCAAGATCCCCCGGGCCGCCGCCAAGATCACCAAGAAGAGTAGTCCTGTCCACACGGGGCCCAGCCCCCAGCCCCGCACGACGCCGTCGAGCCAGTCGAAGCCGCCGGCCAGCCAGAAGGCCAATAGCACGGCCAGATCGAACAGCGAAGCTACGATGCCGAAACGAGTCTTCGTCCTCGTGTATTCCTGGGAGCGCCGGTATTCGCCGGCGTCGTAGACGTCTGCGAACTCGCTGGGAACGGCCGGATCGAGCGCCCGCAGGTTGAGGAGCGTGCCGGTCAGCTCGACCAGTTCGACGACGATCACTCCCGTCAGTGCCGCTAGGGCATAGTCGTTCAAAGCGGACTCCGTCTGCCGGTAGCATTCGGCTTGGTTCGGCCCCATCGAGGAACCCAGTCCCCCAGACGGGCGTGTGGCCCCTGAGAAGCTTACCCCGCCGAAGCTGCAGACGTCGCCTCGCTGCCAAATGGGCAGGACGACCTTCAGGCCATGGCTCCGCGCTTGCCCTCCCGAGAGTCATCCACGAGTTCCGTGCCATCTCACTACCAAGGGCCGACGGTCGGACGACCTATATCGGTCAATATGCCGTAGTGACCTTCACTCGTGACGCCGGACGGTCGTCTTCTATTCATATCCGCCGGTGCCTAAGGATGGGATATGTATAGTTTCTATACTATAATAGGAGTCTCTGGAGAGACGGTGCAGTTCGAGTTCGATGAATCCAAGAGCCGTGCCAACAAGCTCAAACACGGGATTGATTTCGTCGAAGCCCGGCAGCTATGGCTGGACGAGATGATGATCGAGATCCCCGCCCGCACTGGTGACGAGCCGCGGTTCGTTGTGATCGGAATCATCTCCGGTAAGCACTGGTCGGCAGTGATCACCCCTCGCCAGAACCGAATCCGTTTTATCTCCGCGCGCCGGTCCCGCGACGAAGAGGTGGCTATCTATGAAGGCTAGAGAGTTTGACGAGAAGTTCGACGCAGGCCACGACCTCACGGATGATCTCAGGGTGGCGGATGCGCGTCGGCCCCTGCGTGCGGCTAGGCGCGTGAACGTCGACTTCCCCCCCTGGATGGTCGAATCACTCGATCGCGAGGCTGAACGTCTGGGTGTGACGAGGCAGTCGCTGATCAAGATGTGGATCGCCGAGCGCCTGGAGCGCACGGCGTCATAGCACCGGAGACGTGAATGCGTCGCCTGGCGGACCTGGATCATGCGTCTGCAATGCTTCCGAGAAGCTGTGAACCCGACGACGACCCTTCACCCGCGCAGGCTGTGCCGGGGCTACGTCATCAGCCACCGGGCCGCAGGCGTTCTGTGCTACTCCGGCTGGTGCAGCAGTGACGGCCAGTATTCGATGCCCTGGAACTCCCTGGAGACCAGGGTACCGGCACGCCCCTCGATGATGGCAACGGCATCCTCCAGCGCGCCGATGCCGGCGCGCCCCCCAGTCGCCTGGGCATAGTCACAGGCCGCCTCTACCTTCGGACGCATGGAGCCGGCGGCGAAGTGGAGCTTCTCCAGCGCCTCAGGCGCGGCGCGGCTGATGCCCCGCGCCTCGGCGGTGCCCCAGTTCTCGTACACCGCCTCGGCATCGGTGAGCATCAAGAAGACCTCCGCCCCGAGCGACTTGGCCAGGAGCGCGCCCGCATGGTCTTTGTCGATGACCGCCTCGACTCCCACGAGCACCCCGTCCGGGGTCAGCATCGTGGGGATCCCGCCTCCCCCGGTGCAGATCACCACCACTCCTCGATCCACCAACCACTCCACCACTCTGATCTCGAAGATCCGCTTGGGATGAGGCGAAGGGACCAGTCTGCGATACAGGCCGTGGTCGGGGCCCACGGCCCAACCGTGCTCCCGGGCCAGGCTTTCGGCTTCTTCCCGCGTGTACTGGGGGCCGATGGGCTTCGTGGGATTATGGAATGCCGGGTCGCTGGGATCGACCTCGACCTGAGTGAGGATGGTGGCGAACGGCACGTCCTCGGGCAGGATGTTGCCCAGCTCCTGCTCGATCATGTAGCCGATCATGCCCTCCGATTCGGCGCTCAGCACGTCTAGAGCGTACGCCTCCACGCCGGTATAGGCGGCGGCCTCCAAGGCGAGCAGACCCACCTGGGGTCCGTTGCCGTGGGTGACGATGAGGCTGTGGTCGCGGGCCAGCGGCGCCAGCGCTCGGGCCGCGACCTTGACGTTCTCGCGCTGGTTGTGCTCGGTGAGCGGCTCTCCTCGCTTGAGGAGCGCGTTCCCGCCGAGTGCCACCACGATCCTCATGGCCTAGATCTTCGCACCGGCCGACCGCAGCGCGGCAATGAGTTCTTCCGCGCGCTGGGTCCCCACCAGGACGCGCTTGCCGTCGGTGAGTACCAGCTGCACCCCCACGTTGCCGTAGGCGTTGTAGGCTTTCCCTCCGTCCACGGCAAGACGTATCCCCCAGCCGCCGAACTCGCGCATGGGCGAGTACTCACGGGAGTCGGCCGACCGTATGTCCTGCGTGGAGATGACTCTGCCTCGGAAAGGGATCAGCCTGATCGAAAGCGTCCCCGGCCTAACCTCCGTGACCAGGCGCACTATGGCGGCGAACACCGGGAAGCCGATGCCGAACACGATGGTGAGGACCCAGGCCGCCCAATCAGATATGGGTTCGGTCCCTGGGGGCCGCCCGATGACGATCTGCTGTATGAACTGCCACCAGATGACCCCCACGACGACGACGATGGGGACCCAGAAGAACCAGTGTCGGAATCTCTGCACCTCTCTGAAGAACGCGGTACTCGCAGCATCCAAAGGGTCGCCTGCAGTAGTCGGACCGATCATCAGGTGTTGCCGTCCTCGCTGAGTCAGGGGTCAAGTGGCCCGGCGTTGCCGGGTGCACAAGGTTAGACCACCGACCAGGTTTTGGCCAACCGAAGGTACACTAGTGCAGCCCATGCAAACCGGCCAAGAGATAGAGCCCCAGAATCCCGGCGTACAGACGTCCGAGACGGCCACTTCCGACACCACAGCTTCCGGCAGGCGCACGCGCCTGGCTTGGTATACCTTCGACTTCGGCAATACGTCTGTCGAGTTCGCCATCCCTTACTACCTCACCCCGTGGATGGTCAACGGCCTGGGAATACCGGCAGTTGCTTTCGGCCTGGCTACGGCGGCCTCGTCCTGGGCCATCGGGCTGAGCGGCCCCTATATCGGCGTGAGCGCGGACGAGAAGCGCACCCGCAGGCAATGGTTCATAGTATCGGCTTTGATTGCCGCCGTGCTCCTAGCGACGCTCAATATCCTCCCCCACTCGGGGACTCTCGCCTTGGCGGGCGTGCTGGTCGCCGCGATGGTCGCCAACTACTTCTTCCAACTCTCCAGCCTGATCTATAACGCCTCCATGCTCAGCGCGGCCGGGGGAGCCAATGTGGTGAGCGTCTCTTCGCTGGGAATGGGCCTCAGTTTCCTGGGCGGCGTGGTGGGGGTCGGGGTGATCCAGCTTTTCATATCCGGCCGGCTCATCGAAGGGGTGAGCGGGCAAGGGTATGCCCTCATCCCGGCCGCGGGAGTGTTCCTGGCCTGCACCATCCCCAGCATCTTCGCGAAGAAGTTGTGGCAGCGCAAAGCGGACCCAGTCGACATACCCCAGGGGAAGCTGCACCATCGCATGAAGGAACTGTGGCAGCAGGCTTCCCGCGAACACCGTGCCGGTTGGTTCCTGGCCGGCTACTTCGCCCTCAACTCGGCGATCATGGGCCTCACCCTCTATCTGACCCTGCACATCCAGGCAGTGACCGACCTGGAAGGGATGCGCCTGTGGGCGGTGCTCTTGGGGGTGGTGCTCTCGTCGGCCGCCGGAGCGGGGACCGTCGCCCTTCTCAGACCGGACCGGCGCCTTGTGAAACGGATCATCCTGGTGGGGCTGACCCTGTGGGCCCTCAATGCCTTCGGCTTCAGCCTGGTGTCGTCTTTGCCCCTGGTCGTGCTGTGCTCGTGCCTGCATGGGCTGTTTTCGGGAGCCCTGGTCCCTACGGTGCGGGGAGCCTACGCCGAGAACTTCCGCTCAGACTATCAGGCCTTGGCCTTCGGTCTCTTCGGCGCTGTGCAGCGGGTGTCGCAAGGGTTGGGGGCGGCGCTCTGGCCCATAGCCAGCAGCGCCGCCAGCGGACCTCGAGCCACGACGACCGGCATAGCCGCCATGGGAGTGGTGGCTCTCATCGGGGTGCCGCTCTTCGCCCGCTGGCGACCGACCGGCTCACCGCCCACGGTAGGCATGGAAGACGCTCAGGATGATGGCGGAGCAGGTCTATCCGGCGTGAACAGCCGCTCCAACGATCGGTAGTGAGCACCTTTCCAGTAGACCTGGCCACAGCCGGCACAACGCCAGAATTCCTCATAATGATGGGCCGTACGCGGCGGTAGGTGGTGGACGACCTCGGCCTTCTCAACCGGCTCCACGGGGCTATTGCAGAGCGAGCAGAGGGTGAACGGCTGGAGCGATCCCCAAAGATCGAAACGCTCGAAGACTTCGGACAGTTGCTCGCGCGGAGAGGTGTGCCGTACGAGGTAGCCGTGAGTCACCGCCGCCCGCATGAGCAGACCGCGATCGCGGCTGAGGATGATCCGATGCTCGCGTAGAGCCACTTCGACGAGATCCTCGTCGGACCAATCGTTCCGGTACAACGTATCGAACCCGGCCAAGCGCAGATAGCCCGCCAGCTTCCCCAGATGCACGTCCGCCGCGAACCGAACCCGGCGTAAAGGCCGGGCGCGGACCCGGGTCACTGGACCGACATCCATCGCCTCGAACACGGGGTAGACGCTCACGTGCTCCCCATTACCAACAGGGCAAGAGAAATCGACAGACCGCCCGTCGACGAGGATCAGGTCGACCTCGGTGTGCGGGACCCCCAGTCCCTCGATCAGGTCCTTGACGGCGCCTCCGGCCGGAAAGCGGTGCTCGAATTCGCGTCCGCGCCGCTCCGGAGCGAGAAGATCGCCTAATTCTGCGTAGAAGCGGATGAAGACGCTGCCCATTTCCACCAATCCCGGGGCCGCAATCACTTCCGTCGGCCGGACAGGTGGCCGGTTCTCGGTCGCCGCCCGCCGGTGGCGGGTCACCGGTCGACCGCGCCGGTCCCCAGGCCACGACGACTAGTTCGCAGGCAACAAATCCACGGGAGCGGCCAACGAGAAGACGATGATGCGCTCGCCGATGCGTGTGCTGATGTCGGTGTGAACGCTACGCACCTCTTGGCCGGTGACATCCCGGATGATCGCCTCCAGCAATGGTCTGGCTTTCTCGATCAGTTCTCGTCTGATCTCCTTGACGAGGGCGCGGCCCTGGGGGGTCCCGTCCATCCCGCCCAGCTGGCGCTCCGCCGGAGTAAGCACTCCGCGTAGGCGCACGAGGACCAAGTCGTCGATGATATAAGTGCGTGCTTCCTCTGGTCCCCGACCCATGTAGTCGAGTTCGAACCTGACGATGGCGTCGCTGATCTCCGCCTCGAGTTGCCCCTTGGTCTTGGCCACGTGCACCTAGCCCCCGACTCCCGCCACGCGCCCTGAGCGTCGTCGGAATCGCCCCTATTCCTCTTTCATCTCCAGAGCACAGGTGAACATAACATCGAAGAGATCGGCGATATCGGCCTCGTCCACACAAGAGAAGGCGATCCGGATGTCGGTCTCGCCGGTGGATATGACCCCCACCCCATACTTGTCCAGCAGGCGCACGCGGTAGGCTTCCGCGTTCAGGTCGTTGAGGCGCACGCACATGAAATAGCCCGAGTTGAACGGATAGGGCTTCCAGGCGGCGGCAAACCGGGGTTCAGCCAGTACCTCCCGCATCTTGACGGCCCTGCGGCGGAGAACGGCGAACTTCTCTTCCTTCTGCGCCCAATAGTCGGGCTCGGACATCGCCTTCAGCACCAGTTGCTGAGACACGTTGGGGGCATTGGAGATGGTGCCCCTGATGCAGCCCGCGGTCTTCTTCTCCAGGGCTTCGTAGGCCCCCTCTCCTCCGGCTATCCCATAGGTCATGAAGGCCACCCTAAGCCCCCAGGCGAAATCCTCTTTCGTAGCGCCGTCCAGCTTGATGGCCAGGATCCGGGGATGGGCGGCCGCGAGTCGGGTGAACAGTGACTCCTTCATGACCTCGTCGTCATAGAAGAGACCGAAGTAGGCGTCGTCACAGATGGCCACCACGTCGCAGCCCCCCTCGGCCACTTCCACCAGCGCCTCCCTGATGGCGTCGGCCTCCGCAGGGGTGATGGAATAGCCCGTGGGATTGTTCGGGAAGTTGAACAGCACGACCAGCTTGCCCCGGTGGGCGTTCTCGCCGAGCACCCGGCGGAACCCGGCGACGTCGAAACCCTGATCGAGGTCGAGCAGAGGATAGCGGTTCACCTGCGCGCCCCGTTTCACCGAGAAGGTCATGAGGTAATTGCCCCACAGTTGGTCGGGAACGAGCAGGAGATCGCCGGGGTCGACGAACATGTCGGCCGCCGTGCTGAGTCCGTGGGTGATCCCGCTCGTGACCACGGGCAGACTCACGGGGGTGTCCCCTAGGGATGGATTCTTCTCCTTGATCTCCTCCCGCCAAGCGGCGCGCAGGTCTGCCCGTCCGGCCGCCGGGGCGTACGGCAGAACGGCGTCCGGTCCAAGGTCGGAGAAGTGGCGCATGATGGACGCGAGCCCCATGGAGTGCTGCAGCTCCCTGGCCTCGCCGATGGTGGCGTTGAAACGCGTGGCTTTCTGATTGGCCTCGGCCGTCTGAGTGAGGATCCCTCTGGGGAAGTACAGTTCCTTGCCTAGATCGGAAAGAACCCGCATCACTGCGGGAGCGCTCTCTTCGATGGTCCGGTTGAGCTCAGCGGCCAACGGGTTCATGAATCACCTCGCGCCCAACCGGTCTTGTAGAGCCAGGAGTTGCTTGCGTAGGACCTCCGGAAGCCGATCCCCGAATTCGTCGTAGTATTCCGAAAGACCGGCGGCTTCCTGCTTCCAGCCCTCGACGTCGACCTCCAGCAGTGCGCGCAGGTCTTCGGCGGGAAGATCGAGGCCGGAGAGGTCGAGGGCCTCAGCCGTGGGCAGATTGCCGATCGGAGTCCTAACCGCTTCTCCTCCGCCGTCCACACGCTCGAAGATCCACTTGAGTACCCGGCTGTTCTCCCCGTATCCTGGCCACAGCCAGTGTCCATCCTCACCCTTGCGGAACCAGTTGACGAAGAAGATGCGCGGCAGCTTGCTCGGGTCCGTGCGCTTCGCCATCGACAGCCAATGGGCGAAGTAGTCCCCCATGTTGTACCCGCAGAAGGGCAGCATCGCGAAGGGGTCGTGCCTCAGGACCCCGGTCTGGCTGAGATTGGCTGCGGTGGTCTCAGAGCCGGCGGCCGAGCCCATGAACACGCCGTGCTCCCAATCAAAAGCTTCGTTCACCAAGGGGATGATGTTCGTTCGCCGCCCACCGAAAAGAATCGCCGAGATGGGCACGCCCATCGGATCCTGCCAGTGCGGATCTATGACCGGGCACTGAGCGGCCGGCGCCGTGAAGCGTGAGTTGGGATGGGCCGCCTTCCGGCCCGACTCGGGCGTCCAGTCGTTGCCTTCCCAGTCGATAAGATGGGCCGGAGCCTCGACCCCCATGTCTTCCCACCACACATCGCCCTCATCGGTGAGGGCCGTGTTCGTGAAGATCGTGTTCCGCGTCAACGTCCCCATGGCGTTGGGATTCGACTCGTACGACGTACCCGGAGCCACCCCGAAGAAGCCGGTCTCTGGGTTGACCGCGTAGAGACGGCCGTCGTCTTCGATCCGCATCCAAGCGATGTCGTCCCCTACCGTCCTCACCGTCCAGCCGGGCAAGGTAGGCTGCATCATGGCGAGGTTGGTCTTGCCGCAGGCGCTGGGGAAGGCACCGGCGATGTAGTGCGTCTTACCCTCGGGCGAGGTGAGGCCGAGGATCAGCATGTGCTCCGCGAGCCAGCCCTCCTTGTGGGCTTCAGTCGAAGCGATCCTCAGAGCCAGACACTTCTTGCCCAACAGAGCGTTGCCGCCGTAACCCGAGCCATAGGACCAGATAGACGGATCTTCGGGGAAATGCACGATGAACTTGTGCTTTGGATCGCGTTCGCAGGGCCAGGGGACGTCTCCCTGGAACGGGGAGAGCGGCGCGCCCACCGAGTGCAGGCAGGGGATGAACTTGCCCTTCTCCCCCAGAGCCTCGAGGACCTCGACCCCCGTGCGGGTCATGATCATCATGTTGGCGACCACGTAGGGGGAATCGGTCACCTCGATCCCGATCTTGGAGAAGGGCGAGCCGATCGGACCCATCGAGAAGGGGATGATGAAGAGCGTCCTTCCCTCCATACTGCGCTGAAAGAGACGGATCATCTTGCGCTTCATCTCTCCCGCGGGAGCCCAGTTGTTGGTGGGACCGGCGTCCACCTGCTCGCGGGTACAGATGTAGGTCCGGTCTTCGACCCGAGCCACGTCGCTGGGATGAGAACGGGCCAAGTGGCAGTTGGGACGCAGAGAGTCGTTCAACCGGGTGAAGGTCCCGTGCTCGACCAGCAGGTTACACAGGTATTCGTACTCTTCCTGCGAGCCGTCGCAGGTGTAGACGTCGTCCGGTCTGCATAGCTCGACCACATCGCGTAGCCAAGCCAGCAGCTCCCCGTTCTTGGTGAGGGCGTCGATCGCGGCCGCCATTCTCTCTCCTTCCCCTATGCTTCAGCGGTCGTATTAGCGCCTAGAGACAGGCGAAGCCGGCCCACGCTCTGCCGAGTGTCGCAGCCGGCCTCACAACGCGGCTGATGGGTCCGCACCATCCTCCGCCAGTCTGCCGGGGGAAACATATCACGTATCGCCCCTCCCGTGGGACTCGGCTCCCGCGGGCAGCCGCCTGACCGCGACGGCCACAGCGCCCAGTCCCGTGTGAGTGGCCAGGACCGCGCCGGATTCCATCATGGGGATGTCTTGCTGCTGACCGAACCGCTTGCGCAGTTGCTGCAGAAGGTAGGCGGCCGACTCCGGTGAGTCCGCGTGGGTGATGGCCACCCGGGCCGGCTCCCCTCGGGCGAATTCGGCAGCCCGCCGGGCTATCCCTCGGATCGTCCGGCCGTATCCCAGATGGCCGCCGTCGGCGTGGGCTCCTCCCGCCTCGTCGAACAGGATGACCGGCTTCAGTTTGACGAGTCCTGCCAAGTAGGCAACCTTCGAGTTCACCCGGCCGCCCTTGACGGCAAAGTCCAAAGACGGAGTGGCTCCATAGACCCGGGTGCTACGGGCGGCAGCCTCGGCTGCCGCCGCCACCCCTTCCAGCGATCCTCCCGCACGTATGGCCTCGCCGGCGGCTTCCACCACCAACCCCAGTCCCACCGAAACATGCCTCGAGTCGATCACTTTCACCCTAGACGGATCGACCTCCCCGGCCGCTCCCAGGGCGGATTGATAGGTCCCCGAAAGCCGTGCCGACAGGTGGACCGAGACGACACCCTCGTGATCTTCGAGCAGGGCCTCGTACACGCGTTTGAAATCGGCCCGGTTGGGCTGGGAGGAGCGGGGAAGCTCGTCGGTCTCGCGCACCACCCGGTAGAACTCCGGCGAAGTGAGCTCCACCCGATCCAGATAAGTCCGTCCCCCGACGGTAATCGTCAAAGGCACCATGACTGTGCCGTAGCGCAGCTGGGCGGCCTCGGACAGATCGAAGGTGGAGTCGGTGACCAAAGCGACCGTGGCCGCGCGGGCGGTGGCCTGCTGCTCCACCATGTCGTCGATCTTCACGCTCTCCAGGGTGCCGAACTCTTCGAGAGTGCGCAGGAACAGGTCGGGCTCATTCGTGTGGAGGTGCGCGCGCATGTGCGCCCCGCCCCCAGCCAGGACCAGCGACTCCCCTAGATGGCCCACCGCCCGCTGGATAGCCTCCCTATCCAGAGAACCGCCCCCCAGCAGCGCTTCGGTGCAGTACCGAAAGCGCTCGTCGATCCCCAGCATGCGTGTTTCCTCGACTGAAGCGAGACCGCTGGCGACGAAGCCTCGAGCAGCGGAACCTGCATCGCCCGGAAGACGCTGATAGGCGGCCGGAAACGTGAGGGACTCAAGCGTGGACGCGTCCGCGACATGAACCCCCTTCAGCGTGTCCAGCACGCCTTCCAGGAAGTAGACGAGACCCTGCCCGCCGGCATCGACAACATGATTCCGGGCAAGGACGTCCAACTGCTTGGGGGTCTCGGCCAAGGCTTCCCGAGCCGCCTCCAGGGCTTCGTCCATGAGATCCCCGAAGTTGAAGACCGAGGTCGCGCGGGCGCTCATCTTGCCGGCCCAAGCCCTGAGGACCGAGAGGATGGTGCCCTCCTGAGGATGCTGCACCGCCAGATAGGCCGCATCGACCCCGGCCATGGCCGCTCGGGAGAACTCGCCCGTGGTGACCACTCTCTTCAGGTGCAGGCCCTCAGCCAGCCCGTGAAGGAACTGCGCGAAGATAGCTCCGGAATTGCCCCGGGCCCCGATCAGGGCAGCGTCCGCGGTCATGCGCGCCGCCGAGCCGACGGCGGCAGGCGGGTTCCGGCCCAGTCCGGCCGCCGCCGCGCTCAGCGTGGCGGCCAGGTTGGCTCCGGTGTCGGCATCGGCGACCGGAAAGACGTTGATGCGGTCTAAGGCGTCCTGCGCCCGCGTCACCGCATAGGCGCCGGATCGCACGATCTGGGCAAAACCCCGGCCTGTCAGACTCTCCACCTTATCCCCCTATCCGGTGAAGACCGCCCCCCGATGAGCAGAACTCATCGACTATTCCGCCACCGCCCCGCGCACCACTTCCAGAGTCCCGGCGGAGCCCAGTTTCTGGTTCTTGTGCGCGATGAACTGCGCGTACTCGGCCACGAAGATCTTGCCGGGATCCCTCAGGTCGAACTTCTCCGGGTTGTCCCGGAAGAACTCCCGATGCACCCGGGTCCATACCAGCCGGCCGTCGGTGTCGATGTTGACCTTGGTCACCCCGAGGGGGACGGCTTTGGCGAACTCGTCCTCGTCCACCCCTTTGGCCCCTTTGATGGAGCCCCCGGCGGCGTTGATGCGCTCGACCTCTTCTTGGGGCACCGAGCTGGAGCCGTGCATGACCAAGGGGAAGCCGGGCAGGCGCTTCTGGATCTCAGCAGCTACATCCAGATGCAGGCTCTGCTGACCGCTGAACTTGTAGGCCCCGTGGCTGGTGCCGATGGCGACGGCCAGGGAGTCACACCCTGACTCCCGCACGAACACCTCGGCTTCGGCCGGGTCGGTGAGATGAGCGTTCTTCTCCTCCACCTGTACGTGCTCCTCCACCCCACCCAACTGGCCCAACTCCGCTTCCACCGAGATGCCCCGGGCGTGGGCGGCATCCACCACCTGACGGGTGATGCGGATATTCTCTTCCAGCGGCTCGCTCGAAGCGTCGATCATGACCGAGGAATAGAAGCCGCTTTCGATGCAATCGAACGCAGTATCGAGATCACCGTGGTCCAGATGCACCGCGAAGATGGCTTTGGGAAAGATCTCGTCCGCGGCCGTGATCAGGGCTTCGAGCATGCGCTTGTCCGCGTAGGAGCGGGCCCCGCGGGAGATCTGGACGATAAAGGGAGCTTGGGACTCCATATTGCCCCGAAAGAGGCCCAGGGTCTGCTCCATGTTGTTGATGTTGTAGGCACCCACGGCGAATCTGCCGTAGGCGACCTCGAACAGCGCCTTGGTGGTGACGATCATCAGTGACCCCCATCAACCGTCGTTAGCGTTTCGCAAGAATATCAGCCGCCCCTGCCTACGCGCCCACCTCCAGGATGTCTTCCATCACCGTCGCCCGAGGCGGCGTCGCGTCGCCGGCCCACTCGACGGCCTCGCGCAGTTCGTAGGAGTTGGCAAACGCCCGAGCCCTTTCCAGGTCATCCCAATCAAAAAGGGCGATGAGATTGCCTGGATCGTCGGCGTTCCGAAAGAGCCTACCGCCCTTCGAACCGCTCCGGCGGCGCCTCTCGCCGTCTTCGAGGAAGACCGCCTCGAACAGCGAGTAATCCTTGACCTGGTGCTGGATGAGAACGTGCGGCATCATCCTCTCCTTTCGCGGCATCCGTGTCGTCTAGACACGGTTCTTGAATGTCCATACCCGGGAACGGCCTCGTCGACACGTGCCAAACCCCCGCGGCCGACCAGGGGCCGCTCCGCCGCGGACCGGCACCGCCCCCGATCTGCCGCTACATCCCCTGGTCGTAGCTCAGTGCTTTGAGCACGTCCTGGGTGCTCGTGACCCAGCCGAAGGCGTGCTCCACGTTCCACTCGGTGGCCAGCCGGTTGTGCTCGGGCCCGGAATTGTCGCAGGCATCCGCGACCAGGATGGGCCAGTAGTCGAGCAGGTAGCCGTCGCGCAGCGTGGTTTCCACACAGACATTGGTCGCCACCCCGGTGTAGAGGCAGTAGCGGACGCCGAACGTCTTAAGCACCAGGTCAAGATTGGTGCCGGCGAAGCCGCTGTAGCGCTGTTTGCGTACGACCACGTCTCCCGGGCAAGGAGCGATCTCTTCCCGGATCTCCTCGTCCCAGGTCCCTCGCGTGACGTACTTGCCCCAGTTCTCGGGACGGTCCTTCATGAGCACCAGGCCCAGCTCTTTGTGCCAATTGGGCGATTCCGGCCCGCCGGCGTCGGAGTAGTCCTCGGTGTAGCTCATCATGAGGTAGACGACCCTGACCCCTGATTCGCGGAGAGCAGGGAGAAGCTCCGCGTTCTTGGCGATGGTCGCCGGGGCTCTGGAGATGTCGTACCCGGCTTCGTCGAACATCCCACCTTCGCTGACGAAGGCGTTCTGCATGTCGACCACGATCACGGCGCTGCGGGCCAGGTCTACCTCTACCGGCGCTGGTTTGGCGTTGATTCTGACCAGCCTAGGGGCGGACGCCCGGTGCATCTCGTCGTCCACGGTCTCGTCGTCCAGCATCTCGTCTGCCGTCATCTCGTCCTCCTCTGTCCGGCTTATGAAGTCTCCGTCTCTTTGGCACGCGCCGTCCCCAAGATCTCCAACGCCGCGTCCAGGTCTGCGAATGACACCTCTCCCGAGGTTGCTACGTAGAAAAAGGTCTTCATCCCCGCCCGGCGCAGAAGCTCCACCTCGGAATGGTCCCTCTGGGAGACGGGCAATACGGCGAAGCGGGGCGGCAAGTCCGCGGTCCACGAGCCTTGGTACATCGTCTCGACGGCCTCCTCCGCAGTCGACTTGAACTCGAACACCGCCGCAACGCGGTCACCATCTCCCCGGACGTATAGCTCGCCTCTCAAGGCGACGGTATCGCCCGCGACCACATGGCCGCGGCCCTCAAGTTCGAGGCATAGGGCACGCCGCACGGCGCCGGTGTCAGATTCCCAGGTCATCGTAGAACCTACCGTCCATACTGATGAAACGAACCAGGACTCGCCGACACCATAGCAAAACGCGCCGGTGCGACGGGCATGCGGGTACGATGGGCGCCCGAGTGCCCGAGCATCGGGCACGTGCTTGCGACGGCGAAGCTTGACAGACGGCCCGGGATGAGAGACTGTTCCCGGGCGCTTTCAGACTACGACCAGGAGGACTGAATCTTGGCTAGGACCACGGGCAAGCGGGCTTTGGTCGAGGTGCTGCGCAGCGAAGGCGTGGAGTACGTTTTCGGCATCCCCGGCGCTACGGAGATCCAATTCATGGACGCCCTCGAGGAAGCCCCCGACATCCGCTACATCCTGGGGCTGCAGGAGGTGGTATGCGCCGGCATGGCCGAAGGCTATGCCCGCGCCTCGGGCAAGGTGGGATTCCTGAATCTCCACACGGCCCCCGGCCTGGGGGCCGCTACCCCCATGCTCTACAACGCCCTTCTGGGAAAGGTGCCGCTGGTGGTCACCGTGGGCCAGAACGACACCCGGCTCCTTCAGTACGACCCCCACCTTTCCGGCGACATAGTAGGAATAGGCAGGCCCCACACCAAATGGACCACCGAGATCGTGCACGCTGAAGACATCCCCACGGTCATGCAGCGGGCGTTCAAGATGGCCCTTCAGCCCCCCACCGGTCCGGTTCTTGTCTCCATCCCGCAGAACGTCCTGGAACAGGAACTCGATCTCCGTGAAGGACCCGGCACCTCGGTCTACCCCCGGTTGCGCCCGGATCCGGAGGCGCTGGCGCGCGCCGTGGAACTCCTCGCGGCGGCTGAACGGCCCGTCGTCCTGGTCGAAAGCGGAGTGACCCGCTGCGATGCCCTGGACGAGGTAGTGCGTTTCGCCGAACTGACAGGATCGCGCGTCTTTCAGCACTGGATGTCGGACGTCAACTTCCCCGTGACCCATCCTCAGTACCTGGGAGACCTCGACCCGACCGGACCCGAGGCGTTCGACGTCCTCCGAGACGCCGATGTCCTCGTCGGCATCGGTTGCTCGCTCTTCACCCACGGTTTCTTCCACCCCAAGGCCCCGATCCTTTCGAACACTCGGATCGTGCACATCGATGACGACCCTTGGGAGCTCGGCAAGAACCTGCCCACAGACTGCGCCATCCAGGGCGACATCAAGGCCGTGCTAATGGAGTTCAACGCCGCCTTGGCCGCGTCGCAGTCGCCCGAGGCTCGCCGACACGCGGAGGAGCGGGCCC
>CAZCCL010000006.1:2844-50378 GCA_964497095.1 uncultured Gaiellales bacterium | reverse complement strand
GGTCGTCCAGCATCACGTTGGCAAGCAGGGGCGAGAGGGGCGAGCCCTGGGGAGTGCCTTCTTCTTGGGTAATCTTGACACCATCTTGCATGACCCCTGCGTTCAGATAGGCGCGAAGGAGCTTAAGCACCTTCTTGTCAGCCACCTTGCGGGCGCATCTGGCCATGAGGGCGTCGTGGTTCACCCGGT
This sequence comes from uncultured Gaiellales bacterium, assembly GCA_964497095.1. Taxonomy (GTDB): domain Bacteria; phylum Actinomycetota; class Thermoleophilia; order RBG-16-64-13; family RBG-16-64-13; genus CAVPLM01. Next base: position 50,189 of record CAZCCL010000006.1, on the reverse strand, counting down.
CGAAGAACGCCTCCAGGTCGAGATCGACCACCCAGCCGTGACCGCTGGCGATGGCTTCTTGAGCCCGGCCGACCGCCTGGTGGGCGGAGCGGCCGGGACGGAAGCCGTAGCTTCGGTCGGCGAAGTGGGGGTCGAACACCGGGGTGAGCACTTGAAGCAGGGCTTGCTGGATGAGACGGTCAAGGACCGTCGGCACCCCGAGACCGCGCACTTTCCCGCCGGGCTTGGGGATGAACACCCGGCGGACGGGTGCGGGCCGGTAGGTGCCTGCGTCAAGGCGAGCACGGACCTCGGGCCAATGGGCCGAAAGCCAGGGGCGAAGCTCCTCGGTCTTCATGCCATCTGGGCCCGGAGCCCCGTGGTTCGCTTCGACGCGCTTTAAGGCCCGGGCCCGGTTCTCGCGGGAGAGAAAGCTCTCCCACAGACCGGCCGGGGCGGGGTGAGGGTCGGAGCTTGTCGCCGCTGGGAAGAGGCTCCGCTCTTGGCCGGGGACTTCAGGCTTCACCGTCTGCCCTTCGGCAAAGGCCCCGTTTCCGGGGTTGGCTGCCATCATCGCCTCTTTCCTAAGTACGTCAAGGGACCCTCGCTCGTGCGTTCAGCCCTTCCCGGATGACCTTCCTCCCCGCCGGTACTATGGCCTCTGCTGACTTCTCTCCGGTGCACGGATACGTTGCCACACCCGTGGTCCACTTCCACCCGACGAACGTGGTGGCCGGGCATCTTTGGGACTCCCGGACAGACCTCCCTGGATAAGAACGACCGCTTTCCCCCTACCGCCGCCGCATCTACCTGACGGCCTCTTGATGGTGACGAACTTCGCCGTCCGTTGCCGGCTCACCCAGGCCGCCCCGCCTTCTATGCGGTTCGTGTTCCTCGGGGCAGGGGTTTGCCTTTAGGCTTCCTTCCGACCCCGCCTCACGGCGACGCCGTTGCCTTCGGCTAAGAGTTGGCACCACCTCCTCCTCTAGGGGACTTTCACCCCCAAGCTGTCGCCCATGCCAGGCATACAACGAAAGGGGGCTCCTTGCGGAGCCCCCTTCGTACGCGTCTCTACCAGTAGTCCGATTACTGTGCCGCCGGCAGAATGTTGCGCAGCGGGTAGGAACCCTTCTCTACGATCTTCTGGTTCTCGACCTGCTGGACGCGCACCGTATCCACACCCTGACTGTCGCCCTGGCCGTAGGTCAGGTTGGAGATGGTGATGTCGCCCGTGCTGAGGTCTTTGATCTGCCAGAAGCCTTGCTCCAGCACATCCTGGCTTGTTAGTTCGGCAGGATTCACCGCCATGGAAGCTAAGCGCAGTGCCTCGACCTGAGTCATCGCCTCGACGATGCCATCCAGATACATCACGTTGTCGTTCCTGTCGTTGGGCCGGTAAGTGTCCTGTAGCATGTTGGCAAATGCGACCCCGTCGACAGGCGCGTCCTGCGCGCAGAAGTCACCGGCAACGACGACTCCCTCAGCCAGTTCACCCATGTCGGGCACGAAGATCTGTAGGTGAGCGGGGTTGCCAAAGCCGAATGTGATTTTGTATTCCTGATTCGTGCCCATGCCCAGGCGCACGGCCTCTTTAATCGTGGGCTGACTGCCTGGGTTGATCATGAGACCCAGTGCCAGATCGACACCATTCTCCTTGAGCCAGGCCAGCTGGGTGGTAGGTGGAGAGCTGGGAACCATGGGCACGAACTGAGCGCCCATGAACTCGTAGCCCAGCTGCTCAAGATATGCCTGCATCTCAGGGATATCGATGTTGCGGCCCAGAGCAGAATCCGCGGTCAGATAGGCGACCCTGGGCGCCCGGTCCTCGGTCCAGCTCTCCAGGAACCACTCTGCGATCGCGGCCATCTCGTCGGTGTAGATGGGGGCGTTCGTGAAGATGTTGCCTACCGGTTGCAGGTAGGCCGGAGACGTGGATTGGCTGGTCGCGCCGATGTTGTCCTCGACAAGCAGGTCTTTCAAGGCCATGCCCTCGGGCGAACCGGTGACCCGCTCCACCAGGAGGCCTTGTGATTTGAGGTCGTCGTAGATGGTCAGGGTCTTGTCCGGAGCAAGTGCGTCATCGCCCCATTTGAACTCGAAAGTGATGTTGGCCGGTATGGTCTTGTCCGTATACCACGGGGCCAGGATCTTATTCTCGTTCACGTACTTGACGTAATCTTCGAAGCCGGCCAGGACGGCGGCGCAGTCTTCTGCGTACGCCCCTGTCAGCGCGAAGGTACCGCCGACATACAGGGTCACCGGCTCGCCGACGGTGGTCTCGGTGGGAGCTGCGGTGGTCTCGGTCGGAGCTGCCGTAGTCTCAGTAGGCGCAGCAGTGGTCTCGGTCGGAGCTGCCGTGGTGGTCGTCTCATCCTCCCCGCCACAGGCTCCGAGCATCAGTGCGAGGGCCACGATAAGGAGCAGCGAAACGGCCCAGATGGCTCTTGATCTTGTCACTGTAACCTCCCCTTCCCTTGTCAACTTAGTCAAAGATCCTCAACGCTTGATCTGTCGGCAGATGTACCTCCTTCACTAGTACGGCCAAGCCTGGTAGTAGTTCTTGAGCCGCTCGAGTAGATGGGCGATGCCCCTCGGAGCGAATATGAGGAAGAGGATGATGGCCACGCTGGGCAGGATGAGGCTCAGCCCAACGGCGGCCTGAGGGTTCAAGACCTCCGCGAGCGAAGGCCCAATCTTCGTCGCAAGTTGCTGTAGAAGCTTGATGGCGATCACGCCGTAGATAACGCCGGACACGCTACCCATGCCGCCGATGATCAGCATACCCAGCAACCATACCGAATCGAAGAACGGGAACTGCTCTACGTTGGCGTACCCGTAGTACTGGACCGACAGGGCACCGGCAATCCCGGCGAAAACGCAGCCCACGAAGAAGGCCTGGAGCTTGTACGAGAATAGGCTGACGCCCATGACCTCAGCCGCCAGGTCGTTGTCTCGAATGGCCACGAAGGCTCGCCCAGCCCGCGTACGCAATATGTTCTTGGCCACTATGGTTGCCAGCACGGCCAGTGCCAGCACCACGTAGAAGTAGACGGTCTTGCCCCGGATGGAGAACCCGAAGATCTCGGCAGGAGGCACCGACAGGCCTTCGGTACCGCCGGTGAGACTGCGGAACTGCAGAACCAGCCAGTGGATGATGAAGTAGGCGGCCACAGTCGCCATGATCAGGTAGAAACCTTTGATACGTAGGGATGGCAGCCCGAAGATGATGCCTACGACCCCCGCCGCTAGTCCCGCCAGCGGAACGGCCGCCAGAAAAGGCAGCCCCAGCTTGTTGCAGAGGATGGCCATGGCGTAGCCGCCTACCATCATGAACCCGGAGTGCCCCAGCGACACCAGGCCGCAGTTGCCGGTGAGGATGTTGAGTCCATGGGCGCTGATGATGTAGATGCCGATGATAGTCGCGAGGGTAAGGAGCGAATTAGAAGCCCACGCTGGGACGCTGAAGAAAAAGGCCAGGAGCACAACCAGCCATATCCAGTCGGCCTTGGTACGGAGCAAGGCCATATCCTGGCCGTAGTTTTGCGCGAAGGTGCCACTCGGTAGTTTCACCGCTCATACCCTCTCGATCCTCTTCAAGCCGAACAAACCGTACGGCCTGAAGATGAGCACGACCAGCATGACTATGAACGGGAAGACGCCGGCCAATCCTCCCCCGGAGGGCATGAGAGGGTCGAGATAGCCGGCCGCCAGGTTCTCGAGGATACCCAGGATCACCCCGGCGACGATAGCTCCGCCGATGGAGTCGAGCCCTCCCAGGATGACCACGGCCAGAGCCTTGAGTCCGATTTCGGAGAGCGGCGGCGACACGCCGGAGACACCGCCCAGAAGCACGCCGCCGAGAACGCCCACCACGCAGGCGATGACCCACACAAGAGCGTACACCATAGTGGCCTTGATGCCGAGGCTGCGCGTCACCTGCTCATCCTCGGCGGTCGCACGCATGGCCAATCCCATCTTGGTCAAGCGGAAGATGAACATGAGAACAGCGACGACGACCACAGACACCATCAGACCGAGCAGCGACGAAGGCGGGACGGATACGGACCCCAGTTGGAGGGTTATCTCCGGCAGCACGTCATGGTAGGTGACGTACTCGCCGCCCCAGAACAGGATAGCGACCCCGTCCAAGACGCCGGCCAGGGCGACGGTCATCATGACGATGGCGAGTGGAGGCTTGCCAAGCAGTGGACGAAGCGTGAACCGCTCGATCACCAACCCCATGACGACGGCCACGGCGATGGCCGCCACGACCGCCGCCCACACGGGCATCTTCAACAGCACGAGAAAGGTGTAGCCCAGATAGGCCCCGATCATCACGATCTGTCCTTGGGCGATGTTGAATGCCTTGGAGCATTTGTAGATGATCACGAAGCCGATGGCGATGAGAGCGTACATCATCCCCAAGGCCAACCCGGTCACAACGAGCTGGAAGAAGAAGGTCATTTGTCGTCCTGCCCGACCGTCGTGATTTGTAGTGCGGTCTTGATCTTGCCGACGCGGCCATCCTGGTAGGTGAACTCAGCCTCGACCTCCACGCTTGTGTCCTCTCCGCTCAGCGCTCGGGCCAGACCGGCGTACCTCTCTCTCAGGAAGGAGCGGCGCAGCTTGCGGTTGCGGGTCAGCTCGTGCTCGTCCGGGTCGAACTCCTTGTGCAGATTGACGTACCGGGAGATGCGGCGGGTCTCGGGGAGACTCTCATTGACCCTCGCGATTTCCTCGCGGATCAGTTGGTAGACCTCAGGTTGCTGCGAGAGGTCCGCAAAGGTCGTGTAGACCACCTTGCGCTTGTCCGCCCAGTGCCCCGTATTGGTGGCGTCGATGATGATGACCGCCGAGAGCGATTCGCAGCCTTGCTCCGCGTGAACCCATGCGTCCTTGATGTAGGGGCTGTACTTCAGGTGGCTCTCGATCTCCTGGGGACCCACCACGTCGCCGCACGGGAGCGTGATCAGGTCCTCCATGCGGTCGACGAAGACCAAATCTCCGTTCTTGGTGAGTTCGCCCTTGTCGCCCGTGTGCACCCAACCGTTGTTTGGGGCCGTGTGCCCCAGTTCACTGTCCTGCCGGTAACCGAGGAAAGTGTCGCCGTGCTTGACGGTTATCTCACCCGTCTCGGTGATCTTGATCTCTACACCCGGGTTGACCCGGCCCACGGTGCCGGGGGACTGCATGCCTGTGAAAACTCCGGTGACGGCACCAGCCTCAGCGGAACCATAGACATCGCGCACCGGCACCCGCAAGGCGTGGAAAAACCGGAGAGCCTCGGGAGAGAGCGTGGCGCCCGACGTGTAGCACGCCCTGGCATGAGGCAAGCCTAGACCGTCTCGAATGGGCCGGAAGACGACGAGGTTAGCCACTCCGTTCAGCGCCCGCGAGTAGAGGCTTGGGTTCTTTCCGGCGTAGCGAGCATCGGTCACCCTGTATCCGATAGGCAGGGACCAGCGGGTGGACAGCCGCTTGAGCCAGCCGGCGCCCCGCATCCTCGCCAGGACCTCGCCGGCCTCGCTCTCCCACAGACGGGAGTTGTAGACAACCAGGCTCGGGGCGATCTCCCGTACGTCTTCGCGCTGCGTCTCCAAGCTTTCAACGAAGTTGACGGTCCCGCCGGAGAGAAGGTGGCATCCGAAGGCCAGCCATTGCTCAGTGATCCAGGCGGGCGGCAGGTAGGAGACTATGTTGTCCTTCGCGGTGAGACGCTCAGCCCCCACGAAGGCCTGCGAGTCCGCCATCAAGGACCGGTAGCTGTGCAGCGTGGCCTTGGGATCCTCGGCAACGCCCGACGTATAGATGATCGCACACACATCGTCACCGCTGCCCGCCGAGATGTTCTCTTCGAAGGCTCCAGGATGGTGGGCCTCGTACTGCCGTCCCCTGTCCAGCACCTCCCGGAGACCTATGAAGCCGTCACCTGCCTGGTTGCTCAGCCCTTTGTACCGCCAGAAGACCACGGCCTTCAACTCCGGCAGCCTATCTCGGATGAGGGCCATCTTGTCGACCTGCTCTTGGTCTTCGACCATGGCGAAATCGGCCCCCGAGTCCCGGGCGATGTACTCTATCTCAGCGGCGGACAGGTCGGAGTACAGGCCCACGCTAAGGCCGCGGTCGCACTGGGCGGCCATCTGCGCGAAGTACCATTCCGGGCGGTTGTCGCCCACGATCAAGAGCTTGCTCCCGGGCTGAAAGCCGAGCGCAAGCAGGCCGAGAGCGAGGTACTTGACCCTCTCAAGGTTATCCTGCCAGCTGTAGGACTGCCAAATGCCGTAGTGTTTGTAGCGCATCGCCTTGCCACGAGTCCCAAAACGAACGCTGTTGTGCTGCAGCAGCTTGGGCCAGGTGTCCAGGACGGCGAGGTCTGTGGCGCTGTCCGCTTTCACACTACGAAAGCCATCTCTTTCTGCGCCGGTAGTGCTTGACCTCGCGGTAGTTCCTACGCTCGCCGCTGCACGAGATACCCATGTAGAACTCTTTGATGTCCTCGTTGTCTTTGAGCTTGTCGGCCGGCCCGTCGAGCACGATGCGCCCGTTCTCCATCACGTAGCCGAAGTCCGCGATGCCCAGTGCTGCCCTCACGTTCTGCTCCACCACGAGCATGGACACGCCGCGGTCCTTGTTGATCTTGTCGATGATCTCGTAGATCTCCTGAACAGCCATGGGCGCCAGACCGAGCGAGGGCTCGTCGAGCAGTAACAGGCGCGGGGCGGCCATCAACGCCCGGCCGATCACCATCATCTGCTGCTCACCCCCGGAAAGATAGCCGCTCACCCGCTTGCGGTAGTCGCGGATCTTGGGGAAGTAGTCGAAGACGATCTCCAGATCCTGCTTGACGCCCGTGCGGTCCTTGCGCGGATAGGCCCCAGCCATAAGATTCTCCTCCACGGACAGGTGCTCCAGAATCCGGCGTCCTTCCATCACCTGGCTGATGCCCAGCTTCGCTATGCCTTCCGGACCCAGATGGTCGATGCGCGCGTCGTTAACGGAGATCTCCCCACTATTGATCTGGCCCTGCTCGGTCCTGAGCAGCCCGGAGATGGATTTCAGCGTGGTGGTCTTGCCCCCGCCGTTCGCACCGATGAGAGCGACGATCTTGCCGTCTCCCACCTCCAGCGAGACGCCGTGAAGAACACGGATCACGCCCAAGTACGACACTTCTATGTTGTTGACCTTGAGCATGTCAGTCTTGTGAACCTAGATAAGCGGCGATGACGCTCTCGTCGCACTGGATTTCCGCAGGAGTTCCCTCGGCGATCTTGCGGCCAAAATTCAGCACCGCGATGCGGTCGGCGAGGTCCATGACCACGCCCATATCGTGTTCGATAAGGATGATGCTGCGGATACCGTCTCTGAGTACGGGGGTATCGGGATAGGTGTCGCCCTGACCTTCATAGACGTCGAGAACGAAACGGGCGATGTCTTCCTTCTCCTCCAGGTTCATGCCGGCCATGGGTTCGTCGAGGAGGAGGACCTTGGGCTCGAGAGCCAGAGCTCGTCCGAGCTCGACCCTCTTGCGCAGACCGTAGGGCAGCGCCCCTACCGGCTGCTTCCGGATCGACTGGATTTCTAGGAAATCGATGATCTCTTCGACCGTCTGCCGGTGCCTCACTTCCTCACGACGCGACCAGCCGTAGTAGATGGCCCCGGTCACGAAGTTCTGCTTCATGAAGACGTGGCGGGCGGCCATGATGTTGTCTTGGGTGCTGAGTCCCGTGTAGAGCTCGATGTTCTGAAAGGTGCGGGCGATCCCCATCCTAGCCAGTTTGTCGGGACGCTGGCGGGTGATCCTGCTTTCCTGGTAGTAGATCTCACCCTTCTGCGGCTTGTAAAAGCCGCTGATGCAGTTCAGAAGAGCAGTCTTGCCGGCGCCATTGGGCCCGATGATGGCCAGGATCTCATCACGCCTGATATCCAGACTGACATCCGAAAGCGCATTGAGGCCGCCGAAGGCCAGTGAGACATCTTCAATCCGGATAAAGGCGCTCTTCTCGGTCTTGGTCGGGCTCTCTTTAGCCTCGATTGCCAATTGGCCCCCCCGAAAACCGCCGCACCGCGAAATACACGATACCATCCAGCCTCAAGTCTGCAATCATCACCCGCCGGCGCGTCATCGGTAGACACCGTAGTCCTTGGCCGTGCCGATCATCGCGGCGAGGTTCTCGTCTTTCCCACCGTCGGCAATCGCACCCACGTCCAAGATGAAGCCCCCCTCCCTACCGGCTACATCGATAAGGTCGCGCACACGTTCAGCCGTACGTTCCGGAGTCCCGGCGTAGAGCAGCGAAAGAGGAACATTCCCCTGGATACAGGCCACCTTGCCAACTGTCGTCTTGGCCAGGGCCATGTCGGTCTGATCGAAGAACCATACAGTGGAGGCCTTCGGTAGGTCCATGATCGCCTCCAGTCGGCTGTTGTAGCGGCCTTCGGCGAAGAGGAACGGGATCATACCTTGGTCGATGAGCCCGACAATAGTCCTGCGCAACGTCGGCCAGTAGAACGTGTGGAACTGCTCGTCGCTCATGAAACCATCGGCGCCCTTGTGCAGCGGGATGAAGCAGAGTGGGACTGTGGGACTCCGAGCCTTCCTGAGGGGCCAATCGATAGCGACCTGGACCAGGCGCTCGCACGCCGCCAGGACCTTCTCCGGACGACGGTACATGTCGACGATGATGCCCTTGGTGCCACGCAGGGTGTCACCCAGGATGTCGAACGGCGCCTTCGTGGCCGATCCCGCATAGCGCGGGAAACCGAGAGCCTGGAGTTCGGCCATCGCAGGCAGCGCAAGCCTGAACCAGTCGTTGGCCACTTTGGCCGCCCTAGTGAGCTTATCCAGACTGGCCACCATCTCGTCACTGCCCCAGCCCATGACCTGCCCGAACATGAACGGCAGCTCGATGTAGTCCCAGAACGACGACAGCCCGCCAAAGCCTTCGTACGCGCCCACCGTGCGCGGCAGGTAGGTCCGCAGAAGGTAATCGGTCGGGTCGGAGACTAGCTGATCGTAGTCCTCGGGGACCATCCATTCCTTCTCGTTGTACTGGTAGCCGGCGGCTTTGGACACGCCGTGCCCGGGCCACGCGTACAGGTTGTATTCGAGGGCGGCGAACATGGCGCCGGGAACGGTGTTGTGCAAGGGGTCGACCGATACATCCGGCTGGAACTTGAGGTTGAAGTCCTTCCAGGCCTTCAGTGCGCGGGGCGTGTCGTTCATGGCTTCGTAGGGAGTGAGCCCTGAACTCTTTGCCGGCCAGAAGCCCATGGCCAGGCGGACCGGCACCCGGTCGGGCTTCTCGAGGTTGATCGCCGCCACGACACGGTCGACCCGCGCCTTGTACTCGGCTTCAGCCTCGGGAGAAACGAATTCGATATCGGGATTGCGCCACTTGTCGATGCGCCAGGCGCGCTTTTCCTCGGGTCTCATGTCGGCCCAGGCCTTGTCAGCCATGTCAGGCCACTTCACCTTTGGTCGGCATGCCGTCCACGGTCTGAAGGGTTTCTTCTTCCTTCATGTTCACCATGCCTTATACGAGTTCGTGGGCCTTTCGACATCGTCCGTTCGCCTGCTCAGTACTGCTCATGCTAGCTCAGTACGAGACCCTTCCCGCACAGCCGGAAGCTTGCATAACCGCTTAGCCTGGCGCACAATGAGCATATAACATATCAACATGCCGACGCAAGATATATATGAATAATGATCTATTTCCTTGAGCGCAAAGGGGTATTACTTGTATGTCAAGGCTGGCACGCTGATTTGGGGGTGAGCTAGCGCTCCAATCCTGGAGGCTTCTCAGGTACGGTATGATTTCGATGGCCGACGACTGCATCCGACGGAGGGGCAAGGACCGGAGATGAACCGGATCGGAGGAGGACGTCAAAAGGCGGACGACTCTCGCGAGGCTCGAGTTTCGTCCGCGCGCGGCGAGGTCGAAACCAGGCAGCCGGCATATCTAGTGATCGTCGGGGCGCTGTCAGAGCGCATCTCCACCGGGATATACGCGCCCGGCAGCCGTCTGCCCTCTGGTCCGCAACTATGCGCCGAGTTCGGAGTCAGTCCCATGACTCTGAGGCGCGCCCTTACCGCCCTCAAGAGCCAGGGGCTGATCTCCTGCGTCCAGGGCCGTGGGAGCTTCGTAAGATCTCCCGACCTCAGCAAGTCGACATTCAAACTCGCCTCGCTATCGGGAGAATGGTTGGACGGCTCCGCAGAGATACGGCTGCTTTCTGTGGCTATGACCAAGGCCGACGGCAAGACGGCAACAATGCTCGGTATCGCCGAGGGACAGCGTGTCGTCAGTCTGCGGCGATTGGTGACGAGCAACGCGGGACCGACCATGTACCACAACGAATACGTTGTCTATGATCCTCGTCTTCCTCTGCTTGAATCGCAGCTCCAACTGACTTCCTTGCATGCTTTCCTCGAGTCCGATCGAGGGGAAAGATTCCCCCGTGGCGAACTCACGGTCAGAGCGATGAATCTCGACCACGTTAGCGCCGAGGCTCTGGGCGAGCCAGAGGGAGCGGCCGCCCTCTGCCTGGAACACCTCTTTCGTGATGGCGACGGCCACCCTGTCAGTTGGGGTTATTTTCTTCTTCGGGCCGAGTTGTTCCAGTTGAGCGCACAACTGGGGAACGCACGACAGTGATGAGATGAGAACAGATGTCAACGCTTGATTCCCTGTATCTGGCGCTCATCGACTTGGATGAGGAGCTCACACTCAAACTCGCACGCGAGGCACTTGAGCGCGGCGAGACCGCGCCCCGGATGATCCTCAACACGTGCCAGCAGGCCCTGCGGATGGTGGGAGAAAGGTATGAACGCAAGGAGTACTACCTTGCCGCGCTTGTAATGGCGGGAGAGTTGTTCAATGAAGTGCTCGAGGTGGTGCAGCCACTGCAAGAGCCCTCGGAGCCAGACGGTTCCAGCGGGACCATCGTGCTGGGCACAGTCAGCGGTGACATCCACGACATCGGCAAGAACGTGTTTGGCACGGCACTGAGAAGCTACGCGTTCAACGTGATTGATCTCGGAGTCGACGTCTCAAAAGAGAGGTTCCTCGTCGAGGTCAGACGGTCCCGCCCTGACGTTGTGTGCCTTTCGGGTCTCATAATGGCTGCCTTCGAGAGCATGAAGACGACGACCAAGTTGATTCGCCTCCACTCGGCAGACCTTGGCTATCGGCCGCCGGTGGTGTTGGGGGGCGGCACCATGGACAGCGATATCTGCGATTTCGTAGGGGCCGACTCCTGGAGCACAGATGCCATGGAGGGAGTGCGCATCTGCCAGGATCTGACTGGTAGAGAGAGCGAGGCTAATGCCCGCTGAGACAGGTTGGGCACGGGAGCCCTTACACATGTACCGGCCGCGTCCAGGAAAGAGGCCTCCGCTCCCCCGGTCTGCGCCCGGCTCCTCCCCATCTTGTGGTTATGGGCTAGTCCATTGGTCTGAATAACACAATACGGCCCCTTTCGGAGCGCAGCAAGCGGCAGAAGTCGTCCGTTGTTGCATGGAGGAGGACATCGATGAGCGCCCTTGATGGAAGAATGAGAGGGCCTTTCCCCTTCCTCCGGCTCTTGGGGGGAACGGGGGGAGCGGGCCCCTTCGGCCCCCCAAAAGGACTCGTCGAGCGTGTCGCGCGGCGAGATCGACGGGGCGCTCGAAGTGCTCGACAAGGCATTCGCGGCCGCGGGGTAGTGGCACTGGCGTAGCTCGGGCAGGTTCCGGGCGGCTCTCACCGCCGCGCTCAGATGTGATCAGGCTGCTCGAGCGATGATCCGCCCCACTTCCGCGCACGTGGCGCCTAGCGCCAGCAGAGACCGGACCATGAGATCCACGGACACCGACGGGTCGGACGCCTCCATCTTCGCTACCCGCGACTGACTGGAACCGAGCCGCTCGGCAACCGCGGATTGTGTCCAACCTTTCCTCTGCCGAAGCTCCCTAAGGTGCTTGGCGAGAGCCAGTTTCACCTCCACGAATGCCGCCTCCTCAGACGTGAGTCGGAGAAAGTCGGCGGCGCCGCCCACCCGCCACCCGGCAGACTCCAGGTCGCTTCTTGTATTCTGGTCCATCGGATTCACCCTCGTCGCGTCCTCAAGCCCTCGTATACACGCAGCCGCCGTCTGCACACCCGTATGACCGACTGCGGTGTGGCTCTGCTGGTCTTTCGGAATACTTATAAGATCACGATGGCATCGGGATCCATCCGGTAGATGAGACGCCAACTCGACCCTTCGTCGACCACTCGCAACTCGTGACATCCCAAACCCAAGGTCCGCAGTGGCCGCGAATCGGGAAGGCCCAGCGGTTCACCGTGCTGGAGCCGCCGGAGAAGGATTCCCATCTTGATCCGTCCCGCGAAGGCCAACGGCGGAGAAGCCACCTCGCCGTGTAGCCACACCAGCGGTTTGTCTGTGTGACCGTCAGACACACTCAGTATATGTCAGAACTGATATAGGAGTCAACGCTGCCCCTCTCCCCGGTACCGGCTGATGGGGAAGTGGCCCAGAGATGAGAATGTGGGCGACAGTCACAATGGGGGCATAGTCCTTCCGGCCGATCTTGGCAGGGGGCAGCCCGGGCGGGGATACGAACTGGGGAGAGAAAGGGGCGCCTTTGGGCGCCCCAATGGGAACAGCGCAAGATCTTGCCCCGGGTCGCGGCGGCCGAACTCGTCGCCCGGGAGCTTCTACCCTACCCCAGGTGCCACGCTTAGCAGCCGGTGTCCCTACAACTCGTCCGGCAGCTCCCGCAGTTCGGCCAGCGAGAACACGGGCCCGTCCACGCACACGTACTTCGGCCCCACGTTGCAGCGGCCGCAGATGCCGATGCCGCACTTCATGCGCTTCTCGAGAGTCGTATAGGTCTGTTCATCGGTGAAGCCCAGCCGCTCGAAGCTGATGAGGGCGAACTTGATCATGATGGGCGGACCGCAGGTGATGGCGATGGTGTCTTTGGGGTCGGGGTTCATGCGCTCCAGTACGTGCGGCACCAGGCCCACGTCGCACTGCCAGCCGTCGCACTCCCGGTCGATGGTGAGCACCAGCTCGATATCGTCCCGCTTCTGCCACTCGTCGATATCGTACTGGTAGGTGAAGTTCTCCGGGGCGGTGGCGCCGTAGAGGATGGTGATACCGGCGTAGTCGGCCCGGTGCTCGAGCGTGTACTCGATGGTGGCCTTGAGCGCGGCCGAGCCGATGCCGCCCATGACGTAGAGGATCTTCTTACCCTTCCAGTCCTCCACCGGGAACCCGCAGCCCATGGGGGCGCGGATGCCCACCTTGTCGCCCTCGGAGAGATTGTGGATGGCTTTGGTGACCTCGCCGGCCTTCATGACGGAGAACTGGATGAACTCCTTCTCCGAGGGCTTGGAGGTGATGGCGAAGGTCGACTCGCCCACGCCGAAGATGCCCAGTTGGCCGACCTGTCCGGGCAGGAAGCTGAAGCTCTCCTGCACCGCCGGATCGTCGAAACGCAGGCGGAGGGTCTTGATGTTGGGGGTCTCTTCGATGATCTTGACCACGGTCGCGATCTCGGGCAGGTAAGGGTTGCCGGCCAGCTTGCCGGCGCGGGCCGTGCTGGCGCCAGCGACCACGTCGGCGGCGGTGAGGCGGGTCTTGCCGTTGTCGGACATCTACGCCTCCTTCCCGTCGGCCGCTTCGGGACCGGGTGCGGCTTCAGCCGGGGCGCATTCGGCGGCTGGCGCCGCTATCGCCGCTCCGGGCGCGATCTCAGCCGTACCCCCAGGCGAGCCCATCACCCGGAGGACCTCGCGGATGTCGATGCGCGTCGGGCAGTGCATGATGCAGCGGCCACAGCCGGAGCAGAGCAGGCTGTCGTACTTGTCCGGGTAGTACCAGAACTTGTGGCTGAAACGGTTCCGGAAGCGGTTCGACTTCACCGCTCGGGGATTGTGTCCCGAGGTTTCCTCGGTGTAGAGAGGATTGAAGCAGTTGTCCCAGGTGCGGTAGCGCTCGCCCGTGCTCTCCACCAACTCGTCGCTGATGTTGAAGCAGTAGCAATTGGGGCACACGTAGGTGCAGGTACCGCATGAGATGCAGCGCATGCCCAGGTCGTGCCAACCGTCGCCCTCGATGTTGTCGTGCAGGTTGTCACGGATGCCCTCGAGGGTGAAGGGAACATCCACCTTGGCCGTGGCCTGCAGCTTGACCTCCGCCGCTTCGCTCGCCTGGGCGTCACTAGCGTCGGCGAGGCCGGCCGAGGCGGCCACCGCCTCGCCCTTCTCGGTCAAGGCTTCCACCGTGAAGCCGCCCGCCACCTGGGTGAAGAGCGCGTCCACGCCCTCCTGACCGGCCGGGCACCCGCCGATGGCCGTGCAGAAGCAGGTGGATCGGGGATCGCGGCACGTGACGGCGAGCAGGGTGGTCGCCTCCCGCCGCGCGTTGTAGAGCGGGTCGAAGTAGAAGCCCCCGTATCCGCCGAAGACGTTGTCCATCTGCACGAACCCGCGGGCATCGCAGGGGCGCAGGCCGAAGATCACCTGGGCCGGGGCCTCGTCGACGGTTTGGACCTCTAGCGTTTCGCTGGTGAGCGCGGCCTCGCCCTCGGCGTCCTCCGCTGCGGGAGCCCTGCCGTACCCGAACTTCAGGAAGGTCTCGCTCTGCGGGAACACCCATTCCTTGGGCGACTGCTTGGCCAGGAGTACTTCGAGCTCCACCTCCTTGCCCATCGCCCAAGGTTGGAACTGGACCACACCCTCGGTGTTGATCGGAGCCACCACGCGCGCCTTCTCGGCGAGGGATGCCAGGAAGGCCGACAACTGATCTTGCGCTAGGTATTTGATCGCCATCGTCCCTCCCTTCAGTCGCCGAAGTGGTCGGTGAGGTCGAACACCTGGAACACCGGCTTCTCGTCGAGCTTGGCGCCCGGCTCGAATCGGAACATGTCGTAGATCTCCTTGTTCATCTTCCGGTGCAGCAGGTACAGGGGGATCTCCACCGGACAGGCTCGATCACAGGCCCCGCATGACGGGCAGCGTCCGGCCACGTGGAACATGTGCACCATCTGGAACAGAAGATTCTCTTTGGGCCCCACCTTCTGGCTCACCAGCTCGGGCTGGCGGGAACGGTTCACACACTTGTCCCAGCAGAAGCAGACCGGACACGCGTTGATGCAGGCGAAACAGCGGATGCAGGTCGAGTAGATCCGCTCCAGAAGAGCCTGTTTGTCGTCGTCGGAGAGGTTCTCGTAGTCGGCGACGTCGCTCCAGTCGGGCTCCGTATGCTTGCGATCGGGCTCTTCCACCAACGGACCGGCCGTATCGTCCGCGTAAACGGGGTTGGGGTAACGACACCGGCTACACACATCGAGAAGAACCGCGTCTTTGGCGAATTCTTGCCCGTCCCCCTGCCTGGTGGTGACGGACACCTTGCCGTCGGAGCACGAGATGGCGACCATCTCGTCGGCGAACTCCTTCTCCAACTTGCGCCGGTCGACGATGCCGTCGCAGGGCACGCCTACGACGTACAGCTTGTCCTTGTCCACCAGCTCTTCTTGGAGCAGCGCCACCAGCGTGCGGCTGTCGCAGCCCTTGACGCACACCCCGATCTTGGCGCCGGCCGGGTCGGGCATGTTGCGCTTGAGGAAGGTGACCAGGTTGTGGTGGCAGAGCTCGTTCCACACCAGCTGGTCGACGTCGGCCGGGTCCTTGACGAACGCCGGCACCACCTCGGAGGCGTTGAAGCCCTGCTTCCAGCCGATGAAGTAGTCGACGCGGCTGTCCCGTAGAGCGGCGGCGGCAAACTCGCGGATGTGGTCTTGCCGGCTCACAGGGCCCTCCCCTCACGAGGGCCGAGCTTCTCCACTCCGGCGACGAACTCGGTGACCACCTGCTGCCAGCGCTGCCCCTCCGAAGCCGACACCCAGGTCCACTTGAAGCGCTCCTTGGGGATGCCGATGTGGTGGATCATCCGCTCCAGCAGCTCGAACTTGCGCCGAGCGTAGTAGTTGCCTTCAGAGTAGTGGCAGTCGCCGGGATGGCATCCACTGATGAGCACGCCGTCGGCCCCCTTCTCGAAGGCTTTGAGGGCGAAGAGCGGGTCGATGCGGCCCGTGCACGGCACCCGCACCAGCCGGATATTGGCCGGCTGCTTGAAGCGTCCCACGCCGGCCGTGTCGGCGCCGGCGTAGCTGCACCAGTTGCAGACGATGCCGATGATCTTCACCGGCCGGTCACCGGCGGGGCCGGGCCCGGCGGCTGCCGGGCTGCCGCCCGGCACAGCACTGGTGGGGGCGGCGCCGCTGGCTTGACTTGTCGTTGCTTCGGCCATCTTCACCGCCTTTCTACGAGAGGAGGACTTCCTCGATCTGGTCGAGGATCGCGTCTGTCGGGAAACCCTTGAGCGAGATGCAGTTCACCGGGCAGTTGGCGACGCACACGCCACAACCCTGGCAGACCGTCTCGATCACGTGGCTCTTGAACTCGTCCGGGCGCACCTCCTGCTTCTCCGGAGCGCTAAACGGGCAGACCTCGATGCACTTCCAGCAGGACACACAGTCTTTCTGTCCCACGATGGCGATCATCGGGCTGGTCTTGAGTTTGTCCTTGGCCAGCAGGCCGATGACTTTGGAGGCCGTGCCCGAGGCCTGGGCTACCGTGGCCGGGATGTCCTTGGGCGCCTGGCAGGCGCCGGCCAGGAACACTCCGGCCGTGTTGGTCTCGACCGGGCGCAGCTTCGGGTGGCCTTCTTTCAGGAAACCGAACTCGTCGTAGCTGATGTTGAGCTTCTGAGCCAACTCGACCACCCCCGGAGACGAGGTGATACCGCTGGCCAGGACCACGAGGTCGGCGGCTATCTCCACCTGCTCCCCGAGCAGGGTATCGGTGCCCCTCACCATGACCTTGTCGTTCTCTTCGTAGAGCTTGGACACCCGGCCTCGGACGTACTTGACGCCGAACTCGGTCTGGACCCGCTTGATGAACTCCTCGTAGCCTTTACCGGTGGCGCGGATGTCGATGTAGAAGACGTATACCTCGGTGTCCATGCCGCAGTGGTCCTTGGTCAGGAGCGCCTGCTTCGCCGTGTACATGCAGCACACGCTCGAGCAGTACGGCCGGCCCACCGACTCGTCCCGGGAGCCCACGCACTGGATGAAAACCACCGTCTTCGGGTCCTCGCCGTTGGACAACCGGTGGACGTGGCCCCCGTACGGACCGGAAGCGTTCAACATCCGCTCGTACTGCAGACCGGAGATCACGTCCTTGATCTTGCCCGACCCATACTCGTGGTAGTGCTCCTCCCAGGGAAAGACGTCCAGGCCGGTGGCCACCACGATGGCCCCGAACCGTTTCTGAACCACCTCGTCTTTCTGCTCATAGTCGATAGCGTCGGCCGGGCAGACGCGTTCACACACCCGGCATTTACCCTGGGTGAAGTAGCGGCAGTAGTCCACCTGGATGGCGGCCCGTTTGGGTACCGCCTGGGGGAAGGGGATATAGATGGCCTTGGTCGGCTCCAACCCCACGTTGAAGACGTCGGGTGCCTTCGCGGGGCATTTCTGCACGCAGATCTCGCAGCCGATGCATTTGGTCCAGTCGACCATGGCCGCCTTCTTGCGAATGTCGACGGTGAAGTTGCCCACGTAGCCCGACACCTTGTCGACCTCGCAGTAGGCCATGAGATCGATGTTCTCGTGCTGAGCGCAGTCGACCATGCGCGGAGTGAGGATGCAGGCCGAGCAGTCGATGGTGGGGAAGGTCTTGTCCAGCTTGGCCATCACCCCCCCGATGGTGGTCTCCTTCTCGACGATCGTCACTTTGAGGCCGGCATCGGCCAGGTCCAGGGCGGCCTGGATGCCGGCCACGCCTCCGCCGATGACGAGGACGTCCTTGTTGACCTCCACCTCGTTGGACCACAACGGCTCGAGCCGCCGAGCCTTGGCCACCGCCATCTTGACGATGTCCCAGGCCTTCTCGGTGGCGACAGGCATGTCGGTGTGGATCCAGGAGCAGTGCTCGCGGATGTTGGCCATCTCGAACAGGTAGGGGTTGAGGCCCCCGTTGTCGACGCAGCGCCTGAAGGTGACCTCGTGCATATGGGGCGAGCAGGCGGCCACGATCACCCGGTCGAGCTTCTTGTCCTGGATGGCCTTCTGGATGGCGGCCTGACCCGGCTCGGCGCACGTGTACATGATGTTCTCGGCGTGGACGACGTCTTTCAGACCGAGGGCCCGCTGGGCCACCTCGGCCACGTCCACGGTGCCGGCGATGTTACTGCCGCAGTGGCAGACGAAGACTCCTATCCTCATGGCTTCGCCTCCCCGTCCGAGGCCTGAGACTCACCGGTCGTCGCGGCAGCCCCCGCTTTGGCCACGGCCTCGACGGCCGCTGCATCGGCTGCAGCTTTGGCTTCACGCGCCGCCACCTTGGCCGCTTTCTCGGCCGCCTTGCGCTCTTCCTCCGCCTTGATGGCCGCCGCGTGGGCGATGGCCTTCTTGATCAACGGCTCCGGGTCGACGATGTTCTTCTTCAGCATGACGTCGTCGGCGCTCATCCCGAAAGCCAGTCCCAGCACCTGCGGCAGGTAGAGGATCGGCACCTTGTAGTCGGTACCCAGGAAACTATTGATCTGAGCCTGCTTCAGATCGAGATTGACGTGGCACAGCGGGCAGCAGACCACGACGGCCTCGGCGCCTGCGGCCAGAGCCTGCTCTAGAATCTTGCCGCTCAGCCGGCGCTGTATCTCCATCTTGGGCATGCCCACGCTGGCGCCGCAACATTCGGTCTTGTAGTTCCACCACTTGACGTCGGCCCCCGCGGCCTGGAGCAACAGGTCCATCATCATCGGTTGCTCGTTGTCGCACTCGCCGGTCAGCTCGCTGGGCCGTCCGAGCAGGCATCCGTAGTACGGCACCACCTTCAGCTGGGAAAGGTCCGTTTTGACGAGAGACGCGATCCTCTCCTCCCCCACGAACTTGATCAGGTATTCGGGGAGGGCGTAGACCTTGACCTGGGCGGTGTAAGGTCTGTCGAGGACCTCGTTCACCTCCGCCCGGAAGGCGTCGCTCTTGTGGATCTCGATCTCGGCGTTCTTCTCACGCTGATAGCAGGAAGGACAAGGGGCCAGCAGCTCATCACCTACCTCTGCAGCTTGGCGGAGGTTGCGGGCGGCCAGAGCCTGAGCGAGGAGGTGGTCCATCATGTGCGCAGGGGTCGAGCCACAACAGGTCCAGTCCGGCACCTCGGTGTAGGCGACCCCCAAGGCGTCGAGCACCTTCCGGGTGGAGATATCGAGCTCTGCGGAGGAATGACTCAGCGAACATCCAGGATAGTAGGCGAGGCTCATTCGGCCACCTCGCTTTCTGGGGCGGGCGTGGGGGCTCCGAGAGACGTGGCCGCCTTCTCGGGCGCGGCGACCTGCTCGGACGTGGCCGCCTTCTCGGACACCTTCGCCCCCTCAGCCGCCCCGGCCTGTGCGGCGGCCTCTATGAGGGCCTCAGCCTCAGCCTTCTCCCGGGCCTTGGCTTTCTCCATGCTCTTTTTGTAGATACGGGATACTTCGTCCGCTCCTTTAGCCTTGTGAGGAACGAGCTTCATCTTCCCTTTGGTCACCATCGGGATGGCGAGACCGGCGTCGCCCATGGCCATCTTCGGGTTCATCGTCCCCAGGTAGAACATGCCCATCATGTAGAGTTCCGGGAGCCGACCGAACCGGGCCACCGCCCCCATGAAAGCCTTGTTGAAGGTCTTGACGTACTCCGGTACCTCACGCTCCTGGGCGGTCGCGATGGTCTTGAGGTCTTCGAAGATACCGGCGACGTCGATGTTTCGGGGACACCGGGCCGTGCAGGTCAGACATTGGACACACAGCTGCACCGCCGTGGAATCCAGCACCTTGTCGACCAGGCCCACTTGGAGCATCCGCATCACCTGGTTGGGAGGGTAGTCGAAGGTGAAGGCGGCGGGACAGCCGGCGGAGCAGTTGCCACACTGGTAGCAGTCGCGCGTATCCGCCTCGACCCTCTTGATCAACTTCTCCCGATAGAACGCTGCCTGGGTTGCGTCGTATCGGATCAAAACCAATCCTCCTCGCTGGGAAAGACGGCCAGGGTCATGTGCGGCCGCGACCAGCGGCCATCAATGAGAAAAGAGCGGGCGGGCTGGTGCGACACACCAGCTAGTGAGTATAGCACTCGGCACGAGCGCTTCGAAAGCTCTCACCGCTCCGGAAACTCGCAAGAAATAGTCCATTTTGCTGGCACTTTGCCATCCATTACCGCCCGCCACGCCGATAGGGGAGACACAAGGCGGCAGGTAAGTATGAGCGGCGGGCGAATCCGAGCAGAACGATCATCACGGCCAGGAAGGGCAGCATGTACACGACGTCGGTAGGCACATCCAAGCCCACCAACTGCAGCGCGGTCGTCACCGACAGGCAGAGCCCGAAGAACAGCGCTCCGCCGAACACCCAGCCCGGGCGCCCCCGAGCCAGCATAGCAACAACGATAGCGATGAATCCGAGCCCATTGGTCATGTAGGGTACAAAGACGCCGGCCGCCACCACCGAAAGATAGGCGCCCCCCAAGCCGGCGAGGCCGCCGGAGAGCAGCACCGCCCACACACGGGTGTGGATGACATCCACCCCGGCTGCGTCGAGCGCCTGGGGTCGCTCGCCTGCGGCCCGGAGGCTGAGCCCCCAGCGGGTGGAGCCAAGCACCCAGCGCACCACGAAGATGAGGACCACCCCCAGCCAGAAGATGAGAGGCTGACTGAAGAGGCTTTCCCCGAGCACAGGGATCCGGCTGAGGACAGGTAGGGGGATCTCCCTCATCTCCTCCAATCGGGGATAGCTCGAGCCGAACTGGACAGCGTGTAGGACACTGGTCAGTCCCTCCGCAAGCAGGATGACGCCGATCCCCACCACGATCTGGTCAAGACCCAGCCTAACGCTCAGGAAGGCTACCAAGGAAGAGATGGCTACGCCGCCCGCAATGCCGCACAACAGACCTAACCAGGGCGAGTGACCGAAGAGGGCGCCGTTGAACCCAGCATACGCGCCGATGAGCATGTACCCCTCCATACCCAGTCCCAGCACCCCGGATTGCTCCCCAAGAGTCTCGCCCAACCCAGCGAAGAGCAGGGGCATACCGGCCAGGATGGCCCCCGAGACAAGGGCCGTCAGGAATGTGCCACTGAGGAGCTCGCTCATGATCTTCCTCCGGGCGGAAGCCCCTCCTCTGACGTCCGGGCCCGCCGAGAGCGTCGCTCGCTCGACGAGCGCAGGTATTCGGAGACGGC
The DNA here is from genome assembly GCA_964497095.1 of uncultured Gaiellales bacterium. Taxonomy (GTDB): domain Bacteria; phylum Actinomycetota; class Thermoleophilia; order RBG-16-64-13; family RBG-16-64-13; genus CAVPLM01. Next base: position 28,944 of record CAZCCL010000006.1, on the reverse strand, counting down.
CATGAAGAGCAGTACCAGTCCGATAAGGATGAGTATGAAATCGTGGTCGAGAGAGGCGCGGCGCGCCGCCTCGTAGCCCCCGATCTCAAGCACTGCATAGAAAGCGGTCAGCGGCACCACTGCCAGGGGATTGAGCCGGGCCAGGAACACGAGAGCGAAGAGAGCGAGGCCGAACTTCGGATTCCAGTCCGCCCGCATGTAGCCCCAGACCCCCAGGATCTCTACGGCCGCGGCCAGACCGATCAGGGCCCCACTCACGAAGAACGCGCCGACGATCAGCCGCCTCACCGGGAGACCTGCGTGCCGGGCCGCCCGTGGACCGGCGCCGAGCACGGTCAGGCGCAGTCCCACGGCGGTGCGCGTCATCACGTACCATACGACCACGACCGCAACCGCCGCCACGACGATACCGATGTGGATCGTGGTCCCGCCCAGACGGGGCAGCAGCTCTTGAAGCGGTACGGGCTCGGTCTGGGGGACCGTCGTGGCTCCGCTACGCCACACCTCTTTGATGAGCAGGTTGGCCAAGTTGACGCCGATGAAGCTCATCATCACCGAGGTGATGATCTCGTTCACACCGAACCAGGCTTTGAGATAGGCGGGCAGGATGGTCCAGATCCCGCCCACCAAGAAACCGATCAGGCTCAACACGACGATCCCCGCCGGGCGCGACAAGCCGTCCATGATCGAGGGGGCCAGCCCGGCGACGGCGGCGGCGGCGAGCAGGAACTGGCCGTCGCCGCCTATGTTCCACAGACCGCCTCGAAACGCGACGATGAGTCCCATGCCGATGAGAAGCAGTGGCGCCAGTCGGGTGAGCATAGCCTGCCAACCGTTGGAGCTCACCAGACCGGTCCGGAACAGATCGTAATAGAAGGTCAGCGGGTTGCGCCCAAGGATGGCCAGGATGAGGGCTCCCACGACGAGAGCGACGATGATCGGGACCAACGACCGGAAGGCCCACGCTCCCATCCGGGACCAGACGGTCTGGAGTCTGCCGGTCTGGAGCCTGCCGGTCTGGGGCCTGCCGGTCTGGGAGCCGGGGGGCATATCCTTCGGGTTCACCCCCACCCTCCCTTGCCGCCAAGCATCAGGGCTCCCAGCCTCTCTTCCATGCCGGAGCCGACGTTCTCCACGACCCCGACCAACCGGCCCCGGAACATCACCCCGATGCGGTCGCACAGTTGCACGAGCTCGTCTAGATCCGTAGATATGAGAACGGCGCTCACCCCATCGGCTTCGGAGAGATCACGCAGTCTGCGGCGCACGAAGAGAGTCGTCCTGAAGTCGAGCCCCTGGGTCGGTTTGTTGTAGACCACGATGTTCGGGTTGGTGGAGAGCTCGCGGGCAAGGATCAGCTTCTGGACATTGCCCCCGGAGAGCGAACCGGCTGGCGTTTGCACGTCGGGGGTCCGGATATCGAACTCTTCGACCATACCCGCGGCGGCCTCCGCCACCAGGCGCTTCGCCATCCTACCGGCCCGACTCCAGAAGGGCTGTTCGCCGATGCGCTTGATCAACAGGTTGAGGGAGATCGGCAACGAGGCCACCGTGCCCTCGTCCAGTCGATCATCAGTGACGAATCCGAGACCGAGCTTCAGCCGCTGTGCCACCGTCATGTCCGTGATATCTCGGCCTTGGAGCCGGATGCGTCCCCGCGCGACACGTCTCTGCCCTGCCAGCGCCTCGGCCAGTTCCCTCTGGCCGTTCCCATCGACGCCGGCGAGGCCGAAGATCTCGCCTTCGCATACCGCGAAAGACACCTCGTCGACGCCCACCTCTTCGCGACCGGGCTTCACCGTGATCTCTTCAACCTGCAGGACCATCTCGGAGGAGAGCGGGCGGGCGCCCCGGGGCGGGCGCCCGCCCCGCTCGAGCTCCACCAGCTCACCCTCTTCGGTCGCCTCGTCGCCGAACATCATGCGCACGATCCGGTCCTCGAGGTCCGCGGGATCGGCACTCCTCAGTCGCTCGGGGCCGACACCGCCCACCACCCGCCCTTGCCTCAGAACGGTGATACGGTCGCCGACCGAGAGGGCCTCCCGCAGCTTGTGAGTGATGAAGACCACCGCCAGCCCCTGCTCGCGAAGCGAGACCAGAACCTGCGTCAGATCGGCGGCCTCCCCCGGGGTGAGCATCGCAGTGGGCTCGTCAAGGACGACGATGTCAGCGCCCGACCAGAGGACTTTGACGATCTCTACCTGCTTCTGCCTCCCCAGCGCCAAGCGACCGACCGTCGCGTTCGGGGCCAGCTCTGTCCCCATCCGGGACGCCAGCTCGACGAGCGAAGCGGCAGCTCGGTCCCGGTCGAGCCGGAACCGTCCCCTGGATCCGAGCAGCAGGTTCTCGAGCACGGTGAAGGTAGGGACTACGGTGGGATGCTGGTAGACCATACCCACTCCGAGGCCGGCAGCGTCCTTTGGCGAACCGATATCCACTATCCGCCCATCGATGGAGATGACCCCGGCATCCGGTCGGTACATCCCCGCGAGGATCTGCATGAGGGTGGACTTCCCGGCCCCGTTCTCCCCCAGAAGACAGTGGATCTCGCCGCGATAGAGCTCGAGGTCGATCTCCTCGTTGGCCACCACTCCAGGAAAGATCTTGGTGATGCCGTGAAGCTCGACCGCCGGGATCGCGCTGGAGCTGTTCGTCACCCCGCTCCCCTCCCTGCTAGTCGATGAGGGCCTCGAGGTCGCTCTTCTCGTATATCACCGGGACCTGGATCGACCCGTCGACGATCCCCTTCCGGGCCGTTTCCACCGCCGCCCAGACCTCAGCCGGGATGTCCTTGCTCTCAAGAAGCCTGATCCCGCCGTTCGGCAGGTCCAAGTAGCCCACCTGCGTGCCGTAGGTGCCCGCGGCCATCTCACCGACCGCCTCTTTGAGAAGGGGAAGGTAGTCCCAGACCACGGAGGTAAGAAGGACCCCTTCGGTATCCAAGGAGCTCTTGTCGCCTATCACGTCGATGAACCACACCTTCTCGGCGCCGGGTGGCGGGGTAGCGGTCTCCACCGCTTGGATCATGCCGAAGGTGGAACCGTCACCCATGCCGAAGATGATGTCGGCGCCGGCCGCGATCATATTCGCGGTCACCCGCTTGGCCGCGGGTGCGTCGGCATAGGCGGCCTGCCCCACCTGCGCCAACCTGATCTTGATCTCGGGGCGAGCGGTCTGAGCCCCGACTATGAAGCCGCCGGCCATCTTGTTCCAGTTCTCGTCGTCGGCCGAAGCTACGATCCCCACGGTGCCCGATCGGCTCATGCTCGCGGCCACTACTCCGGTGAGATAAGCACCCTCCTGGGCATCGGTCTCGAAATCGGTGCAGAAATCGGGTACCAGCCCCTGTTCGAATGCCCCGATCACCACGGTCTTGGTACCGGTCTCCTCCGCCAGTTGCCGGCCGACCGTGTTGTAGCCGCTCGCCCACAGGATGACCCAGTCGGCCCCGTCTGCGACCAACTGCCGGTAGATGGGAGTGATGTCTTCGTAGCCCGCCCCGTCCGAGATCACGAGTTCCGCGCCCAGCTCCTCAGCTATCGCCCGAGCGGACTCCACCCCCTGCTGGTTCCATCCGAAGTCGTTGGCCTTTTCCGGGGTGACGATCGCGATCTTGGTGGGTGTGGTAGCGGGAGAGGCAGTGGTGGTGGTCTCCTCAGTCTGGCAGCCCGAGGTCGTCCCCAGGAACGCCGCGAAGACGACCAAGAGAAGGACCGGCACCAGCGGTCCGGCCGTCATCCGCCCCACCGAGATGATGCGACCCTTGGACGCAGGGCCTTGCCTCGAGCTAGGGACCCGCGTCGCGGCGAGGAGTCGCGTGCAGATGGAGGGCCGCATCGGCGCTCTGCATCGCAGCCGGCCACTACTCATCGAGCACCTCCACCAGAGTGTAGTCCGTCCGCCGCTGTGCCGCGACGAACCCGGCCTGTCGGATCGCGTAGATCAAGTCATCCCGGTTGGCTCGAGCCCGCACGCCGGTGGCCGCCACCACGTTCTCCTCGATCATGGTACTGCCCAGGTCGTCGGCGCCGAAGCGCAGAGCGACCTGCCCCAGTTTGAGTCCCTGGGTGACCCAGGAGGCCTGGATGTGGGAGATGTTGTCGAGATAGAGGCGGGAGACGGCCAACATCGTGAGATATTCGACTCCCGTCGCCGGCTCGGTGGTCCCCTCCAGTTGGGTGCGCCCCGACTGGAAACTCCAAGGTATGAAGGCTCGGAACCCTCCGGTCTCGTCTTGGAGTTCCCGGACGGCCCGCAGGTGTTCCACCCGTTCCTCCAGGGTCTCGATGCTCCCGAACATCATGGTCGCCGTCCCCGGGATGCCCTGGCGGTGCGCTTCCCGCATGACCCCGAGCCAGGCCTTCGTGTCCGCCTTCCCTGGGGCCACCTGCCGGCGCACCCGGTCGACAAGGATCTCGGCCCCGCCGCCTGGTAGCGAATCGAGACCGGCATCCTTCAGGCGCCGTAGGACCTCTTCCACCGGAAGGTGGCTCACCTTCGCGATGTGAACGATCTCTGGAGCCGAGAGCGAATGGATGGTGATGTCGAAGCGCTCTTTGATGGAACGGAAAAGGCCTTCGAAATAGGTGACGTCCAGATCAGGGTGTAGGCCGCCCTGCATCATGATCGCCGTGCCACCCAGATCCAGCGTCTCCTGGATCTTGGCATGGATCTCCTCCTGGGCAAGCACATAGGCTTCCGGGGCGCCGGGCGGGCAGTGGAAGGCGCAGAAGCGGCATCCCGAGACACACACGTTGGTGTAGTTGATGTTGCGGTCGACGATGAAGGTGGCGAGAGAGCCGGGGACGAGGCGCTCGCGCACTTCGTGGGCTCGCGCCCCCAGTTCCAGCAGGTCGCGCGAGCGCAGCAACTCCAAGGCCTCGCTGTCGGTCAAGCGGGTCATGAGACTGCCCCTTCACCGGTGGTCGCCGCCTGGGCCTCGCCGCCTGTCGTCTGTCGCAGCCCGGCGACATCATCCTCGATATCTGAGACCATGACGTCGATGAAGCGTAGCTCCGGCACCTCGTCGAGCTCTCCCGCTTCACGCGCCAGCTCGTAGAACCGGTTCAGCCCCCGCCTGTACTCTTCGGTGAAGTCGTACCGGAGGACCGCGAAGTAGCGGGTCAGGCTCGGGCGGTCGAGATCGAACCGGCCCAAGGCGGAGTCGACTACTTGGGCGAGATGCTCCCGCCCGTAGTCCATACATCTGACCAACTCCTCCTCCACGGCCAGCAATTCCGGTCCGTTCGTCCTGGCGAAGTCCTCCCGGGCCGCCCACACCGCGTAGACCATGGGCAGACCGGTCCACTCCTGCCAGAGCGCTCCCAGATCGTGGCAGGTGGTCGGCGGCCGACACGAGTACAGGGCTTCCAGCCCCTGATCGCCGATGAGCAACGCCGCATCGTACTCCTGCAGGGCCTCGGCTACGGACCCGCTCAGCTCTCCGTAGTGCACCTCCCGACCATAGTGGAGCCTCAGAATGGTCTTGAGCAGGCTCACCGAGGTGGCGCTCTGCCGGGTGAGGGCAACGCTCCTGATCTCGCTCAGAGGCCGGCGGGCCACCAGTTGGATGCTGTCCACAGCTCCCGACGACGAGATGCTCAGGCGGCGCGACAGCAGCAGTTGGCGATGGTTGCGGGCGTAGGCGATGGAGCTGATCGGACCGAGGTCTATGGCCCCTTCCACCAACCAGCGGTTGAGATCGGTCGGCACTCCCGGCATTAGCTCGATCTCAGGCATTCCCGGTTGGTCGAGACCCGGACCGCCTGCGAGCATCCCCCGCTTTTCCAAGCCATGATAGAGCGGGTAGCAGTTCAGAAAGCCGATGTGTCCGACGCGGACGGTCACGTCCCCGCTCCCCCTGCATCCGGCGCTATCCCCACTGCCGGAGTGGCCCCGCCACCCGAAACGGCCTCAGTCGTTCCCGGCGTCTCATCGAACCGGCACACCACCCTGTAGAAGCCATCGCGCTCCACGGGCGCTTTACCGGCGTCGCGGATCACCCGCACGAGCTCGGATCTGGCCACCGATTGCCCGTGACCCGCCCCCGACAACAGGGATATGACCTCCTCGACCACGGTGCCGTCCATGTCGTTAGCCCCGAAGAACAGGGCCACCTGGGCCAGTTTCAGTCCGGTCATGATCCAGTAGGTCTTGATGTGGGGGACGTTGTCCAGCAGCAGACGGGACACCGCGATGGTCTTGAGATCGTCCACCCCCGTGGTCGGCGGTAGGTGCGAGAGCCCCGTGTTCTTGCGCTGAAAGGCAAGAGGGATGAAGGCCTGGAAGCCTCCCGTGGCATCCTGGGCGGCTCGGAGCCGGAGCAGGTGATCCACCCGGTCTTCATAGGTCTCCACGTGGCCATAGAGCATGGTGGCGTTGGTCCTTAGCCCCAAGCGGTGAGCGAGTTGGTGCACTTTCAGCCAATCTTCTCCCGATATCTTCGCCGGGCACACCTGTTCGCGGACCCGTTCCGCGAAGACCTCCGCCCCCCCGCCGGGCAGACTGTCCAGACCGGCGGCCTGGAGGTCGCGGAGGACGTCCTCCACCGACACTCCCTCCGTCTCGGCAAAATGCTCTATCTCCGAAGCCGTGAAGGCTTTGATGTGCACGCACCGCCCAAACTCCCGAATCCCCGAGACCATGGCCCGCACCGACGCGTAAGGCAGCGCCGGATGCTCCCCGCCCACGACGTGTATCTCGGTCGCGCCTTCGTCCACGGCCTCCCGCGCCTTGGCCAGGACCTCGTCCACGGTCAGGGTGTAGGCCCCCGGCTCACCTTCATCGCGCGAGAAGGCGCAGAAGCGGCAGCGATTGCGGCAGATGTTGGTGTAGTTGATGTGGCGGTTGACCACGAAGTAGACGTCGTCTCCCACCCGTTGCCGGCGGGCTCGGTCTGCGAGTCGCCCGATACGGAGAAGGTCGGAGGACTCGAACAGAGCTGTTCCATCGGCGGCGGAGAGACGCTCACCCTGAGCGACCTTCTCTTCGACGACGGCGAGCGGATCAAGGCGCGTTCTGGCGGGCATGCCCGGAGTCTAGCACAACGCCTCCTCACCCCCGATTACCGCCATCTGCGCCCGTTCCCCTACCGCCGTGCGCTCGCTCGTTCCCGGCACGTCATGCGAGGCTACGCGAGTGCGTGATGCACCGCGATGATCCCGCCGGCCAGGATCTCGTAGCGGACGTTCCTGAGTCCCGCTTCCTCCATGAGACGCCTGAGCTCTTCCGGGTCGGGGAACCGTCGCACCGAGGCGGGTAGGTAGCTGTAGGCGAAGTCGTCACGGGCGGCGAGTCTGCCCAGACGAGGTACCACCTGCTCAAACCACAGTCCGTAGAACTGCTTGAACACCGGGATGCGCGCCTGGGTGATCTCCAGGCAAACCACCCGGCCCCCCGGACGGCAGACCCGCCGCATCTCACCGAAGGCTTTGACGACGTCGGGAACGTTGCGGATACCGAAACCCACAGTGCAGGCGTCGAAACCGGTGGCAGCGCGGCCGACGTGCCCACTTCCTCCGGAGCCCACCGCTCCAGTTGCGCCGCCATCGGGGAAGGGCAGGTCCAGCACGTCGCCAAGACGGAACTCCACATACAGCTGATTCCGCCCACTCTTCTCCCGAGCTACATCCAGCATCTCCTCCGAGACATCGACGGCCGCCACCCGACCCCGTCCGCCTACCGCTCGCTTCAGCGCGAAAGCGAAATCACCGGTCCCGCAACAGACATCGAGGACCGCGTCTCCCGGACCCACCCGTGCCAGCAGCACCCCGAACTCCCGCCAACGATGGTGGAGCCCGGCCGTCATCAGATCGTTGAGACGGTCGTAGGAACCGGCGATACCGTCGAACATCTGCCGGACTTTGCCGGGTTCAGGCGACGCGTCCACTTCTGCCCGCCCTGCCCCACTCATGGCACGAAGAGACTGAGAGTGGTGAAGAAAAGGAAGACCACGCTGATGATGCCGTTCATGGTCATGAAAGCGACCCCCACCTTCTCCAGGTCGGCCCTTCGCATGAGCCAGTTCTCGTAGAAAAGGAGAGCAGCGCAGATCGCGACGCCCACATAGTAGACCCAGTTCGTTCCCTGCACATAGCCGGTGAGCGCCAGCAGAGCGACGGCCAACACATGGAATATCCGGGTACTCCATAGGGCGGCCCGCTCACCCAGATCGGCCGGGACGGAATGCAGCCCTTGGACGCGGTCGACGCCAATATCCATGAAGGCGTAGGTCACGTCGAACCCGGCGATCCACAGACCCACGCCCGTCCCGAGTACGAAAGGCTCCCAGGTGACCTTCCCGGTGACCGCCACCCAAGCGCCGACCGGCCCCAGGCCGTCGGCCAGGCCGAGGACCAGGTGGCAGAGCCAGGTCCAGCGCTTGGTGTACGGATATAGCACCATGGGGATGACCACCAGCGGCCAAAGATAGCGGGTGATGGCCGGCAGGTTGAAGGTGGCCACGACCAATACCGCGAGCGACGCCAAAGCGAAGAGCCATACCTGCCTCCGCTTCAGCCGCCCGGCCGGGATCTCTCGTCCGGCGGTGCGGGGATTGCGGGCGTCGATCTCTGCGTCGATCAGCCGGTTGACGGCCATGCCGAAGCTGCGCGCGGAGACCATGGCCACCGTGATCCAGAACATCCGCCAGAAGCCCGGGACGGCCGTCTCGGCAAGGAAGGCGGCCGCATAGGCGAAAGGCAGTGCGAAGACGGAGTGCTCGAACTTGATCAGACCGGCGAAGCGACGAGCGTACGTCAGGAGCACGCCGGCACTAGCCTCTCGGGGACCCCGCCGGGCCGGGAGCCGCCCCCCCATCGGTCGCCCCGTCGCCGGCCACCCCTCGGCCGGCCGCCCCCCGACCGGTCGTGCCAAGCCACCGGCCCAACTCGAGTACGGGCCACATCTCGTCGATCCGGCCCTTCACTTCCGCCGACATCTCCACGTCCGGCGGCCACTCGCGGCCGTGGCCCTCGTCCGGGCCTTTCCTGGTGGCGTCGATAGCGATCTTGGCCCCCCAGAGTGGTTGTGGGGACGAGTGGTCGAGTACGTCCAACGGGCCCTCGGCGACCATCACGTCCCGCTTCCAATCGACGTTGTTGAACACCCTCCAGGCCACTTCGGCGTAGTCGTGGACGTCGACACCCGCGTCCAGCACGACGATGCATTTGCAGAACTGCATCTGCCCGCTGCTCCAGAGAGCGTGCATCACCTTGCGCGCCTGCAACGGATAACGTTTCTTCAGGGAAACCAAGGCGCAGTTGTGAAAACCACCTTCCCGAGGCAGGTCGAGATCCACCATCTCCGGCAGGATGAGACGCAACAGCGGCAAGAACAGACGCTCAGTGGCCTTGCCCAGGTACGTGTCCTCCATCGGGGCCCGGCCCACGATGGTCGTGGAGTACACCGGGTCACGCCGGTGGGTGAGGGCGGTCACGTGGAAGACCGGATAGAGATCGGCGAGCGAGTAGTAGCCGGTGTGATCGCCGAACGGCCCCTCCACCCGGGATTCTTCCAGATCGACGTAGCCTTCGAGCACGAACTCGGCGTGCGCGGGGACCTCCAGATCGACTGTGCGACAGCGGACCAACTCCACGGCTTTGTCGCGTAGGAAACCGGCGAACGTCATCTCGTCGATCATCGCCGGCAGAGGAGCGGTGGCCGCGTAGGTGAGGGCCGGGTCGGTGCCTATGGCCACCGCCACCTCCATGCGGGCCTCCGTCGCCCGGTAGTGCTCGGCGGCGTCCTTGTGCAGATGCCAGTGAAGACCGGCCGTGCGCTTGTCGTATACCTGAAGACGGTACATGCCCACGTTCCTGCGGCCCGTCTGCGGGTGACGCGTGAAGACCAGCGGCAAGGTGATGTAGCGACCGCCGTCCAGAGGCCAACACTGCAGGATGGGGATCATCTCCAGATCGACCTGGTCACCGGTGAGGACCACCTCCTGGCAGGCCCCGCTCTTTGCCACTTGGGGCTGCAGAGAAGCCAGTTCCTTCAGCCGCGCCAAGGCCTTCAGCTTGTCCCAGATGGAACCGGGGACCTCCAGCGAGGTCAGCGCTTCGACCCTGGCCACCAGATCCTCGTAGGATGACGAGCGCAGAGCCAAGCACATGCGCTCATCATTACCGAACTGATTGATGAAGACGGGTACCGTGTGACCTTTGGGACGGGTGAACAGCAGGGCGGGCCCCCCGGCCTTGACCACCCGGTCCGCGATCTCCGTGATCTCGAGTATCGGGTCTACAGGCGTATCGATGATGGCCAGTTGCCCGCGGTCCCGTAGGAGCTTGATGAAATCGCGCAGGTCTTTCATACTCGCGCGCCCACTTCTGACGTGACCCGGGAAAGATGGAAGCTGACCACGGTCAGCTCCGCGGAGGGATCGAGCTGATGGACGAACACGCCTGTGAAGGCCGGCAGCCGCACGGGGGTGAAGTTCAGGATGCCTCTCACGCCTCCTTCTACCGCCAGGGTCGCCACCTCCGCCGCGGACTCCGCGGGGACCGCCAGCACGGCGATATCGACTGCGTTCTCGCGGATGACGTCCGCGGCCTCAGCCATGGGTCTCACGATCAACCCGCCGAGTCGCTCTCCCACCCCGCCGTCTTCGCTATCGAAAACGCCCACACATCGAAAACCATCGCCGTCGAAGCCGCCGAGTCGGAACAAGGCGGGAGCCGACCAGCCGGCCCCCAGGATCACTACCTTGCACTCGGCTTCGACCCCCAGGGAGCGAGACAGTTCCGAGATGAGGGATCTCACGCCGTAGCCGACACCCCGCACCCCGAACTCTCCGAGGTAGCTGAGGTCTTTGCGGACCTGAGCGGCATTGGTCCCAAGTCTTTCGGCCAACTCCCGGGAGGAGATCGTGCCGATCCCGTTCTTGTCGAGTGTACGCAGCAGTCGCAGGTAGCCCGCCAGCCGGTGTACGGCCACCTGGGGAACACCCACCTTCTCCGCGGAACTGTTCACGGCGCCTCCAGAACGACACTCGGACTGCCCGATGACCGAGCCCATGGGGCGAGTCTAGCACTTGTGAAATAGTAGGCAAACTCCCCGGGGAAGGCGGACTCCCAGGAGACTTGGAGCTCGTTTCAGAATGACCTTTCGCCGGCAGGGTGAGATTGGCACGCCAGAGGCAAGGACGCAAGAAGCGGGCGTAGCGGAGCTACGGACGCGACGAAGCGTCCGGCCGCCAAGCGTGGCTTTGGTGGCCGAGATGTCATTCTGAAGCGAGTTATCAGCCGTGCGGTGCCGGCGTCCGGGTCTCGTCCCAGACCGCTCGGTAGACGCGGAGAGTCTCTTCGGCAGCTTTGCTCCAGGGGAACAGGGCCGACTGCTTGAGTCCCTCCTGCCGCAGCCTCTCGTGAAGATCGGGCTCGGTGAGCACCCGCAGTATGCAGTCCTCGAAGTCGTCGAGCGAAGTAGGATTGAACAGCAAAGCCGCCGAGCCCGTGACCTCAGGCAAAGAGGAGGAGTTCGAAACCACGCAAGGCGTGCCGCAGGCCATGGCCTCGAGGGGGGGCAGGCCAAAACCCTCGTAGAGAGAGGGGAACACGAACACGGTAGCGGCGGAGTACACCGCCGGCAGGTCGTCGTCTCGTATGAAGCCCGGGAATAGGACCGCGCCCTCGATACCGTGCCGGTCCACTTCTCTCTTGAGCTTGTAGAAATCTCCCGCCTGAGCCCCCGCCAGCACTAGGGGTAATGGCTCCGGCAATCTCTTCTGTAGCCGCGCCCAGGCCTGGACGAGGAACACGAGGTTCTTCTCGGGCCGGAAGTCGCCCACCCAGAAGACGAACCTCTCCGGAAGTCCATAGCGACGCCGCACCGCCAACAGCGTCTCCGGCGCGGTCTCAGGCCTGAACCTCTCCGACACACCGTTGCGTATGACCCTCACCTTTGCCGCATCTACTCCGGCGTATGCACTCAGAGCCGAGAACGAGATCTGAGAGACGGTGATGATCCGGCGCGCCTCCTGCAGGGTGCGCCCAAGTTGCCGCTTGTAGCGCAGGCGAGGCACCTGCGGCAGGCTGCGTGGATACAGGAGCGGAGTGACGTCGTGCACGGTCGAGACGAGGGGGACCGGCACCGGGGTCGGAGCCCACGGACTCGGGACATGGAGCAGATCCACCCGGTTCCTTTCCACCAGGCTCCTGAAAGCCGCGCGGGCGTGCGACGCCATAGGATTCATGTTGGCCGATACCAGGGTAAAAGAGTCAGACAGGGGTATGGTGTCCTTCTCCTGGTCCTGGCAGAAGACCACGAGTTCGATATCGGAGAGTGCGAAGTGATCGAGCAGATTCCGGGAATAGGTCCCGATGCCCCGGTACCGTATGGCTCTAGCGTCGAATCCTATTCTCACGCGGCCTCCAGCGCACTCGCACCGATCACCTGTGCCCTAAACATATACCCAGTTTCATCCGAGATACTAACAGAGGACATGGGTCAGGGGCTTGCGCCTTTGGGCAAAGAGATTATAAAATGAGTGCATATTTATATCCTGAGCGAAGAGGTTAGCCCGTGCAAAGGGTAGGTGACCCTGGGGGACCCAATGCGGTGAGCGAGCCCGGCGCCGTCCTAGAGAAGGCCAGGCGCATCCTCGACCAACACAAGCTGGATATCACCAAGAGCTGGCTCAGCCGTCTCATCAGTCGGATCGACGACCTCGACGCCTTGGAGCGCTTCCCCACCCAGGACAGCATCCGCACCTCGGTGGAGCTCATCGAGGGGCTTGCCAACTGCCTGGGTGACGAGTCTACGCTCTCCCAGTTCGAGGCCGGCGGTCTCTACTACGGCCAGGCCGCGAGTCTGGGTCTCCTGCAGAGAGGGGAGAGCGGCACGATCAGCTCATTGGCGTACAGTCTCGATACCCTCGAGGAAGCGATCTGGTCCCGTCTCGGGGACAACATGCGCCACCAGGACCAGGAGGTGCTGGACTTAGTACGCATCCTGCGCCGGGGGCTGCATCAGATCTTCGCTTCGGCCGCCGAAGCCTACCATGAGCAGTCGAGCACCGAGCTCGATCGCCTGGCCCACACCGATCCGCTGACCGGGCTGCACAACCGCCGTTACCTCGAGCAGGAGCTGGAACGGCATGTGGAGCTCTACAAGCGCTATCGCCATCCTTTCGCCCTTCTGATGCTCGATTTCGACAATCTCAAGTGGGTCAACGACACCTTCGGGCACGCGGCCGGCGATTCGGCCCTCAAGCACCTAGGCACGTTGATGCAGATGAACGTGCGGGATGTCGATATCCCCTGCCGGTTCGGAGGAGACGAGTTCTTGGTCCTGATGCCGGAGGCCGAGAAGAACGCCATCCAGATGGTGGGCCGGAGGATCTCCGAATCTGTGTCCAAGACCCGGTTCAAGCTGGGCCGCTCGTTCACCAGCCTTCAGGTCAGCTTCGGTGTGTCCGCCTGTCCCGAAGACGGGGTGGAATCCGAGGTCTTGCTGCAGGAAGCCGACGCCAGCCTCTACAGGGCGAAGCAGCACAAAGCGGAGCAGGCGACCCAGTAGGACCCTAGGCCGGACCCTCCACCCCGGCGCCCTCTGGAGCAGCACCCCCAGCCTGCGATGAAGCGCCCCCTCTCTCTGGTGAAGCGCCGCCACTCTGCGGTGCAGCGCCGCCACTCTGCGGTGAGGCACACTCGAACGCTTCCCCCCTCAGAGTCTCTATCGCGTGGTCCAAGACAGGCGCGATGACGGCAAAATGCTCCCGGCACGCCTTGGGACTACCGGGCATGTTGATGATGAGCGTCTTCCCGCGCACTACCGCGGTCGCCCGGCTCAGCATGGCGTGCGGAGTGACCGAGAGAGAGGCGGCACGCATGGCCTCGGCGAATCCCGGGGCGAGGCGATCAGCCACCGCCCAGGTTGCCTCCGGCGTGCGGTCGCGCGGCGCGAGCCCGGTCCCGCCCGTGGTGAGGATCAGATCCAGGTCGCCGGAATCTGCCAGCGCGGCCAGGGTCTGCTCGATCTGTGTCTGATCATCGGGTACCACGTGCGGACCGGCCACGACTGCCCCTAGTCCTTCGAGCAGCTCCCGCAGCAGGGGCCCAGAGGCGTCGGTTCGAAGACCGGCGCTGGCCTTGTCGCTCAAGGTCACCACAGCGGCCCGTAGCGGAAACCGGCCGGACGGGTCGCCCCCGGACGGGTCGCCCCCGGACGCGCTCACGCCGGTCACGATCCCGCTCGTTCGCCGACGGATTTCTGATCGCCGGTACCCTGGACGCCTCGTCCCCAGGCGCGCACCCGGACGGTGTCGCCCGGCGCGACGCGGCCGCCTCTGAGCACGCGCACGAAGATACCCTCTCGGGGCATGACGCAGTCTCCGGCTTGTTGGTAGATGGCGCAGCGGGTGTGACACTCTTTGCCGATCTGGGTCACCTCGACGAGCGCCTCACCCAATTCGAGAGTGGTCCCAAGGGGGAGTGCCGCCACTTCCAACCCTGACACCGTGATGTTTTCGGCAAAATCGCCCGGGCCAACCTCCAGACCTTGGGCAGTCATCTTGTCGATGGACTCCTGGGCCAAGAGGCTCACCTGCCGATGCCAAGACCCGGCATGCGCGTCGCCCTCGATGCCGTGCTCCGGACGCAGGAAGACCTCCGGTACCGGCCTCTTGCGCTCTCCTTTGGCGTCGCTTGTGTTCACCGCGACGACCGTCCCGACGACGGTCGCGACCTCCGACGCGGAGCCGGCGGCGGTCGGACCGGCGGCCGGCGAAGAACCGGCCGCAGCGGTGTCTTCAGGCCGGACGTAGTCCTCCTTGCCGCCTGTCTTCTCCAACAGGCGGATGTCGCCTATCACCATGCCCCGGTCGACCGCCTTGCACATGTCGTAGATGGTGATGGCGGCCACGGCCGCACCGGTGAGAGCCTCCATCTCCACCCCGGTCCGGTCTTCCGTGCGGGTCGTGCACTCGATGTCGACCCTGGCTTCAGGCTCGACCACCGTGAACGCGAGGTCGACCTGATTCAGAGCGAGCGGATGGCAGAGGGGCACGAGTTCCGAGGTACGCTTCGCCGCCATGATGCCGGCCACCTTTGCCACGGTGAGGACGTCCCCCTTCGGCAGGGCCTGCTCCTGGAGCAATCGCATGGTCTCGGGCGCCATCCAGACACGCGCGCCCGCCCGAGCGACGCGCCGGGTGGGCTCCTTGCCGCCCACGTCGACCATCCGCGCATCACCGCTGCCGTCGACGTGGGTCAGACGAGGCTCACCCACCTCAGCCTCCCACCTGCGACATCCCCCGGGCTGTGTGACCCGGTAGCATATTCCTGTCGAAGGTCTTGCGCTCCAGCGATTCCTCGATGGCGGCAAGCACGGCGGCTTCATCCCTACTCTGCAGCGCGGACTTGACCTCGATCTCGTCGCACGAGAACAGGCAGTTCTTCAGCCGCCCGTCCGCAGTGAGACGGAGGCGATTGCACTCCCCGCAGAAGTGGTCGGACACCGAGCCGATGAAGCCGAGGGTGCCCTGGTGTCCGGGAAACCGGAAGTAGTGGGCCGGACCCCAACCGCCGGGCGAAGGAACGGGCTCCAACGGGCCCGATCCGTCTGCCCCCAGCTCCCTGAGAGCGGCCATCACCTGGTCTTTGGAGAGCGATTCGCTGGTCGATCGCGGACCGCAGCCGCCCACCGGCATCCACTCGATGAAGCGCACATGCAGCGGCCGGTCCTTGGTCAGAGAGACGAAGTCCGGAAGCTCGGCAAGCAGCTCGGGCATCATGACCGCGTTCAACTTCACCGGGCTCAGGTCGAACTGAAGGGCGGCCTCGATCCCGGAAAGGGCCGCTTCCAACGAGCCTCCTCGGGTCAGGGCTCGATAGCGCCCAGAATCGAGCGAGTCGAGGCTGATGTTCACCCGGTCGAGCCCCTGCTGTTTCAGATCCCTGACAAACCGAGGCAGCAACACCCCGTTCGTGGTGAGGGAGACGTCGTGGATCTGAGGCATGTCGTGGAGCATCCCGATAAGGTCAGGCAGACCGCGCCGCACCAAGGGCTCGCCCCCGGTGACCCTGACTTTCGAGATGCCCATCTGCACAGCCGCTCGGACGAAGAACACCATGTCCTCATAGGAGAGCAGCTCCTCGTGCGACTTGAAAGGCACCCCTTCCGGCGGCATGCAGTAGACACAGCGGTAGTTGCACCGGTCTGTGACGGAGAGGCGGAGATAGTCCACGACTTGACCCATAGGCGGATTCACTTGACGGCACCCTTCGCTAAGAGACCTCGAGCGTTATACTTTGCCAAGTATACGCTTTTCGATCAGGTCAGCCAATCCACAGAAGTCCTCCAGTGCGAACTGCGGGACCAGGTAGTCCGGGAATCGCCGGTCGCTGGTGATGCCTATCAGTTCGTCAGGGGTGCTGACCAGCTCGGTGCTCCTCGCTTGCCGGGATACCTCGATTTTGGGAGCGTCCTGCCGCTTGAACCCTTCGGTGATGATCAAATCGACCGGTCCCCGGATCTGGCGGGCCAACTCCCCAAGGGAAGGTTCCTCCTGACAACTGCTCACCCACACGTACTTGTCGGGAGAGGAGATGCCCACCACTTCGGCGCCCATTTCCCGGAAACGATAGGAATCGGTGCCGGGAATGTCCACCTCAAAGCCATGGGTGTCGTGCTTGAGGGCAGCCACCCGATAGCCGCGACTGCGCAGTTCCCGGATGACTCCCAGAACGACGGTGGTCTTGCCGGACTTCTTCTTCCCGATGAAGGACACGATGGGCAGAGGGCAGGTGTCCATGAAGGCCTGGATGCGGGGCTGGAGCGCCGCGCGCCAGCCGCCTTCCCCGCCGTGCTCGAGGTCCCGCCGGGCCGCCTCCAGATCGGCGGGGGTGTTCATGTTCATGAAGAGCTTGCCGGGGTCGCCGAAGCGGCCGTCGTCCATCTCCAGGTAGCCGGTGTTCAGATCAGGATAGATGTCGAATATGCGCCTGCCCCCGGAGACGATGAATGCGCGGTAGGCGTCCAGGGTGCGCTTGCTGTAGACGGCGCAGAGGGGTTGCAGATAGTCGCCGTGGCGAGGGACAAAGACGTCGAAGTCGGTCGACCCGCCCACAAGCGCCCAGAGCAGCCGGGGAGTGACGAAGGGCATGTCGCAGGCAAGGCAGATCACGCGCTCGGTCGGCGACGCCAAGACCGCGGTGTATACGCCCACGGCCGAGCCGACCTCCGGCAGGGCGTCGTTCACCACCGGGATGCCCAGATCGTGGAAGCGCGAGGGTTCCCGCGTGACCACAAACACACCGGGGAAGAGTGGAGCCGCAAGGTCACGCATCCACTCAAGCAAGGTGCCTCCTTGGAACGGAGCGAAGGCCTTGTCCTCTCCCATCCGCGTGGACAAGCCCCCGGCCAGCAGAGCCAGGGTCACATCCGAGCGGTATGGGCGCCAAAACAGAGTCTCCCGCGATCCTTCGCCGCGCTCGAGGCCTTCGTTGCTGGTGCCGTTCATATCCTGCCACCCATGTCGTCTCCGTCGGTGGTCAAAAGTGCCACAGCCGACCGTCTTCACCCTCGCCTCAGCCGGCGAGCACGCGCAAAGCACTGGATTCGACGCCGGCCGTGACTCGTGTTCCCGCTACGGTCCACGACTCTTCTGCCGACGCCCACGTGATGAGAGAGATTACCTCACCTTCGCCTCCAACGAGAGGTGTCGCGTGCGGCTCGTGGTCCAGTCTTGCAACCGGCCCACCAATGACTCCTCGGGGGCTCAGAACCAGCGCCGTTCGCAGGCTCGGACTTCGATACTCACCTCGTCGCAGGCCTGCCCCACCTGCGAGTAGTCCACCCCCAGCTCCTCCGCCAAGGCCCGGGCATCGTGACAAGTGAGCACTCCGTTCGTCGCCGCCTTCTCGACGGCTTCTTCGACCTTCTCCAAGTCCATGTCGACTCCCCTACAGATCGCGAACATGAACTGTACGGATCCGGCGACGCGACGGCGCGCGCTTCTGCGCGCTTGCGTCCGCCGGGTCACAGCACCAAAGGCTACCCGACGGTGGGGTCGTTGCCCAGGTCGTGGCGCCGAACCACACGACCGAGTAGAATCACACCAATCCGACACGACGGGAGACCAGAGTTGCCCACTTTCGATCGGATACTCACAGTTTACGAGAGTCGCCTCAGGAAGCTCGCGGACGACCTGATCGGTGAGATCGATCCTCCTGAGCAGGAGAGAGCCCAGCTCATGCTCATCGTTCAGATCTTGCAGGCTGTGGTCCGCGCCTACGACTCCTACCAGTTCAGTCGGTCCCCTTCTTTGGAGGCTGCCACGTCGGTCATGTACGCGGCGGCCGCCGCGGACCAGGAGCACCGGGTGCTGAACGTGCCCCTGCGCAGCCTGGTGGACAACAACACGGTGAGTCCCTGGTACGCCCGCTATTTCAATGGCAGCCTAGGCCTCAAGCGGAGCATGATCGTCAGCGGCAGCCCCGACGTGGGGAAGGCCACCCTGCTCAATGCCCTGATCGAGTTCTTGCCGCGGGACGAGCGTATCGTCGCGGTCGACGACGGGCAGTTGGAGTTGCCCGCCTTGCGCGGCCGGTCTTTCACGGTGCAGCTCACAGCGAAGCACGGCTCTCCGGCCCGGGCGACGGTGTTCCGCAAAGCCGCCGAAATGAAACCGAACTGGGTGATAGCCCGCGATTTGGTCCGCCGCGACGGCCCCGGATTTCTCGAGACCTTGGCGCAAGGGCCCTCCGGGCTGGCCACGGTGTCGACCCCCGACCCCGAGGCCACGCTCGCCGACTGGCTCGCCATGAAGAGGGAGACGGCCGAACATCTGCGTACGATCGGGCCGCTGATCATTCATATGGAGCGAGACCAAGGCGGACGACCTCGAGTCCAGCGTGTACTGGAGGCGACCACCGACGGGGACAGGCTGGTCCTCACCTTTCTCCAGCCTAGCTAGTCTCGAGAAGCAACCTCAACCCGTCTTCGTCCAGTTGGGTCACGCCCAGTTCCCGGGCCTTCGCCGCTTTTGAGCCGGGATCCTCGCCGACGACCACGTAGTCCGTCTTCGAACTCACGGAGCCGCTAACCCGGCCTCCGGCCGCCGTGATGAGATCGGTGGCCTGGCCCCTCGTCAGGGTGGGCAAGGCACCGGTGAGGACCAGGGTCTTGCCCGCCAGCGGCCCGGCGGACAAGCCATCGCCACCAAAGGACGCCTGGCCCGCCTCAGACCGCCCCGCCTCAGACCGCCCCGCCGTCATGGTCACGCCGGCGGTCTCCAGCCGCGCGATCAGGTCGAGGTTGCGAGGCTCATGGAAGTACTGCCACACGCTCTCGGCAATGATGGGCCCAATCCCCGGCGTCTCGCTGATCTTCTCGACGGAAGCTTCCCGCAGCGCGGTGACGCTGCCAAACCGCTGCACCAGCAGGTCTGCGTTCTCCGCACCCACATGAGGGATCCCCAGAGCGAAGAGCACGCGGGCCAGCGGGCGCGTCTTGGAGACCTCTATGGCATGGATGATGTTTTCAGCAGATTTCTCCCCCAACCTTTCCAGATCGGCCAGCCGGGACGCCTCCAGGCGGTAGAGATCTGAGGCGTCGGCGATCATCCCCAACTCCAGCAGGCGCTCCACCAGCTTGTCGCCCACCCCGTCGATGTCCATGGCCCCTTTGCTCACGAAATGCTTGATCGCCTCCAGCCTTCTGGCAGGACAGTCCGGATTGGGGCAGCGCACCGCCACTTCTCCAGGCGTACGCACCACCGGCGTCCCGCACTTGGGACACTCGCTGGGCATGTGGAACGGTCTTTCGGCGCCGGTGCGCAGATCGGTCAGGGGGGCGACCACCTGGGGGATCACGTCCCCGGCCCGCTGGACCACGACCATGTCGCCTTCGCGGAGGTCTTTGCGCCCGATATCTTCCTCGTTGTGCAGGGTGGCCTTCTCCACCGTGACCCCGCCTACCTCGACGGGCTCCAGTTCCGCCCAGGGGTTGAGCACACCGGTCCGGCCTACGTTGATGTGGATCGCGACCAGCCGGGTCTGGGCCGTGGTGGGCGCGAACTTGTAGGCCACGGCCCAGCGCGGATCGCGACCAACGGCTCCAAGGCGCGTCTGCAGGCGACGGTCGTCAAGCTTCACCACCACGCCGTCGATGTCGTAGTCGAGGTCGCTCCGGCGCTCCTCCCACTCCCGGCACGCGGAGACGATCTCGTCCACATCCGCCGCCACCCGGATGTCGGGGTTGACCCGGAACCCGGCCGTGCGCAGCCAGATGAGGACGTCGTGGTGGCCCGGGAACTCCGTCCCTTCGAGGTATCCGACGCCGTAGAACCAGGCCGAGAGTGGACGCGAAGCCGTCACCCGGGGGTCGAGTTGGCGCAGCGATCCCGCCGCCGCGTTGCGGGGATTGGCGAAGGTGGATTCCCCCGCCGCCACCCGCTGCTCGTTCAGGTGGGCAAACGCTTCCAGGGGTAGGTACACCTCGCCCCGGACCTCCACGGCAGCCGGGTACGGGGCGACCGCGGGCAGCATGGCCAGGGGTACAGCGGGGATGGTGCGTAGGTTGCTGGTGACATCCTCGCCCACCTCCCCATTGCCACGGGTGGCCCCTACCACCAAACGACCCGACTCGTACCGCAGCGAGACGGCCAGCCCGTCGATCTTGGGCTCGAGGACGAAGCGAAGTCCGGCAGGATCCCCGCCCGCCTCCGCAGCGAGCTTGACGGCCCGCGCGTGCCAGGCCCGCAGCTCCTCCTCGTTCTTCGCGTTGGCCAGAGAAAGCATGGGCTCGCCGTGCCGGACCTGGGTGAAGGCGGCAAGTGGTTCGCCACCGACCCGCTGGGTGGGAGAGTCCGGGACGACCAGCTCGGGATGAGCCGCCTCTACCTCCTCCAGCTCCCGGTAGAGAGCGTCGTACTCGGAGTCGGAGATCTCGGGGCTGTCGAGGACGTAGTAACGGTGGTCGTGGTGACGGACGAGCGCCCGCAGTTCCTCCACCCGCTCAGCCGCACTCCGCTCCCTTTCCGGCACCGTCGTCTCCCTCTAGATACCCAGCAGCCCCACCAGCTCAGGGATAGTATGGACCAGTCTGTCCGGCTTTTCAGCCGTCAACGTCGCGACGTCGAACACCCCCCAGGCTACTGCTATGGCCTCCACCCCTGCCGCACGCGCCGCCTGCATGTCCGCCGGGCTGTCGCCCACATAGGCCGCGTCCGCAGGCGACACTCCCAGTTGCTGCAGGCACAGGAGGATCGGGTCCGGAAAGGGCTTGTTGCGTGGGCTTTCGTCGGCACAGACGGCCGCATCGAAGTAGCTCTCGATACCGGTGAGGTCGAAGGCCATCTGGGTGGTATAGCGAGACTTCGAGGTGACGAGCCCGACCTTTGTGCCTGTCTTCTGAAGGCGGTCCAAGAGATGCAGGATGCCGTCGTACAACTTGAGCATGCGGGCATGCTCGCGGTGATTGAACTCACGGTACGAGGCGACCAGTTCATCGGCATGCTCGGGGCTGAAAGCCATCATCTGCTCCCGCAGGGGCCGGCCCACGTAGGCTATGGCCTCCTCACGGCCCACCTCCCGGCCCAGTACTTCGCGGAACGCATGCTGGAAAGAGACGACGATCAAGTCCACCGAGTCGACGATGGTCCCGTCCAGGTCGAACACCACAGCCTGGTAGGGACGCTCCCGAAGGAGGTGCCCGCTCAGAGTCGGCCTCCGTTCTCGCCTTCCCCCGCAGACTCCTCTCCCCATGGGCCCAGGTCTTGCTCCCAGCCTTGGAGTCCATCCAGGGCATCGTGGGACATCAGGTCGAAATGGAGGGGGGTGATAGACACCCAGCCTCCGGCGATGGCCTCGAAATCGGCGCCCGCTTCCTGGTGATAGCTGAGGTCGTCGTTGTAGACGTAGTACCGGCGACGCCCGTCCCGGGTATCGTGATACTGCACCTTGTCACCATAGATGCGCTTGCCGAGGGTGGTCAGGCGCGCCCCTCGCAGGGCTTCCCAGGGACGGTCCGGGCAATTCACGTTGAGAAGCGTCCTGGCGGGAAAGCCTTTAGCAAACATGACGGACACCAATCGGTGGGCGAAGCGAGCAGGCACTGAAAGATCGTACCCCGGATGGTAGCCCTCGGCCGAGAGCGCGACCGCGGGGATGTCGAGCATGATGCCCTCCAAGGCGGCGGCCACGGTGCCCGAATACGTTATGTCGTCACCCATGTTGCCGCCCAGATTGATCCCGGAGACGATGAGATCGGGGGTACGGTCGAGCAGCCCGAGGGCCGCCATGCGCACGCAATCGACCGGAGTACCGTCCGTACTGTAGGCAAGACTTCCGTCGGGAAGCTCCACCTCCTCTACGCACAGCGGGGAGTGCATGGTGATGCTCCTCGCGGCCCCCGAGCGGTTCTGGTCGGGAGCCACGATGCGCACTTCGCCCAAGGGATCGAGCGAGGCCTTCAGAACGGCCAGGCCGGGTGACCGGACGCCGTCGTCGTTGGTGAGTACGATCAGCGGGCGCGCCGGACCGAAACCGACAAGCGGGTAGTCCTTTCCGTCCCTACCGGGCATGGCAGGAGGAAGATGACTCAGTCGTTCTTTGCGGCCGCGGCGGTTACGGTCGAGGGGCCCGCCTTCGGCTCCGCGGGCTTGACTTCATCCTTGGAGCCGGCGCTCTCTCCCGTCGAAGGACTCTCGGATCCGCCCCCGTTCGCAGTCTGGGTGCCTGCCGAGCTAAGGGCGTTCTTCCGGGCGTAGTCGGTGCTGTAGAAGCCGCTGCCCTTGAAGTGTATGGCCACGGGGAACAACAACCGCCTCACCGAAGACCCGCAGACCTCGCACTCCTTGACCGGGTCGTCAGACATCCGCTGGAAGCGCTCGAACTGATGCTCGCAAGAAACGCAACGGTATTCGTAAGTAGGCAACGCTACTAGACCTCCTGATCCATCGCCGCCACAGTATAGCGGAAAACGCCCACGCCGTGCAGTATCTTGGCTGGCACTCTCATACGAAGAGTGCCAGCGCCGCGGCCCGCCGGCCCGACTTGCGGAGATCGGGTGGGTCGCCCAACCCTCATCGGTTCCGATTCCAAGCCAGATACGCAGCGAAAGCCATGACGAGCCAGTTGATGATCCCCCGGGTCGACAGGGTGAACACGACCACGTTCCAGCTCACGCCGTAGCTGATGAAGGCGGCGGTCACCGGCGGCAGTAAGAACGCCCATAGCGTGGAGAGAGCCGCCACCACAGCGGTCTTCAGCCCGTGGTAGCGGCCGGAGGCTCTGGAAACGGCTTCCCCCACCAGATAGCCTATACCTGCAGCCACGAAGAAGAACAGGAAGAAGAACCCGATGCTTCCCAGGATGTAGTAGTAGGCGAAGCCCAGAGCGGTTCCCGCCCATAGGCCGGCCGCCAGAGCCCACAGAAAACGTTTGGTGCTGAGGGTCACCCGGCTCGAGCGCGGCATTCTCGCACATTCCTTGCACTTTATGCCGACCGCGGAATAGACCATGCAGTCGGGGCAGATCGGCTTGCCGCAGGCGCTACAGGTCACCATGGTGGCACGATCGGGATGGTTGGCGCAGAACTGCTCCCGGGCCGCCGGGAGCTCGTCGTCCATCTGCCCTTCAGTCGGCCCGACCTCTTGGGCCTCGTATGCGCGCTCGGCCGTCAAGATCTACGAGACCCGGGCGATCCGGCCCGACGTTTCTGGGCCACGATCACCACCTCGCCGGGGCCGGCAAGAGGGACCAGTTCCTTGCGATAGCTGCGATGCACCGCCTCCAGTTCCTGCCGTGCCTGCTCGGTCAGACGGTCCATCTCGGCCTCCAGATGGTCCAGCCGCTTCTGCAGTGCGGCCAACTGCTCCTCCATCTCGAGGACCCGTTCCACTCCAGCCAGATTGAGACCGCACTCACCCACCAGTTGCTGGATGCGCCGGAGCTTCTCCACATCGTCCATGGAATAGAGACGAGTGCTCTTCGACGACCGCCGCGGACGGATCAGTCCCCTTCTCTCGTACATGCGCAGAGTCTGCGGGTGCATCTCCGCCAGTTCAGCGGCCACCGAGATCATGAACACCGGCCTCATCTTGTCGTCAAGCGCCATGTGCGATCTCCATCATGTCGGATCTGACTCTCATCTCAGGAGCCGCCCGCTCAGGCCGACCAGCCGGGCCGATCGGCTCGTGGATCTTCTTTGCGTGACTCGGCGAACTTCTTGAGAAGATCTTTCTCGTGCCTGTTCAGGTTCTCGGGGGTGAGCACCTTGATACGCGCGATCAGATCACCCTTCCCGGAAGCGCCCAGACGGGGGGCCCCTTTGCCTTTGAGCTTCAGAAGCTTACCATCCTGGGTACCGGCCGGCACCTTCAGGGCGACGCTCCCCTCCGGAGTGGGCACCCGCACGGTAGCTCCCAAAGCCGCTTCCACCATCGTGACGGGCACTTCCACCAGCAATTCCGCACCCCGGCGCTCGAACAGGGGACTATCCCTCACCTCGGCGATCACGTATAGGTCGCCCGGCGGGCCACCCCGCCGCCCCGGCTCGCCCTTGCCTTTGAGACGGATCTTCGTCCCCTCTCTGACCCCGGGGGGCAGAGGCACGTTGAACTTCCTGAGTGTCCGAGTCGACCCGGATCCGTTGCAGGTCGGGCACGGGTTCTCTACGATGGTGCCGACACCCCCGCAGCGGCCACAGGGCTGAGTAAGGGCGAAGAAGCCTTGGCTCTGACTGACCACTCCCCGTCCCTGACACTGGGGGCAGGTGATGGGGGAAGTGCCCGGGGCGGCCCCACTGCCGCCGCAGGTCGAGCACTGCACGGTCTGAGGCACGCTGATCTTCGTGGTCACCCCTTTGAGCGCGTCGTCGAACGACAGCGTGACCGAGACGCTCAGATCCTCTCCACGCTCGGCCCGGGGTTGCCTCCTGCCGCCGAAACCTCCTGTCCCACCGAAACCTTGCCCCCCGCCGAAGGCTCCGCCAAAGAGGCCTCCGAACAGGTCGCCCCAGTCACCGCCGGCCGGCCCGCCTCCTTGGTAGCCGCGGAACCCGCCACCAGCCTGCGGGCCTTGGCCGAAGAACGAAGGCCCGGCGTCGTACTTCTTCCGCTTCTCAGGGTCGGACAGGACTTCGTAGGCGCTGGATACCTCTTTGAACTTCTCCTCGGCCTTGGGATCATTGGGGTTGGCGTCGGGATGGTACTGGCGTGCCAGCTTCCGGTAGGCCTTCTTGATCTCGTCCTGAGAGGCCGATTTCTTCACTCCCAGGACTTCATAGTAGTCGCGAGTCCCTGTGGCCACTGGGTCTCCCCCGTTCCTACGCGGCCGGAGCCGGTCCGTCCGGGGCGCCCGGTCCCGAAGAGACCGCCACTCTCGCCGGCCGGAGAACTTGATCGCCCTGCTTGTAGCCACGCTCCAACACGGCGGTCACGGTACCCTCCTCGCGGTCGGAAGGCTGCAGGAGCATCGCGTCGTGGACGACAGGGTCGAACTTGGAGCCCACGGTCTCGATCTCTTCGACTCCCTTGCGCCCCAGCAGATCCAAGAACATATCCCGGGTCATGCGCACACCGGCAAGCACCTTACCCTCTTCGTGGTGCTCGGCCGCGTCGAGAGCGCGTTCCAGATTGTCCAGCACGGGCAGAAGCTCGCCGAGCAACTCCCCTTGGGCCCGTTCCCGGGCCTGCACCGACTCACGAGTCGCCCTCTTCCGGAAATTCTCGAACTCGGCCCGCAGCCGCAGCAGAGAGTCGGCCAAGGCATCCCGTTCCTGGGTCGCCTTCTCCAGGGCAGTCTCAGCCTCCAGCAAGACCGTCTCGCCGACCCGCAGGTCTGTGACCGGTTGGTCCTGGGCTAGGGGTTCCTTGCCGCCAGAGCCCGACACGCCGGGCTGCGCCGCCTGCGGATGGTCCGCTCCGGCACCGGCGTCTTCTGCCGGAGCTCGTTCCGCCGCAGCTTCGTCCGCGGAGGCATGGTTGTTGATGGGGATACGTCTTCTGCTAGTAGTCATGAGCTCGTCTCTCTCGCCTATCTCTCGCCTATCCTTGCTCTTCATTGCGCGCTTGGCGGGCCAAGCCCGCCAAGCACCCTTGCCTAGCGGGCGGCGGCCCGCGGGCCCCCCCCCCCCCGGGGCAGGGGTTGCACGATG